>VGYY01000045.1 GCA_016872815.1 Planctomycetota bacterium
CGCGCCGCGCGCCTCGCGCTGGCCCGCGCCATCTTCGACCGCGTCGGCAGCGACGACGCGCGCGCCATCGCCCGGCACGCCCACGCCCATGGCACGCCCGCCGAACTGGCGGCGTTGGCACCGCTGGTGCTCGATGCCGCGGGCGGCGGCGATCCGGTGGCCGCCGGTCTGGTCCGGCGCGCCGCCGACGAACTGGCGCTGCTGGCGAAGACGGTCGCCCGCCGGCTCGACTTCGGCGACGCGCCGCTGCCTCTGGTCCTCGGCGGGGGCGTCTTCGACCATTCGCCGGCGCTGCGCCGCGCCGTGGTCGCCGGGCTGCGCCAGATGGGCGTCGCCGCGGCCGCGCTCCCGGCCGGGGACGCCGCAGCCGGGGCATTGCTGCTGGCGCGCGAACTCCTCGCCGGACGGCTGACCGAAGGGAACTGGTTTCCGGCCTGATCCGTCTGTAGGTCGCTCGGGGGCGATGCCTGTGCATCGGTCCGGAGAGCTACCTTGGGTGATCGCCTTGTCGCGGGATCTCGAGGGGAATCGCACCAAGAGAGGGAGCAACTGGAATGGGTCTTCGCCTCACCTTGCGCGGCGCTCTCGCGCTGCTGACCGTAGGGATCGCCGGCACCGCACTGGTCCACTCGTCTCTGACCGCGCAGGACGGCGCGCGTCCGGACGCGACCGACCTGCCGCCGGCGATCGACCTGACGCGTGAACATCAGCCCGACAAGATCGTCTACCGCATGAAGGTCGACGGCGACCTCGCCCTGAAGAAGGCGCTGGAGGAGAGCGTCGGGGCCATCAGCGGCAAGCGGGTCTACCGCGACCAGATCTTCGAGCTGGTCCTGGCGCCGGGCGCCGACCTGCGCGCCGCACTGAAGCGGCTCAACGCCGATCCGCGCGTGAAGTACGCCCAGCCGAGCTGGATCTACCGGCTGGAGAACACGCCGAATGACCCGTCGTACCCCTCGCTCTGGGGCATGAACCAGGCGAACGACGCCGACATCGACGCGCCGGAGGCGTGGGACACCGCCACCGACGCCACCGCCGTCACCATCGCGGTGATCGACACCGGCGTCCAATGGGACCATGTCGACCTCGCCGCCAACATGTGGGTCAATCCCGACGAGATCGCCGGCAACGGCATCGATGACGACCTGAACGGCTGGATCGACGACATCTACGGCGTCGACACCATCAACAACGACGGCAACCCGATGGACGACCATGGCCACGGGACCCACTGCGCCGGCACCATCGGCGCGGTCGGCAACAACGGCATCGGCGTGGTCGGCGCCTGCTGGAACGCGCGCATCGTCGCGCTGAAGTTCCTGAGCGCGGCCGGATCGGGCAACACGGCGGACGCGCTCGAGGCGATCGACTACTGCGTCGCCAAGCAGATCCACCTCTCCAGCAACTCCTGGGGCGGCTACGGCGTCGACACGGCGCTCTACGACGGGATCGACGACGCCGGCGACTGCGGCCACCTGTTCGTCGCCGCCGCCGGCAACAACTCGCTCAACATCGAAGGGCAGAACTGGCTGCCGGGCGGCTACGACCTCGACAACGTGCTCTGCGTCGCCGCCAGCAACTCGAGCGACGGCGTGGCGTGGTTCAGCAATTGGGGCCCGATCAGCGTCGACCTCGCCGCGCCCGGCGACGGCATCTACTCGACCTATCCGACCAACAGCTACGCCACCCTGTCGGGAACGTCGATGGCGTGCCCGCACGTCGCCGGCGTCGCGACGATGCTCTTCGCGGTCTCGGGCACCCGCAACGCGCTCGACGTGAAGGACTGGATCCTGAACAGCGCCGACCCGATCGCCGCGTGGTCGGGTCTCACCGTCACCGGCGGTCGCCTCAACTTCGAGCAGGCGCTGGCGCAGGTTCCGCCGCCACCGTCGCTGCCGAGCAGCGGCATCCTCTTCTCGCTGAAGCGCAACACGACCGTCGCGGGCCACGCGATGGACAAGTGGGACGTCTGGCACCTCGACCCGGTCACCGGCGTGTACACGCTGGTGTTCGACCCGACGCTGGTGATCCCGATCCCGAAGAACGTCGACGCCATGTGCGTCCTGCCGGACGGCACGATGCTGCTCTCGTTCGCGGTGCAGGCGACGATCCCGTGCCTGTTCGGCGGCCCCAACGGCGACCTGGTCGAGGACGAGGACATCGTCCGCTTCGTCCCCTATCAGTGGGGCGCCTCGAGCTTCGGCCACTTCGAGTTCTACTTCGACGGCAGCGACGTCGGTCTCGACACGGTCAGCGAGAACATCGACGCCCTTGCGCACGACGGCGCCGGCAACCTGCTGATCTCGGTGAACGGCGCGCTTGCGGTGCCGTCGGTGTCGGGTTTCGACGAGGATGTCGTGCTGTTCGTGCCGACCAGCCTCGGCAAGAACACGTCGGGTTCGTGGTCGATGTTCCTCAACGGCCGCGACTCCGACGTCCGTCTCAACACCTCGACCGAGGATGTCGACGGCCTGTGCTACGACGCCGCGCTCAGCACGATGTACATCTCGACCGAGGGCGACTTCGCGGTGCCGGGGCCAGTCAGCGGCCAGAACGACGACATCGCCAACTTCGCCGGCACGAGCTGGGGCTCGAACCCCTCGGGCAGCTGGTCGCTGGGACTCGACGGTGGGCTCTTCGGGCTCGCCCCGGAGAACCTGGACGCGATCGACATCCTGCCGTAGGAGCCTGGGACGGCGCCCCCTTCCGCCGCCCGACCCGCACCGGTCGGTCGGGCTTGGTCCGGGGTTCCTCCAAGGGCTTTGCGCGGATCGATCGCCGACGAAACGACGACTCGGGGGAGCGGGCGCGAGCTCGCTCCCCCGCTTCGTCGGCGGCGGCATGATCGCGCGCCTCGCGCCGCCCCGCAGCGACGCGACGGAGCCCGCCGATGATCCGCACGATCCTCGCGATCGCCCTCGCGCACCCACCGGCGCCCGCGCCCGCGGACGAGCCGCACGTCGTGCGCGACTGGCTCGCCATCGCACCGGTCGACCAGCGCGGCCGGCGTCCGTTCAATCCAAGCGCGATCTTCGCCGCGCATCTGCTCGACCGCTCCGCACCGACGCCGCAGCCGGGAGCGTCGCTCACCGGCGAACTGGGCACACCGATGAGCTGGCAGCCCGTCAGCGCCGGCGCGGAAGGGCAGGTCGAGGGCGCCTTCGCCGCCGCCGCTGCGACGATCGAGTGGCCGCGCGACGAGGTCGTGCTGGCCCGGCTGACCGGCGCGGCGACGCTCTGGGTCGAAGGCACGCCGCAAGTCGGCGACGTCTACGGCGACGGCGTCGGCGGCCTGCCGATCGCGCTGCGCAAGGGAACGAACCGGCTGCTGGTGACCGGGATCCGCGGCGGCTTCCGCCTGACGATCACGCCGGCGCCGGCGCCGCTCCTCCTCGATCCGTGCGATTCGACGCTGCCCGAACTCGTCGCCGGGGAGCCGCAGCCGGCGTGGATCGGGCTGGTCGTGATGAACGCCAGCGACGAGGCGCTGCCGGACGTCGTCCTCGAGTGGGGCGAGCGCGCGGGTCCCGACGCGACGGCCGCCCGCCCGCCCTTCGCGCCCGGCCGCCTGCGCGAGCCGTGCGGCCTGCCGCCGCGCGGCGTGCTGAAGCTGGCGTTCGCGCCGTTCCCCGACGACGACCATCCGGCCTTCGCGGCGCCCGGCCGCGTCGAGCTGCCGGTGCGCGTGCGGGCCGGCGGCCGGACGGCAGCGACGACGCTGACGCTCGCGGTGAAGTCGCCGCTCGAACTGCGCCGCGAGACCTATCGCTCGGGCGTCGACGGCTCGGCGCAGGCGTTCGCGGTGCTGCCGCCCACCGACGGCGAGGCGAGCGCGCTGCTGCTCACGCTGCACGGCGCCGGAGTCGATTGCGTCGGCCACGCGGGCTCCTACTCCGCGAAAGACGACTTCTGGATCGTCGCCCCCACCAACCGGCGGCGCTTCGGCTTCGACTGGCAGGACTGGGGCCGGCGCGACGCGCTCGACGTGCTCGATCATTTCTCCTCGACGCGCGAGGTCGACCCGGCGCGCCGGTTCCTGGCCGGTCACTCGATGGGCGGCCACGGGACGTGGCACCTCGCCGCCAATGACCCCGCCACCTTCGCCGCCATCGCGCCGAGTGCCGGCTGGTCGAGCTTCGACAGCTACGGCGGCCGGCCGCCGGTCGCCCCGCCCCATGCGGCGCTGGCAGCGCTCTGGTCCGCCGCCGACGGCGCCTCGCGCACGCTCGACCTGGTGCCGAACCTCGTCCAGATCCCGACCTACGTCCTGCACGGCAGCGCCGACGACAACGTCCCGGCCAGCGAGGCGCGCGCGCTGATCGCGGCGCTGACCGCGGCCGGCGCGCCGCCCGCCGCCCATTTCGAGGAGGGCGCCGGCCACTGGTGGGATGGCGCCGCGAGCGCCGGCGTCGACTGTCTCGACTGGCCCGCCATCTTCGCGCTGTTCCGCCGCTCGCGCCGTCCGGTGCCCGCTGCCGACGTCGACTTCCTCGGGCTCGATCCGTCCACGCAGGCGACCTGCGAGTGGGTGCGCGTCGTCGAGCTCGCGCGCTACGGCGAGCCGTTCCGCGTGCGCGGCCGCTTCGATCCGGCGTCGCGGACGGTCGTGGTCGAGACCGGGAACGTGGGCCGGCTGCAGCTGATGCCGCCCGACGGCGAACCGGGCATCCTCTGGCGGGTCGACCAGCAGGAGCTGCCGCACGAGCTCGAGTCCGGGGCGGTCGACCTGCTGCGGACGGCGGACGGCTGGCAGCCGTTCGATGCGCGCAGCGCGGCGCGATCGGGGAGCGGCTGGACCGCCGCCCGCAAGGAGTCGGGTCAGGGCTGGACCCAGGGCGGCGGGCCGTTCAAGCGCGCGTTCGACCACGAGTTCATCCTCGTGCACGGAACGCAGGGCGACGACGCCGAGGACCGCGAACTGCTCGAACGGGCACGCCACGACGCCACCCATTGGTGGTACCGCGGCAACGGCCGCGCGCCGGTGATGAGCGACGTGCGCTGGCTGCAGCTCTGCGCCGCCGACGTCGCCGGCGAGTTCCTGACCGGGGTCATCCTCTACGGCAATCGCGACAGCAACGCGGCCTGGGGGGCGCTGGTGCCGGAGGAGGCGCCGTTCGACGCGCACCGCGGCGCGCTGCGGCTCGGCGAGCGGAAGTTCACCGGCGCGGCGCTCGGCGCCTGCGTCGTGCTGCCGAGCCCGCGCCTCGGCCAGGTCGGACTGATGGCCGACAGCGGCGCGCTCGGCACGCGCCTCGGCCATGCGCTGCTGCCGTTCACCAGCGGCGTCGGCTATCCCGACTACGCGCTGTTCGACGCCGGCTTCCTGGCGACGGGCGACGGCGGGGTGCTGGCGGCCGGCTTCTTCGACGCGGAGTGGCGGCTGCAGGAAGCGCGATGAACGCCGACCGGTTCCGCCGCGCCGACACCCGTGGGCTCTGGCTGATGGTCGCGTCGGCCGCCGCGTTCGCGGCGATGGCGCCATTCACGCGCAAGTGGCTCACCGGCATCGAGCCGCAGAGCATCATCGCCGCCCGGGCGGTGGTCATGACCGCGCTCTTCTTCGCCTGGGGACGGCTGCGCGGCGTCGACCTCGCCGGTTGCGACCGCGCGGGACTGCTGCTGCGCGGCACCATCGGCTGGTTCGCGATCAGCTGCTACGTCTGGTCGACCCAGCATCTGCCGAGCGGGCAGGCGGTCCTGATCCAGTACAGCCACCCGGTCTTCGTCGCCGCACTGGCGCCGTGGCTCCTGCGCGAGCGGTCCGGCCCGGGTCACTGGCCGCTGGTCGCGGCGGCGTTCACCGGCCTCGCGCTCGCGATCGGCGTCGGCGGCGAGATCGACCGCAACGCCGCCATCGGACTGATGGGTGCGCTCCTCTCCGGCTTCGCCTACATCACCGTGCGGCGGATCTCGGCCACCGAGTCGCCGCTCACGATCGTCTTCTGGTTCTCGCTGGTGATGCTGCCGACGTCGCTGGTCTCGTGCTTCACGCCGTGGTCGCTGCTCGACTCGCTCGCCGCGTGGCTCGGTGGCACGCCGCCCAACGCCGTCCACGGGGGGGCCGGCGCCGCCGGTGCGCATGCACCCGTCGGCGCTGCACTGCGCCTCCTTCCGGCGACGTCCGGCGAGTGGATCGGCTACCTCGGCGTCGTGGCCGTCGGGCTGATCGGTCAGGTCACGCTGACCGAGGGGTTGAAGCGCGCCGGCGCGGCGCGGGCGACCGCCGTGACCATGGCCGGCCCGCTGTTCGGGCTCCTGTTCGACCGCCTGTTCTTCGCGCGCACGCCGACGCCGCTGATCCTCGGCGGCACGCTGCTGGTCGTCGCGGCGCTGGTGCTGCTCGGCCTGCTCAAGCCGACCGCACCGGCCACCGCGAAGCGGCTGACCGCGGCCGAGCCACCGGCCGACGTCTCGCCCGAGTGAAGCCGCGATCGCTATCTTCCCGCGCCCGCCTGCCCGGCCGCGATCGCTCGTGATGCGGTTCCCGTCCGCCCAGGACGTCGCCGCCCAGGACTCCCATGAAACATCCGCGTCTCGCCGCCCCGCAGACCCTCGCCGATCTCCGTCGCGCGCTCGACGCGAAGGAACGCGACCTGCGCGAGTTGCTCGGGCGACAGCAGCAGCTGGCGGCCGAAGTGAACGAGCTCGGCGAGACGCTGCAGGCGATGCTGCTGGGCGGCTCGGCGGCGCCGGGTCGCCGGCAGGCCGCGACCGGCCGCGGCAAGGGCGGCGCTGCGGTCGCCGTCGGCCGCCGGTCGCCCGCGCGCGGCGCGCGGGCGAAACCGGCCGCGGCGCGAGACGGCACGCGCGAGGGCAGCCTGACGGCCTTCATCCGGGCGGTGCTCGAGCGGGTGGTCGGACCGTTGCGGGTGAGCGAGATCTGCGCGGCGGTGCAGGCGGCGGGCTACGCGTCGAAGAGCGAGAACCTCGGCATCATCGTCGCGAACCGCTTGGCGCAGATGGACGACGTCGAGCGAGTCGAGCGCGGCCTCTACCAGCTGCAGCGCGACGCCCCCGCCGCGACGGCCGCGAACTGACCGGCGCTTCCGGCCTCACCCGTTCCGCAGCGCGATCCCGGCGCACTCGCTGCAGGTCGCGACCGCCGCGGCGAAGCGCTGGTGGCAGCGCGGGCAATGGCGGCTGGCGACGCCGTCCGGCGGCGGCGGCGCCAGCAGGTCGGCCTCGCTGCAGCCGGCGCTGACGACGACGGAACGGACGCGCTCCAGCCAGGCGGGATCGGCCGCCCCCAGCGGATGGAGCGCCTCGCGCAGCTCGCGCGCCAGCGCCGCTCGACGATCGCGGCCGGATGCAGCCGGCGGTGGACGCGGACGAACCACGGCACCAGCACGGCGCCGCACGCCGCCACCGCCACGATGGCCGCCGTCCACCACGCACGTTCGGTCCGCATGCTCGTCCGGGCTCCGGTTCGGGGAAGTGCGCCGGGAGGCCCGTCAGCGCAGCACGCGCAGGCGCGCGAGGGCCTCGCGCAACCCTGCCGCGTTGCGAAACAGGTGTGTCCGCATGCCGAGCCGCGCCGCGCTCGCCACGTTCTTCGCCACGTCATCGACGAACAGACAGGCCGACGGCGTCACGTCGAGCTCGCGGGTGGCGCGCAGGAACGCTTCCGGGTCGGGCTTGCGCAGCCGCGTCTCGCACGAGACGAATCGCCAGTCGCACCAGCGCGCGAGCCCGGTGGCCGCCTCGACCTTGCGCCACCAGATCGGGTAGTTGGAGAGCAGCTGCGGACGCAGCCCTTCGCGCGCCAGTTCGCGCAGCAGCGGCTCGATGCCGTCGAGCAGGCGGTAGTGGTCGGCGAAGGACGCCAGCAGGGCGGCGTGGTCGTACCAGCGGCCGTCGGCGAAGAACTGCGGCAGGAACTCGGCCTCGGTCAGGTCGCCGTGCTCGAACTCGACCCACGCCGTGGGGTGCTTGGCCGCCAGCACCTCGCTGAACGTCATGCCGAGCGCGCGCGGGACCTCGACCTCGAACGGGTCGTAGACCAGCGTGCCCATGACGTCGAACAGGAGGGTCGGTCGATCGGCCATCCCGGCCATGCTATGCCGGCGCCGATCAGGACGGGAGACGACGATGGGGCTGCGACTGCGAAGGGATCGCGACCGGATCGGCGTGGCGTGCGCGACGCTGCTGCTCGCCCTCGGGGGCGGCAGCGGTGGCTGCGCGAGTTGGATCGTCGCGCCTTCGGCGCCGGCGCCGGCGACCGCGACCGCGACCGCGCCCCTCCCGCCGGACGCGTGGGACGACCTCGCCGCGGCGCTCGCCGCCGACGCCGCTGCCGCGGGGATCCCGGCCTTGGCGCTCACCCTGGTCGATCGCGACACGATCCTCTGGAGCGGCGGCGTCGCGCCGGCCGGGACCCGCGTGGCGGAGCTGCGCTTCCGCGCCGGCTCGGTGAGCAAGGTCTTCACCGACCTCGCGGTCCTGCAGCTGGTCGAGCGTGGCGTGCTCACGCTCGACGAGCCGGTCGCGCGCTGGCTGCCCGACGCGTTGCCCGCCGACCCGCGCGCCGCGGCGATCACCCTGCGCCAGCTGATGGCGCACCGCTCCGGCCTCGTCCGCGAGCCGCCGCGCGGCAGCTACTTCGATGCGACGCCGCCCGCGCTGGCGGAGTGCGTCGCGAGCCTGGCCGACACCGCGCTGATCGACCCGCCGGGCACGCGGACCAAGTACAGCAACGCCGGGATCTCGGCGGTCGGCCGCGTGGTCGAGCTCGCCGGCGGCGAACCGTTCGCGCAAGCCGTCGAGCGGCGCGTGCTGCAGCCGATGGGACTGCTCGAGAGCCGTTTCGAGCGGCGCGAAGGGGACCGCGAGCGCCTCGCGCCGGGAGTGCTGTGGGCCGACCACCTCCCGCCGTGGCCGGCGCCCGATTTCCCGTTCGGCATCGGGCCGGCCGGCAATCTCGAGGCGCCGATCGCCGACCTCGCCCGCGCGGCGCAGTGTTTCCTGCGCGGCGGCAGCGAACACGGCGGCGTGCCGATCCGCGCGGAATCGCTGGCGGAGCTGACCACCGTGCAGGACGGCAGCGGCGGCGCGCGCGGTTTCGGCTTCGGCCTCTGGATCGACGAGTGGGAAGGGACGCGCCGCTGGAACCACGACGGCGCGGTCTACGGCGCCTCGACGCTGCTGGTGCTCCTGCCCGACGTCGGGCTCGGTGTGGTGGCGACGGCGGCGAAGGACTGCGTCCAGCGCCTCCTCTGGCGGCGCGCCAACGACGCGCTGCGCCGGGCGCGCGCGCTGCGCGAAGGCCGGCCACCGCCGGCGCTGACCGCACCGACCGCGACGGACGCCACCGTCGCGGCGCCGCCGGCGCTACCACCGCGCCCGGCGCCGCCGCCGGCCGAGCTCACGCCGCTGCTCGGCGAGTACGGCCCCGATCACGCGATCCTCTACGTCCGCGAAGCCGATGGCGCGCTCGAGACGCAGGTCGAATGGCACTTCACTGACCGGCCGCGCCGGCTCGCCGCCGACCGCTTCGTCTTCCCCGACGGCAGCCTCTACGAGCGCGAGGAGCTCTGCTTCGTCCGCGGCGCGGACGGCCGGGTGACGGGCGCCTTCATGGCCGGGATCTGGTTCGCACGGCGCGCGATCGAGCCGCCAGATGGCGCACCCTTCCGGATCACGCCGACGGCGCCGCTGGCCGAGCTCGAGCTCGCCGCGCGGCTGGCCAAGCCGCCGGCCGCGCTGCTGTCCGCCCCGCGCGCCGCCGACCTGGTCGACCTCGCCGCGCTCGGCGCCGGCCTGCGCTTCGACATCCGCTACGCCACCGCCGACAACTTCCTCGGCGCGCCGGTCTATGCGCAGCCGCGCGCCTTCCTGCAGCGGCCGGCGGCGCAGGCGCTGGTCCGCGCGCAGGCGCGCCTCGCGGCGGCGGGCCTCGGCTTGATCGTGCACGACGCCTACCGGCCGTGGCACGTGACCCGGCTGTTCCACGCCGCGACGCCGCCGCAGCATCACGCGATGGTGGCCGATCCGCTGCAGGGCTCGCGCCACAATCGCGGCTGCGCCGTCGACGTCTCGCTGTGCGACGCCGCCACCGGCCTGCTCCTCGCCGCCCCGAGCGGCTACGACGAATTCTCGCCCCGTGCCAACCCGCGCTGGCCCGGCGGCAGCGCCCACGAACGCTGGGTCCGCGAGACGTTGCGCGTCGCGCTGGAGGCCGTCGGCTTCACCGTCCACCCCCATGAATGGTGGCACTTCGACTTCGTCGGCTGGCAGGAGTGGCCGGTGCTGAACCTCGCGTTCGAGGAGCTGCCTGCCGCCGGCTGATCCGGCCCGACGCGGGCGCTGCCGGCCCGCTCAGCGACCGCCGCGCTCGACGCGCGCAAGCTCCTCGCCCAGCGCCTGGTGCAGCGCCGAACCGGGCTGCGCGGCCACCTGCCCGCGGCCGTGGCGGAGGAAGTCGAGGCGGGCGCGTTCGTCCTGCAGCACCTTCGCCCGCGCCGCTTCGAGCTGCAAGACCAGCTCGGCGTCGGCTCCGGTCGCGCGCGCGGCCAGCCAGAGATGGACGAGCGAGGCGCCGAGACGGCGCTGCGCGGCGAGGCAGTTGGCCAGCGTCGCGTGCGGCTTGCCGTAGTCGGGCAGCAGCTCGATCGCCTTCGTCGCGTGGTCCGCGGCCAGTTCCGGCCGGCCGCGCACGAACTGGAGATGCGCCAGCGTCGCCTGCACGCGCGCGCTCCCGGGCACCACGCGTTCCGCCGCCGAATACAGCGTGAGCCCGTCGCGCCAATCGGCGACGCGTCGATCGGTCCGCCAGCCGAACGCCAGCAGCGCCGGCAGCAGGAGGAAGAGCCCTGCGGCGCGGGCGAACCGGCTGGCGCGGGCGAGCGCCACCGCGCCCGCGATCAGCAGCCCGATCGCCGGCAGCGTGAACAGCCGCTCGCCCATCACGGTGCCGACCGGGCGCGCGATGTTCGACACGAGGAACCAGCTGCAGAGCGCCAGCAGCAGCCCGAACAGCGTGCCGTGCGCGCCACGCCGCCACGCCACGGCCAGCGCGAGGAGCGCCGCGACCACGGCCGCCGCACCGAGCCACGCATGGGCGTCGCCGAACGGCTCGAGCGGCGTGATCGCCGCGTACGACCAGTCGACCGACAGCCGCTCCGGCCACGCCAGCTGCAGCAGCTGCCGCCCGAGCACCGACAGTCCCGTCCACAGCCGCGTCGCGAGGGGGGCCGCGATCAGCGGGTTGTCGACGAACGCGGTCTGCGCCGGATCGAAACCGACCAGGTCGCCGAAGACCTCGACCCGCCCCACCAGCGCCACCAGCAGCGCCGCCGTCAGCGCCATCACCGGCCGCAGCGCCAGGCGCCCCAGCAGCAGCAACGCCGGGAACGCCGCGAATGCCCCCTCCTTCGAGCCGAGGGCGAACAGGAAGCAGAGACCCGCCAGCGCCGCGCGCGACCAGCTCATCGCCGGATCGCGCACGAGGACGCCCGCCGCCAGCAGCACGCCGAGCGCCGCCTGCGTCTCGCTGCGGCTGACGATCTCGAGCGCGTCCTCCGACAGCAGCGGGTGCCACGCCACCAACGCCGTCGTCAGCAGCGCGCAGAGCCGCGTCGCGCCGAGGCGCGCCGCCAGCCAGCCGGCGCTGGCTGCGGCCGCCGCCAGCAGCAGCAGGTTGCCGATCCGCAGCGCGCGCGGCGCCGGTGGCGCCGGCACCACGTCGGCCGGCGGCAGCCCATCCCCCGCCCGGAGCTGCGCCTGGATCGTCAGCGCCGTCAACGGCCGGTAGAGCCCGCTCCGCCCGCCCTTCGCCCAGAACTCCTCGCGGAAATGGGCCCCCCAGTCGTCCGGCGGCCGCTCCCAGCGCGCGCGGTCGGCGAAATGGGCGGTGTCGTCGCGCGTGAACGGATGGTCGAGGGAGCCGCGGTAGGCGAGCAGGACCAGCAGCGTCGCGAGCGTGAAGAGGAGCCACCACCGACCGCCGGGTGGCGGGTTCATGGCGGCGGCGGGAGCGAATCGCTCGATCGACATCGGGACGGCATCGTATCGGCATGCGTTCGTCCACTCGCGGACTCGCCCTGCTCGGCGCGCTGCTGCTTGGCGGCGGCATGGTCGCCTGGATCGTGCGCGATCCGGGCGGGCCGCGGCTGCAGGCACCGCCAGCGCGGAAGCATGCCGATCCGCAGGCGGCGGCAGCCGACGCTCGCGCGAGTGCCGAGTCGGCGCCCGCACGGCCGAACGCGTCGATTGCGTCGACGCGCGAGGTCATGGCCGCCGCCGACTCGGCGGAGCTCGACCCGCGCCTGCTGCCGGCCGCTGTCGCCGCGCTTCCGCTCGCCGACGGCGGCCACGACGGCGTCGAGCTCGTGGTGCTGGCGCCCGACCGGAGCCCGGTCGCGCACGCGACGGTGCTCTGGTGTCGTGCGGCCGAAGGCGCTGCGCCCACGTTCGCCACGCTGCGCGACTCGACGCAGCTGACAGCGGCGGGCGCCGTCCGCCTGGCGACCGATCCGGCCGGCCGCTGCCGGCTGCCGCGCACGCTCGATCCGGCGACCGCGTTCGCGTTCGCCGCCGGCGGCCGCGGCGCCGTGCGGCTGGCGCCGGCGACCTTCTTTCCGGTCGAGCTGCTGATCGAGCCGCCGTTCGTGGTCGAGGTCCAGGTCGCCGACGCCGGCGGCGCCGCGCAGGCCGGCGTCGAGGTCGGCTTCGGACCGAAGGATGGGGATCCGTTCCAGCCCGCCGTCAGCGCCACCACCGGCGCTGACGGGATCGCCCGCTTCGCCGACCTCGACCTCGAACTGCTCGGCATGCGGCTCCCGCGGCGCTCGGAGGAAGCGACCGCCTCCCGCCGCGCCGGCGGCGAGTGGCTCGTCGCCATCCGCGGCGTCGTCGGCAGCGGCGTGCGGCAGCGGGTCACGTTGCCGCCCGATCCGCCGGCGACTGCCGCTGCGCCGCTGCGCGTGGCGCTGACGCTTCCGCCCGCCGGCGGGGTGACCTTCACCGTGCGCGGCGCGGACGACCGTCCCCTGGCCGACGGTGCGATCTCGTTCCAGGCGCGCGGCCCGGCCGGCGCCGAGGTGAGCGGCGCGCTGCTCTGCGAAGACGACGGCACGGTGCGCGTCGCGCCGGTGGAGCTCGGCTGGACCGCGCGGATCGAGGCGAGCGCGCCCGGCCACGCCCGCGTCCGTCGCGACATCGACGGGCCGCGGCGCGCCGGCGAGGTCGTCGCGATCGAACTGCTGCTGCCGCCGACGCAACTGCGGATCCGCGGCCGCGCGATCGCCGCGGATGGCCGGCCGTTGCCCGGCCTGCCGCTCTCCGTCGCCGGCAGCGCCGTCGGCGTCGACAGCGGCGCCGATGGGTCGTTCGAGTTCGACGGCGCCGGTCTGGCGCAGGGCGACCGCCGCGAGCGCGACCGGCGGCGCAAACGCAACGCGGCGACGACGCCCCCCGCCGACAACCGGCGCGCGCTGTTCGTGCTGACCGCAGCCGATCCGCATGCGCCGTCACATGAGGCGCTGGTCGAGTTCACGCTGCCGGAACGCGGCGTGCTCGATCTCGGCGCCATCCGCTTCGAGGCGCGGCCGCTCCTGGCGGCCGGTCGCGTCGTCGACGAGACCGGCGCGCCGCTCGCGGACACCCACGTCGCGGCAGCGGTCGACCGCCCCTCGGCCTGGATCGCGGAGCAGGGCGACGACGCACGCATCACGTTGTCCATGAAGACGGGTGCGGACGGCCTCTTCACGCTCCATGCACGCGCCGCCGGTCCCGTCTTCCAGCTGTTTGCCCATCGGAGCGGTCTGCTGCGGCTGTCGCCGCTGGAGATCGCGCCCGGATCGCGCGACGTCGAGCTGGTGCTGCGCCGCGGCGGCAGTTGCGAGGCGTCGCTGCGCGCCGACGGAGCGCTGCCTCCGCGCTGGTTCGTGGCGCGACTCGAGGAGTCGGGCGGCAGCAGCTCGAGACGCGAGACGCCGGGTCGGCTGGGCCATCTGCGCTGGGAGCTGCTGCCGGTCGGGACGCACGACTTCGTGCTGGCGTTCGCCGGCTGGAACAAGAGCGTCGAGCTGCTGCGCGTTCCGGGCATCGAGATCGTCGCGGAAGCGCTCACCCTTGATCCGCGACTCCAGGGCATCGATCCCGCGGCCTTCGTGCCGACGACGACGCTGGTGCCGCTCGCTCTCGACGGATCGATCGTCACGGAGGGGCGCGTCCTGCTCGGGGACGAGGAGCAGCCGAATCGCGAGCAGCAGTCGCTCGGACCGCGCGGGCTCACCGTGCCCTTCTTCGGCGAGACGACGCGGATGACGCTCCACGCCGACGGCTTCCGCGTCGCGCGCGTGAACCAGCGCATCGGTCGCATCGACCTGCCGCTCGAGCCGGCGCCGTCCGTGACGCTGATCCTGACCGACTGGAGCGAACGCGACGACGGCCGCGTCCCTGTGCGGCTCGAATTGCGCCCGCACGACCGCCTGCTGCGCGAACTCGACTGGCGCGGCCGCGCCGCGCTGACCGACGGCGCCGCCACGCTGCGGTTGCCGGCCTTCGGCCGCTACGACGTCGAGGTCCGCCTGGCCGAGCGCGGCGCCGACGGCCGCTGGCGCGACGCCCGCGTCGAGTCGCCGCGCGCCGGCACCATCGAACTGACCGCCGACGGCTCGCGCGAGTTCAAGGTGAAGGAGAAGCGCGGATCGTGAGCGGGCGGCGGCTCACCCGCGCAGCAGCACCAGCTCCGAGCAGAAGCCGGGCCCCATCGCCAGCAGCAAGCCGTTCTGACCAGGGCGGAGCGGCCGCGCCGCCAGAGTGCGCTCGAGGATCAGGAGGACCGACGCGCTCGACAGGTTGCCGGCGTCGCGCAGGCAGTCCCAGCCGTGCACCAGCACGTAGACGTCGCTGATCGGCCGGTCCGGCATCACCGCGCGCCGCAGCGCGACCTCACGGTCGAGCGCGTCGATCGGGCTGTGCAGCAGGCGGTCGTCGCCGTTGAACACGGCGTACGAGTAGTTGCGGCCGCTCTCAGGTATTCGGGCTTCTGCATCCGACCGGCGCCGGTGCCGCCGACGCAGCCGGTCGCGGCCAGGACGGTCGCCGCGACCAGCGCCGCACGCCCCCGCCGCGAGCCGAACGAAAGCCCACGTTCGCCACATCCCCTCGTCGCATCGGACCTCCCCCATTCGAGCCGGCGGAACGGACCGGCCGCCCCGCACCCGCGCGGCGCCGGCATCCGCCCTCACCCTTCCGAGCGCAAAGGCGCGGCCGGCGTCACCCCCGCCGCGGCCGCGCCGACCCCGCATCCGGCCGCCTCACCTCGCCCGTCTGCTTCCTGGCCCGCGTGCATGGCTGCCACGCGACGCGTGACGAAACGCCCATGGTGCGGTAATCCCTCGGCATGTTCGAGCGGCTTGCCTGCCTCCTGCTGGCCCTCCGCCAGGCCGACGCGCCTCCGTCCGTCACCGAGCCGGCGCCGATGGTGCCGCCGCCGGCGCCCGCGGTCCAGCCCGGCGAGGTCAGCGCGCTGCTCGAGCGGCTGGAGCAGGCGCGGCGGAAGTTGGCATTCGCTCCGGCACAGGCGGAGCTCGCGGCGCTGGTCGCGCGACTCGACGACGCGGCGCTCGCCCGCCACGTCGCCAGCTCGGCCGCCGACTTCCTGGCCGAGGCGAGCCTGTTCGCGCAGCTGGTCGCCCGCATCGCGGACGCCGCGCAGCAGGGCCAGCCGCTGCCGTGGCCCGACAGCGGGCTGGTGGTGAGCGCTGCCGACCTCGAGGGTGCGACGCTGACCCGCGCCGGCGTGGTGGCGAAGAAACCGTGGGCGATCTTCCCGGCGCCGTTGACGTTCTCGTTCCTCGTGACGCTGCCGCTCGCGCCGGGCGAACGGGTCGAGCTCGCGCGCTTCGCCTTCTGGCGCGGCCTCGCCGACGCCGCGACCGAACAGCTCCATGCCGCGCTCACCGCCGATCCGGGGCAGAAGGAGCGCGTCGACGCGTTGCTGGCGCGCGAGCGCGGCGAGGAGCTCCCGAACGGCGGCTACTCGTGGCATCGCGGCGCCTTCCTGCCAGCCGCTGAGGTGAACCGCCGCCGCGCCCTCGAAGCGCTGGCGACGCGGCTCGAGCAGGCGCTGTCGGTCGACGCGCCGCTCACGCTGGCGGAGGTGCTCGGCGCGCCCGCGGGCGCCATCGACGAGTTCGCGCCGCGCCTCGTCGCGGCGACCGATCGCATCGTGGTCGAACTCGCGCAGCTGTACGAGGCGCCGCGCGACTGGATCCAGTCCTATCGCATCAGCACCAGCCTGCGGCGCCAGCGCCTGGCCCAGCTCGACGCCTGGCAGCCGGACGCGACCGCGGCGCTCGACCTGATCGCGAAGTACGACAAGCCGCAGCAGCCGCAGGTCGACGAGTTCCGCAAGCGGCTGGCGGAGAAGGCGCGGCTCTACGCCCAGCTGCGCAAGAATGACGAGCTCGCCTTCACGCGGCTCGACCCGCCGGCCGCCGAGGCGCTGCTGCTGCGCCTCGAGCGGCTGGAGCCGGCGCTGGCGGCGCTGCTCGACTATCGGCGCGCCTGGCACGGCGAGGTGGCCGATCCGTTCCCGGCGGTCTCGCCGCAGGGCGCGAAGGTCCATGTGCTGCCCGGCCGCACCGGAGCCGGTCTCGAGGAGGTGCTGTTCGCGCTGCTCCAGTGGAAGGCCGGTCGGCTGCTGCCGTTCCTGCAGCGCGGCGAGGAGCTGCTGCGCGCCGACCTCTCGCCGTGGGAGCGGGCGGTGCTGCGCGACTTCCATTGGGATGCGCTCGACGCCTACAACGCGAGGGTGCTGACCAGCGCCGACCCCGACGAGTACGCGAACTACGTCGCCACCAACGACTACCGCCGCACGCTGCTGCTGCCCCCGTTCGAGCTCGACGAGCGGCTGGTGGTCGCCGCGCGCGGCCATTCGCAGGAGATGAAGGACCTCAACTACTTCGGCCACGATTCGCCGACCGAGAAGCTCCGCACGCCGTCGGATCGGGCGCGCGTCGCCGGCTACGGCGGCGGCGTCGGCGAGAACTGCTACGCCGGCGGCGGCGGCGGCCGCGGGGCGTTCGAGGGGTGGTACCACAGCCCCGGCCACCATCGCGGCATGGTGTCGGGCGGACCGCACCTCGGCGTCGGCACCGACACGACCCACGGACTGTGGACCCAGAACTTCGGCGGCACCGACTGGGGCTGGCGCCGCTGGTACCCGCCGCTGTCGCTCGACGACCAGAGGGCGGTCGAGACCGCGATCACGAAGCTCGGACGCACCCGGCACGACACCTGCCGAGAAGAACTCGACGCGTTGCTCGAGCTGGGCGGCAAGGCGTTGCCGGCGATCAGCCGCGCGATCACCGCCGCTCGCGGCGATCCATCCGGCGACCAGCGCGGCTTCGCGACGCGGCTTGCGCGCGCGCTGGCGGTGGCGGCGGTCGACGCCGGCGTCGCGCCGGCGACCGACCTCGCGCTCGAGACGCTGCTCCGGCTGCTCGACGACACATCGAGCGTGGTGCGCGGCGAGGCCAACCTGGCGCTCCAGCACGTCTCGGCACGGAGCTTCGGCTTCGGCGCCAACCTCGAGCCGGCGGCCCGCGCGGCAGCGGTCAAGCGGTGGCGCGACTGGTGGAAGGGCGCCCGCGCGGAGTTCACGCCCCGCCTCGAGACCCGCCCCGAGGAGGTGGCGGCGTTCGACGCGGCGTCGCCGCTCGCGGGCGGCAAGCGGCGCCAGTCGCCCGATGCTCCGATCAAGGTCTTCTCGCCCGAGGAGCGCTTCGCGCTGGCGCGGCGGCTGGGGGGCAGCCGGCACACCGAAGCGGCGGTCGGGCACGCGCTCGACTGGCTGGTGCGCCATCAGGGGGAGAACGGCAGTTTCGGCGCGCAGGGATTCGCCGCGCGCTGCCGCGGCGAGGCGTGCGGCGGCGCCGGCCATCACGACTTCGACGTCGGCCTCACCGGGCTCACGCTGCTGGCGTTGATCCACGGCGGCAGCACGATCGAGCTCGGCCCCCATCAGGCGGCGGTGAAGCGCGGCCTCGACTTCCTGGTGAGCCGCCTGCAGGACCACGGCAAGTTCACCACCACCAGCGGCTGGTACATGTACCAGCATGCGCTCGCCACGCAGGCGCTGGTCGAAGGCTATGGCACCAGCGGCGACCCATTCCTGAAGCAGGCGGCGCAGCGCGCGGTCGACTTCCTGATCTTCGCGCAGCATCCCGAGCTCGGCGGCTGGCGCTACGAGGCGCGCAGCGACGCCGACACCTCGGTGACCGGCTGGGTCGTGCTGGCGCTGGTCGCCGCGCACGACGCGCGCCTGAAGGTGGCCGGCTTCCGCGGCGCGCGCGAGTGGATCGAGCGGGTCACCGAGCCGGCCTACTACCGGGTCGGCTACCAGCAGCCGCTCGACTTCGCCACGCAGGAGCCGCGCCTCACCGCGGTCGGCATGGTCTGCCGCCAGGCGTTCGGCACGCCGGCCAACCACCCGGCGCTCACCGTCGGCAAGGAGTGGTGCCTGCGCCAGCTGCCGCGCGTCGAGTACACCGACATCTACTTCGCCTACTACGCCACGCTCGCGCTGTTCCAGATCGGCGGCGAGCCGTGGCAGCGCTGGAACGACGCGATGGTCCCCGCGCTGCTCCAGCGGATCCACAAGCAGAACGAGGGCTGCCGGCGCGGCAGCTTCGACTCGCAGGGAGTCCACCACGACTACGGCGGCCGTGTCTACGGCACCGCGATGAGCGCGCTGATGCTCGAGGTCTACTACCGCTACGAGAAGTTCCCCGAGGTGCGCAGCCTCTCGGTGACCGGATCGCTCGCCGAACTCGCCAAGCCGTTCCTCGGCCAGCTCGGCAGCGGCGGCAGCGAGGTCGAGCGCGCCGTCGCGATGCGCCGCCTCGAGGAGGAGCTCGGCACCTCGGCGCAGGCGCCGTTGCTGCACCTGCTGCGGACCAGCAGCGACCTCGCGGCGCGCCAGGATGCCGCCGAGGTGCTGGCGCACGTCGCGACCTCATCGATCCTCAGCGACCTGCTCGGCCTGCTCGACGAGCCGGATGGCACGGTGCAGGAGCGGCTGTTCCGGGCGGTCGGTCGCGCCGCGCATCCCGACTGCATCCCCGATCTCGCGCGCCGGCTCGCCGACGAGCGCGCCCACGTGCGCCGCTTCGCCGCGCGCACGCTCGGGCAGCTCGGCAGCGCCGCTGCGCTCGCGCCGCTGATCGCGCGCCAGGCGGTCGAAGCGGACGGCGGCGTCAAGGACGCGATCGCGCAGGCGATCCGTGCGCTCGGGAACCGCAGCGCGATCGACCTGCTGCTCGACGAGGCGGGCTTCCTCGCCACCGAGCCGGCGCGCCGCGCCGACGTGCGCGAGGGGCTGCGCCTGCTCGATCAGCATGCGCTGCCGGCCCGCATCGCCGCGGCGAAGGAGCGCGAGCCGGAGCGGCATGCGGCCGCGGTGGCGGCGCTGCGCGAGCACGGC
>VGYY01000046.1 GCA_016872815.1 Planctomycetota bacterium
GCCAGACGCGGGTCGCCGCCGGCGCCGAGCAGTGCCAGCGCCGCGTCGAGGGTCGCGGCCAGGCCCGGATCACCCGCGAGCCGTCGCAGCACGTTGGGCAGCCAGGTCCCGAGCGTCTGGTCGGCGAGCGCGAGCGACTCGGGGGTCGCGCTGGCGACGGCGAGGCGCAGCACGTGCATGCTGGCGCGCAGCACCGCCGGATAATCGCGGCGGGCGCCCTCGAGGCCGCGCAGCTGCACCCAGCCCTCGAGGTGGACCGGCGAGAGCTCGACCGTCCGGCGCAGCAGTCGCAGCGCTTCGTCGGCATGGCCGGCCTTCGCCTCGATCACGCCGAGGTAGAAGCTGGCCGCGACCAGTCGCTCCTCGCGCGCCAGCGCGGCGCGGAACTGGGGAGCGGCCTCGCCCGGGCGGCCCGCCTGCATCAGCACCTTGCCCAGCGTCTCGCGGAAGAGCGCGTGGTCGGGCCGGCGCGCGACCGCGCCCTGGAGCGCCGCGATGGCGCCGTCGAAGCGGCCGGCGGCCGCCTCGCCGAGCGCCCACTCGATCTGCAGCGCCTGCGGGTAGTGCTCGCGCGGGTCGCCGTCGCCGTCGCCGGCCACCTCGCCGCCGACGCTGCGGGCGATGTAGCCGAGCTCCATCAGCCGCGCGACCTCATCCGGCGGCAACGACTCGACGGCGGAGTCGAGTCGGCCGACCGGTTCGGCGAGCAGCGCCTCCATGCGGGCGGCGAGCGCCTTCGTGACGTCGGGTCGCGCGCGCGCGAGGTTGGTCCGCTCCAGCTCCGGCGCGCGCGGATCGGAGATCTCGAACAGCTCCTCGCGCACGTTGCGCACGTACTTGAAGCGGCCGGCGACGACGCCTTCGAGCTTGCGCCAGCCCCAGGTGTGGAAGCCGGCGTGCGTCTCGAACCAGATCGTCCGGTCGGCCAGGGCGTCGGCCGCCGCGGCATCCGCCTGTTCCGCGGCGAACGCCGCCACCAGGTCGCGCCCGTGCATCGGTCCGGCCGGGAGCAACCCCGCCGCGGCGAGCAGCGTCGGCGCGACGTCCGCGGCGGAGGCCGGCGCGGCGAGCCGCCCGCGCAGGCCGCCGTCGGGAGGCCGCACGAACAGCGGGATCCGCAACGTCCCCTCCTCGACCAGGTAGGAGTGGGTGGCTTCCAGCTGGATCCCGAGCCCCTCGCCGTGGTCGCCGCAGACGACGATCCACGTGCGCTCGAGCGCGCCCGACTCGCGCAGCGCCGCGATCACGCGCGCGAACTCGCGGTCGACGTAGCGGACCTGCGCGTCGTACTGCTCGCGCAACGGGGCGTCGCGCGGAGTGTCGGGCGCGACCAGCGGCTGATGCGGATCGAAGTAGTGCAGCCAGAGGAACCAGGGCCGCGGATCGGCCACGGCGAGCCGTTCGATGGCCAGCGCACTCACCTCCGCGGCGGGGCGGCGGATGTTGATCAGCGTGTTGTGGGCATGACGACGGTCGAGGTCGACATAGCGTTCGAACCCGTGCGCGAGGCCGGTGGCGGCGCGCAGCACCGTGGAGGCGACGATCGCCTCGGTGCGCCAACCGGCGGCGCTCAGCGCACGGGCGACCGTCGGCGCGTCCGCATCGAGCTGGTAGAGGTCGTTGTCGCGCACGCCATGGGCGAATGGATAGAGGCCGGTGAACATCGAGGCGTGCGACGGGAACGTCAGCGGCGTGGGCGCCCACGCCCGCTCGGCGACGAGACCCTCGGCGGCGAGCGCATCGAAGGCCGGCGCGACGTCCCCGTTGCCGCCCCAGGCGGAGAAACAGTCGGCGCGCGTGGTGTCGAGGCTGACGAAGAGGAGGTTCGGTGGCGGGTCGGTCGGGGGGAGTTGCACGGCCGTCCCCGCGGTCACGGCCGGAGCCATGAGCGACAGGGCTGACCACGCGACAGCGACCTCGAGGGTGCCGGCCATGCGACCTTCATAGACGGGAAACGGCCGGATGAGCGGTCTTGCGCCCCCCGGGGAGCCGCGGCCGACGGGCGGACGCCGGTCGTTCAGCGCGGCGCGTCGAGCGGCGTGACGGTCGCGCCGCGGATCTCGACCCGGGAGCCGTCGCGCGAGAGCTCCTGGAAGCCGAGGTGGCCGCGGCGCGGCCGCTGCGCCAGCGGCACCGCCGGTCGGCCGTCATGGCGCAGCACGTCGGCCGTCGCGTGGTCGAGGTCGACGTCCTGGATCAGCTCGCCGTTGAGACAGACCTGCAGCCGCGGCCCGATCGCCGTGACCATGAGCCGGTTCCACTGCTCCGGCCGATACGCCTGGACGCTCGGCGCGAGCGCGCGGTAGATCCCGCCGGTGAGCTCGGACGGTTTCGCCTCGGGGTTGTAGCGCAGGTCGGCCATCTGGATCTCGATGGCATCGAACGCGGGATCGCCGGCCAGCGGCGTGCGCAGGGCCAGCCCGCTGTTGCCGCGCGCGCCGAGCCGGAACTCGAACTCGACGCGGAAGTCGCCGTACTCGCGCTCCGAGAGCAGCCAGCTGCCGCGCGGCTCGCCGCCGAGGAGGACGCCGTCGCGCACTTCCCACCGCGTCTCCCGCGCCGGCGCATCCTTCACGTCGGCCCAATGGCGCACGAGAAAGCCGACCGGTGCGCCGTCGGCGGGGAAGAGGGGCAGCGCGGCCGGAGCCGGCGACCCGGGCGGCGCGGCGCACGCAGCGCACGCGGCGAGGAAGAGCAGCGCAAGACCGCCACGGCGGCGGCGATCCGCCGCATCGCCACCGCTCGACCCGGTCTTCCGCGCCTGCCTCATCGGTGCATCTCCCGCTCGCCACGGCTGCCACCCGGCTGAGGATCTTCCCGGACCCTTCGGACGACGCAAGCGCCACTAACTTCAGCGGCCCATGTTCCTGCTCCGCAGCATCGACCTGATCGCGCTCGTGTCGCTCTTCTTGCAGACGTTCGTCGCGTGGATCTTCGTCGCGATCCTCACGGCGGTGCGGACGGACGGCCGCCGTTCGGCGGCGTTCCGTGCCTTCCTCGGGGCGTTCGGCGCGCTGGCGCTGGCGCTGACGTTCGTCAGCATTCGTTTTGCACGGACGCATGACGAGGTGGACCGCAGCCTCTGGTTCGACGGCGGCGTTCGGGCCACCTCGTGCTACGTCGGTTACCTCGCGGCGAAGGCGCTGTTCGCGTGGCAGCTGCTGCGCGGCGCCGCCGCCATCGCGGGGGCGCCGTCATGGCCGCCGCTGACCGCTGCGGTGGTTCCGCTCGTCGCTCTCCACGCCGCGCTCCCGCTGGCGATCCGCGACGTGCATGGGCTGCTGCTGGCGCAGGCGCCCCTGCTGGTCGCCGTCGGCGGCTTCGGCTTCCTGCTGCTGCGCGGCGCGAGCGGAGCCGGATCCGGTCGCCGACTGGTGCGCGTCGCCTTCGCCGCACTCGCCGTCACCTGGGTGCTCTATCCGGTGGCGGTGCTGCTGCAGCCGCACATCCCGGCAGTGCGCTACCTGCTCGCCTGCAATTCGCTGCTCGACCTCGCCGTCCAGATGGTGCTTGGCGCCGGCGTCCTGCTGTGCGTGCTGGAGGAGGCGCATCAGCGCGCGCGAGCGGCGGAGCAGGAGCGCGAACGGCTGCAGCGGACGCTGGCGCGCGACGAGCGGCTGCGCGCACTCGGGACCCTGGTGTCGGGCGTCGCGCACGAACTCAACAATCCGCTCACCGTGATCCTCGGCCACTGCGACCTGCTGCCGGGGGGCGACGCCGCCGATTCGCCGGCGCGGATCGTCGCCGAGCAGGCGCAGCGTTGCCGCGGCATCGTGCGCGACCTCTCGGCGCTGTCGGGGCAGGTGCGCCGCCATCGCGACGCGCTCGATGCGCGCGAGGTGGCGGGACGCATCGTTCGCGGGATCGCCGCGGCCCACTGCGCCGGCGGTCAGCGCGTCGAGGTCGAGGTCGCCGCGGGACTCGCCTTCCATGCCGACCGCATCGGGATCGAGCAGGTGCTCACCAACCTGGTGGTGAATGCGCTGCAAGCCAGTCCGCCGGGCGGGGTCGTGCATCTGCGCGCGAGCGCCAGCGCGGCAGGCGGCGTCGAGTGGGAGGTGGAGGACGAGGGGGCGGGCATTCCCGATGAGATCGGCGACCGCCTGTTCGAGCCGTTCTTCACCACCAAGCGGCCGGGCGAGGGGACGGGGCTCGGCCTCTCGATCGCGCAGGCCATCGTGGGCGCGCACGGCGGCACCATCGTCGTCGGCAGCGGCGCGCGTGGTCGCGGCGCGAACTGCCGCGTCACGCTTCCCGCCGTCGATCCCGCGGCGGATGCCGCGCCCGGCGGCAAAGTCGAGTCGGCGCCGGCCCCGCGGTGATCGATGCCGTCGCCTGCGACGTGCGCATGGCCGGCATCGGGGGCATCGGCTTCCACGATCGCGCCGAGACGGTGCGCAGCGGGCTGCTGGAGCGCACCGTCTTCATCACGGGCGACCTCACCTCGCGCGCGGCGTCCAAGCTTCGCCGCTCGCTGCCGTCGGCCGATCCTGCAGAAACCGTTCGACTACGACGAGTTGTTCGCCTTGCTCACGGCGTCTTCGGCTGGCGCCCGAGCGTCGTGATGCCGTCGGTGAAGCGGTCGACGCGCAGCTCGAGCAGGGTCGTCGTGTCGGGGTAGAGCCAGGAGACGCTGCCGGCCCGCTTCGGATCGTGGACCAGCACGCCGGAGAAGCGACCGGTGTCGTAGTGGATGTCGGGGTCGCCGCTGCGCGCCACCATGTCGAGGCAGAGCACGAAGTCGTCGCCGAGCAGGCGCGTCACCTCCGTCGGCTCGACCAGGAAGCGGCGGTACGACGGCGCGACGGAATGGGTGTGGACGTTGGCGCCGAAGTGGCGCTTGAGCGCGGCGGAGACCTCGGCCTCGCGGCGGTCGCGTGCCGGAAGGCGGCCATTCACGCGCGTCGGGCCCGGGAACTGCGCGGCCGGGTCGATGCGATCGCGCCGCCAGGCGCCGAACTCGAGGAACCAGTCGTCGATCGGGTCGCCGCGGTCGTCCTCGGCGCGGACGAGGAACTGCTGGCAGACCTGGCGCGGCTCGCCGCCGGCGACCGGCAGCGCCTTCTGCGCCTCGGTCAGCTCGGCAAAGTCGTCGAGCAGCGCCTGCCAACTGGCCGGCGTCGAGCGGATCGAGCGACGCACCATTCGCGCCAGCTCGGCATCCGCCTCGAGGTCGAGGATGGTCGAGTGGTTCGGCGCGGCGAGGATCAGCGTCGGCACTTCGGGCTTCCGCTTCTTCTCGCGGATCCAGCCGGCGTAGGCCGAGCCGGCGGCGAAGTCGACGGTGAACTTGCGCGAGGAGAGGCCGGCGCCGGCGACGACGATGGTGCCGTCGGTCCCGTCCTCGTTGACGAAGGCGCGCAGGCCGCCGTAGCCGCTGCCGCCGGTGATCACCGTCGCGCGGACGCCGTTCGCGCCGTACGGCGTCCCGGCGTCGCCGAACAGGTCGAAGTCGGCCAGCTCCCACTGCGCCGGCGCGGCGAGTTCGAGCGCCTCGAGCGTCCGCCGGCCCGTCTCGCCGAGATCGCGCATGCCGCGGATGCCCTTGGCCAGATGGCCGAGCAGGCTCTTGCCCTTGTGGGCCAGCGGCGAGCCGAAGTTGGCCGGAGCGAGGAAAGTCACGGTGGCGACGAAGTCGGCGGCGCGCGCCCACGCGAACTGGCGGAGCCAGCGGCGCACCACCAGCGCGCCGGTCGAGTGGGTGACGAAGTGCAGCGAGCGCGGGACCGCCGCGCCGCTGGTCGGCGCGGCCCTGGGCAGCAACTGATGGTGCTGCAGCCAGAGGTGCAGCCCCTCGGCGTAGTCGGCCAGCGTCGCCTCGTCGTCCTGGGAGCGATAACCGAAGTACCAGTCGTCGAAGGCGAGGCCGGTCGCCCGCAGCCCGGCCGCGACGCGTCGCATCGACTTCGGCTCGTCGCTCCAGCCGTGCACGAAGATCACATCCATGCCGGTCCTTCCCGGAGGAGGCGGCAGCGTCCGGCACCGCCGGGCGCTTACCATCCGTCGCGTCCTGATCCTGCCGGAGGGAATCATGCCGAGGCGCGGACCGCGAACCTGGCTGCTGGCGCTGCCGTTGCTGCTGCCGGCGTCGTGGTGGGCCGCGACCTCGGGCGTGCGCGGATGGGTGAACGTCCAGCTTGCGGCCACGCACGGCAGGCTCCTCGACCGCCCTCTGCGCGACACCGCCGGCCACGAGTGGGGCCCGGCGGAACTGCGCGGGAAGACGGTGGTGCTGGCGTTCTTCCGCTCGCGCTGCGAAAGCTGCCGCGCCGAGCGCGAAGCGATCGTGGCCTTGGCCGGCGCGCTCGATCCGCAGCGCGCCGTGCTGCTCAGCGTGATGATGGATGCGGTGGAGGGGTACCCGCAGGACGAGACCGCGCGGACGCTGGCGACGCTCGGCTATCGCCATCCGGTGGTGATGGCGGATGCGGCGCTGGTCGACGCGTTCCACGGCTCGCGCTGGGCGCACGTGACTCCGGTCACCTACGTCCTCGACGGCGACGGCCGCGTCGTCACGCACCTGCGGGGCCACCAGCCCCTCGCGACGCTCGCGGCGGCGCTGCCGGCCGACGCATTGCGGCGCTGAGCCGGGCGGCGCGGGCGGAACCCCGCCGGCGTTTCGAGGCTGGCAACCCCGGGGCGGGGGCGGCAAAGTCGCGCTCCCATGAGCCAAGCCACGCCGCCTGCGCCGCCGTCGGGGACGGCGCCGCGCCTGCCGAGCCTCGCCGAGTGCGGGCTCTTCGTGCTGATCGCGGTCGCGCTGATGTTCGGGATGCTGACCGGCGAGACCCGGATCAGCGAGGGCTTCGTGATCCATGGGCTCAACCTGAACGGGTTGGCCAACAACCTGGGCTCGACCGTTCCGCTCTTCGTGCTCCTGTGCGTCACGGCGCTGATGGCGCGGCGGCTCGGCCACTCGTTCAAGACCATCGAGGAGGCGATGCGCACCGGCATCGGCCTCGCGCTGCCGGCGATCCTGATCCTGATCGTGGTCGGCGGGCTGATCGGCGTCTGGATCGGCAGCGGCACGATCTCGACGCTGATCTGGTACGGCCTCGACCTGCTCTCGCCCGAGTGGTTCCTGCCGGCGACGCTCCTGCTCTGCTCGGTGGTGTCGCTGGCGTGCGGCTCGTCGTGGACGACGGCGGGGACCATGGGGATCGCGCTGATCGGCATGGGGCGCACGCTCGGGCTCGATCCGGCCATGGTGGCGGGCGCGGTGGTCAGCGGCGCCTATTTCGGCGACAAGCTGTCGCCGCTCTCCGACACCACCAACCTGGCGCCGGCGATCGCCGGCACGGACCTCTTCTCCCACATCCACTCGATGCTGTTCACCACCGTCCCGGCCTACCTGCTCGCGCTGGGGATCTACACGTGGATCGGGCTGTCGGGGCACGGGGCAACCGCCGTCGAGGCGAGCGACATCGCGGCGATGCAGGGCACGCTCGAACAACTCCACCACGTGTCGCCCTGGCTGCTCCTGCCGCCGGTGGTGGTGCTGGTGCTGGCGGTGATGAAGCAGCCGGCGCTGCCGTCGCTGGTGGTGGGCGTCCTGGTGGCGGCGGTGATGTCGCTCCTGCTGCAGGGCGGCGCCGCGCCGCTCAGGGAAAGCCTGACGCGCGTCTCGCTGCAGTTCCTCCAGGGTTTCGTCGCCACCAGCGGCAATGCCGGGGTCGACAAGCTGCTGTCGAACGGCGGGATGGAGTCGATGCTGCCGACCATCCTGCTGGTCACCGTCGCCACCGCCATGGGCGGCGTGCTCGAGAAGGCGCGCTACCTCGACGTGCTGATGGCCGCCCTGCAGCGGCGGGTGAAGCGGGCCGCCGGGCTGGTCACCTCGACGATCCTCTCCTGCGCCGGCGCCAACGCGCTGCTGTCGGACCAGTACCTCTCGATCGTCCTGCCGGGCCGCCTGTTCAGGGCGGCCTACCCGAAGTTCGGCATCTCGCCGCGCGTGCTTTCCCGCTCGCTGGAGGACGCCGGCACGCTGACCTCGCCGCTGTTCGGCTGGAACTCCTGTGGCGCTTACATGGCGGTGACCCTTGGCGTGGCCACCGGCGACTACTGGCGCTACGCCTTCTTCAACCTGTTGAATCCGCTGGTCGCCATCCTGTTCGCTTGGACCGGCTGGTTCGTGTTTCGCCATGATCCGGCCAAAGAGGGCAGCGGCAACGAGCCACCCGCGCCGACGCCGCATTGACCCACGACGACTGACGACCCCCCGCGATCCTGCTGAGGTCACGTGCATGCGCCACATCCCCGGAACGCCCGTTCGCCTCGCCACCGGCCTGCTCGGCAGCCTCCTGGCCGGGGCTGGCGCGCTTGCCGCCACCGGTTCGATCAGCTTCGCCAGCGACCCGGCTGCCGCCGGCTCGAAGCTGCCGGCCGTCGTCCGCTACGGCCGCGACATCCGGCCGCTGCTGGCGGACCGCTGCTTCACCTGCCACGGCCCCGACGAGGGCAAGCGCAAAGCCGACCTGCGGCTCGACGACCCCGCCTTCGCGCTCGCGGCGCGCGAGCACGGCGCCGCGCTGGTGCCGGGCGAACCCGATGCGAGCGAGCTCTTCGCACGGCTCACCCACGACAACGAGAAGAAGCGGATGCCCCCGGCGGCGAGCCGCAAGAAGGCGTTCGACGCCGACGAACTCGCGCTGATCCGTCGCTGGATCGAGCAGGGCGCGCGGTACGAGGAGCACTGGGCCTTCGTCCCGCCGGTCCGCCCGGCGCTGCCGGCGGTGCGCGCCGAGTCGTGGGTGAGGAACCCGATCGACCGCTTCATCGCGGCGAAGCTCGAGGAGGAGGGATTCGCGCCGGCGCCGGAAGCCGATCGCTCCACGCTCGCGCGGCGCGCCTTCCTCGAGCTGACCGGATTGCCGCCGACGCCCGAGGAACTCGACGCCTTCCTGCTCGATCCGCGCCCGGACGCGTTCGAGTGGCTGGTCGACCGGCTGCTCAATGCCGAGCCGTGGCGGACACGCACGGCCGAGCGTCTCGCGACGCCGTGGCTCGACGCCGCGCGCTACGCCGATACTTCGGGCATCCACACCGACGCCGGACGGCAGATCTGGCTGTGGCGCAACTGGCTGCTCGAGGCGCTGCGCGACAACGTGCCGTTCGACCGTTTCGTGATCGAGCAGCTCGCCGGGGACCTCCTGCCCGAAGCCACCGATGCCACGCGGATCGCCAGCGGATTCCACCGCAACCACGTGACCACCGACGAGGGCGGCGCGATCGACGAGGAGTACCTGGTCGAGTACGCGGTCGACCGCACGGCGACCACCGGCAGCGTCTTCCTCGGCCTGACGCTCGGCTGCGCGCGCTGCCACGACCACAAGTACGACCCGATCACGCAGCAGGACTTCTATTCGCTCTACGCCTTCTTCAACTCGAACGAGGAGCCCGGGCTCTATTCGCAGGCGTCCGACCCCAACCGCGCATTCGAGCCGGCGATGAGGGTGATGACGCCGGAGCACGCGGCACGGCTCGCCGCCCTCGACGGCGACCTCGCCGCCGCCCGCATCGCGCTGACCGAGGACCCGCCCGCCGAGCGGGCGCAGGAGGAGGCGTTCTTCGCCGAGCAGGCGGCCGCCGCGCAGTGGGCGCCGCTCGAACTCGCGGGCGCCACCGCTGCCGGCGGCGCGACGCTCGCAGCGCAACCCGACGGTTCGCTGCTCGCGAGCGGCCCCAATCCGGCGCGCGACGACTTCGTGCTGCGCTACCGGACCGCGGCGGCGGGGCTTTCCCTGCTGCGCCTCGACGCGCTCAGCGATCCGTCGCTGCACGGCCGCGTCGGACGTGCGCCGAACGGCAACGCGGTCCTCTCCGGTGTCACCCTCGAGGTCGCTCCGCTCTCCGATCCGACCCGACGCGAGGCCATCCGCTTCGACTGGGCGTGGGCCGACGTCGAGCAGGCGAACAGCGACTATCGCGTGGTGAACGTCCTCGACGGCCAGACGGGCGGCCTCAGCGGCAGTGCGCGCGGTTGGGCGGTGGCCGGCCACGAGCAGGAGGGCGACCGCACGCTGCTGCTGCTGACGGAACAGCCGTTCGGCCACGCCGGCGGCAGCGAACTCACGGTCACGCTCCGCTTCCAGTCGCTCTACGACCAGCACACGCTTGGCCGCGTCCGCATCGGCGTCGCGGCGCTGGCGGGCGACGCGGTGCGGGCGAAGCTGCCGGTCGCCTGGAGCGGCACCTACGTCGCCGGGCCGTTCGCGGTGGTCGACGGCCGTGACGCGGTCTACCCCAGCGTCTTCGGACCCGAACGCGCCACCCGCTTCGACTTCGCGGCGCGATTCGGCCCCGGTCCGGACGGCAGCGGGCCGAAGGAGCCGATCGGCTGGAACTTCGCGCCGGCGATCCGCGACGGCCAGGTGGCGAGCCTGTCGGGCGGCATCGGCGCGAACTACCTGGCGCGGCGGCTCTTCGTGCCGAGCGCGCGCCGCCTCGAGGCGAGCCTCGGCAGCGACGACTCGTGGCGCCTCTTCCTCGACGGCGTCGAGGTGGGGGGCGCGCCGACCGATCGCGGCGTCGCGCCCGACCAGGAGAAGGTCGCGTTCGACGTGACGGCCGGCGAGCACCTGCTGGTGCTGAAGATCGGCAACACCGGCGGCCCGACCGGCTCCTACTGGCGGCCGCTGCCGGGTGCGTCCGAGTTGGCCGGCCCGCTCATCGCGGCGCTGCTGCCGCCGTCCGAACGGCCGTCCCGCCTCGCGGCGCAGCTGCACGACACGTGGAAACAGTCCTTCTCTCCCGGCTACCGCGAGCGGCGCGAACGCGTCACGGCGCTGGAGGCGCAGCGTGCGGCGATCGATGCCACCGTCCCGCAGGCGATGGTGATGCGCGAGCGGGCGATGCCGCGCCCGACCTTCGTGCTGACCCGCGGCGAATACGACAAGGCCGATCCGAGCCGCCCGGTGGAACGCGCCGTCCCGCCGGCGCTCGGCCGCCTCGCGGATGACGCGCCGCGCGATCGCCGCGGCCTCGCGCAGTGGCTGATCTCCGCCGAGAACCCGCTGGTGGCGCGCGTGCTGGTCAACCGGCTGTGGGAGACCCTGTTCGGCACCGGGTTGGTCGCCACCACCGAGGACTTCGGCTTCCAGGGCGAGTGGCCGAGCCACCCGGAACTGCTCGACTGGCTGGCGGTCGATCTGCGCGAGAACGGCTGGGACGTGCGCCGCACGCTCCGCCTCATGGTGACCAGCGCGACCTTCCGCCAGTCGTCGCAGCGGCGCGACGACGTCGCCGCGCGCGATCCGGCGAACCGCTGGCTCGGCTGGTACCCGCGCCGCCGCCTCGACGCCGAGCAACTGCGCGACCAGGCGCTCCATGTCGCCGGCCTGCTGGTCGAGAAGCTCGGCGGGCCGTCGGTGAAGCCGTACCAGCCCGACGGCCTGTGGCAGGAGGTGGCGATGCCGGCCTCCAACACCCGCTTCTTCGTGCGCGGCGACGGCGAGCAGTTGTGGCGACGGAGCCTCTACACCTACTGGAAGCGCGCCTGCCCGCCGCCGGCGCTGCTGACCTTCGATGCGCCGACGCGCGAGTACTGCACCATCCGGCGCACGCCGACCAGCACGCCGCTGCAGGCGCTGGTGCTGTGGAACGACGAGCAGTTCGTCGAGGCGGCGCGGGCGCTGGCGACGCGCACGCTGCAGGAAGCGGGCGACGACGCCAGCCGGATCGCCCGCATGCACCGCCGCTGCACCGCACGCGAGCCCGACGACGACGAACGCCGGCGGCTGCTGGCGGCGCTCGCGAAGTTTCGCGCCCGCTATGCGGCCGACGAGGCGGCCGCGCGCGCGCTGGTCGAGGTGGGCGAGGTGCCGACGCCGACCGACCTGCCGGCGGCCGAACTCGCCGCCTGGACGCTGCTCGGCAGCGCGCTGCTCAACCTCGACGCCACCATCACCCGCAGCTGAGACGAAGGAGGATCCGACGATGGACCCGATCCGCGAACGGCAGCTCCACCTCACCCGGCGCCGCTTCTTCGCCCGCGGCGCGTCGACGATCGGCCGGGCGCTCGGCACCACGGCGCTGGCGCAGCTCCTCGCGCCGACGCTGCGGGGCGCGCCGGCCGGCGCCGGCACGGAAGGCGCGGCCCGGCTCGCTCGGCCGCACTTCGCGCCGAAGGCGAAGCGGGTGATCTACCTGCACATGGAGGGCGCGCCGAGCCAGCTCGACCTGTTCGATTACAAGCCGGGCCTCGAGGCGCGCTTCAACGAGGATCTGCCCGACTCGGTCCGCATGGGCCAGCGCCTGACCGGCATGACCAGCGGCCAGTCGCGCTTCCCCGTGGCGCCGTCGATGTTCCGCTTCACCCGCCACCCGAATCGCGCCGAGGGCGCGTGGATCTCCGAGCTGATGCCGCATCTCGGTCGCTCCGCCGGGAAGATCTGCTTCATCCACTCGATGCGCACCGACGCGATCAACCACGAGCCGGCGATCACCTTCTTCCAGACCGGCCATCAGCAGCCCGGCCGGCCGAGCTTCGGCGCGTGGACCAGCTACGGGCTCGGCTCGCTGAATCGCGACCTGCCGACCTTCGTCGTGCTGATCACCCAGGGCTACGGCAACATGCAGGCGCTCTCCGCGCGCTTCTGGGGCGCCGGCTTCCTGCCGAGCGACCATCAGGGCTGCAAGCTGCGCAGCGGCGGCGATCCGGTGCTCTACCTGAACGATCCGCCGGGCGTCGCGCGCGGCGATCGGCGCGCGCTGCTCGACCTCGTGTCGGAGCTGAACGCCGGCGAGGCGGCGCGGACGCTCGATCCCGAGATCGATGCGCGCATCGCGCAGGCGGAGATGGCGTATCGCATGCAGGCGTCGGTGCCCGACCTGGTCGATCTCTCCGGCGAGGACGCGCGCACGCTCGAGCTCTACGGGCCCGAAGTCGGCAAGCCGGGGACGTTCGCCGCCAACTGCCTGCTGGCGCGGCGCCTCGCCGAGCGCGGCGTGCGCTTCATCCAGCTCTACATGCGCGGCTGGGACCAGCACGGCAACCTGCCGGGCGAGATCCGCCAGCAGTGCCAGGCGGTCGACCAGCCGATCGCGGCGCTGCTCGAGGACCTCGAGCAGCGCGGGCTGCTCGAGGAGACGCTGGTGATGTGGGCCGGCGAGTTCGGGCGCACCGTCTACAGCCAGGGCACGCTGGCGCGCGACAACTACGGCCGCGACCACCATCCGCGCTGCTTCACCATCTGGCTGGCGGGCGGCGGCATCGCGCCCGGCATCACCTGGGGCAAGACGGACGACTACTCCTACAACATCGTCGAGAATCCGGTCGAGGTGAACGACCTGCACGCGACGTTGCTGCACCTGCTCGGCCTCGACCACGAGGCGCTGGTCTACCGCCACCAGGGCCGCGACTTCCGCCTCACCGACGTCGCCGGCCACGTGCTGAAGCCGTTGCTGGCGTGACGGGCGGACGCGGCGGCGCGCTCAGCGCCGCAGCGCGGAGTCGATCGCGCGGAGGTCGTGCATCAGTGCGGCGAAGTCGGCCGGCAGCAGCGCCTGCGGGCCGTCGCACAGCGCCGCCTCGGGGCGGACGTGGACCTCGATGAGCAGGCCGTCGGCGCCGGCGGCGACCGCGGCGCGGGAGAGCGGCGCCACCAGCGAGCGTCGTCCGCTCGAGTGGCTCGGATCGAACAGGATCGGCAGGTGTGACAGCTCCTTGACCAGCGGGATCGCGGCGAGGTCGGGCGTGTTGCGCGTCGCCGTCTCGAACGTCCGGATGCCGCGTTCGCAGAGGATCACCCGCGAGTTGCCGCGCGCCAGCACGTACTCGGCTGCGAGCAGGAGCTCCTCGATCGTCGCCGCCAGCCCGCGCTTCAGCACGACCGGCTTGTCGACCCGGCCGACCTCGTCGAGCAGCGGGAAGTTCTGCATGTTGCGCGCGCCGACCTGCAGCGCATCGGCGTGCTGCACGAAGAGGTCGATGTCGGCGGGGGAGAGGATCTCGGTCACCACCGGCAGTCCGCAGGCATCGCCGGCGGCACGCAGCATCCTCAGCCCTTCGGCCCCGAGGCCGCGGAAGGCGTACGGCGAGGTCCGCGGCTTGAAGGCGCCGCCGCGCAGCAGCCGCGCGCCGGCCGCCTTCACCGCGCGAGCGGTGCTCTCGAGCTGCTCCCACGACTCGACGGCGCAGGGCCCGGCGATCACCAGCGGCCCGCCGGCGCCCCTCTCGCCGCCGATCGCCACGCCGCCGACGTCGACGACGGTGGAGGTGCCGCGCCACTCGCGGCTGGCGAGCTTCCACGGCGGGGCGACGTCGACCACGCGCTCGACGCCCGTCAGCGCCGCCAGCGGCTCACGCAGCTCGGCGGCGCCGCGGCCGAGCACGCTCAGGACCGCACGCCCCTCGTCGCGCGTCTCGTGCGCGGTGCAGCCGGCCGCCTCGACGCGCGCCACCACCGCCGCCACCGCGTCGCGTCCCGCCCCGACCTGCATCAGCACGATCATGGCGGCGCAATGTAGCGCCGCCGGCGCCGGTCACCGCGGCCGTGCAGCGCGACGGACGAACGCCTCGGCGAGCCGCTTGCGCCGCAGCTTGCGCACGAGGACCTGCAGGCCGTGCAGCTCGATCGTCTCGCCGCCATGCGGCGACCGGCCGAGCTCGCGCTGGATCCAGTCGGCGAGCTGCAGCGGGCGGTTGCCGGTCGCTGGCGCCGCCTCGCCTGCCGGGGCCGCCGCGCCCGCCGGCGCCTCCGCGCCGAACTTCCTGCGCACCAGTTCGAACGCGACGCCGCCGCCGACGATCGCCCCTTCGCCGGTGGGCACGAAGTGGCTCGGCAGGCGGTCCCATTCGTCCTCGATGTCGCCGACCAGCTCCTCGAGGATGTCCTCCAGCGTGACCATGCCGGTCACGTGGCCGGCCTCGTCGACCACCAGCGCGATGTGCGTGCGGCCATGCACCATCTCGTCGAGCGCCAGCGCGATCGAGCGCGAACCGCAGATCCGCTGCAGCGGCCGCGTGATGGCGCGCAGGCCGGTGGCGCCTTCGCCCATCTTGAGCAGCGCAATCAGGTCCTTGAACGTGATGTAGCCCTCGATCGTCTGCGGGTCGCGGTCGTCGCGCGCCACCGGGAAGCGCGTGTGCATGTCGAGGTGGGCGCGCACCAGCGCCTCCTCCAGCGTCATGGCCGACGGGATCAGCGAGATGTCCGCGGCGGGCAGCGCGATCTCGCGCAGGTGGCGGCTCGAGAGCTGCGCGGCCGCCGTCACGATCCGCTCCTCGCGCGCGCCGATCAGCTTCGAGGTGCGCGCCAGCGCCGCCGCGGCCTGCAGCTCGTGCAGCGAGGACGCGTCTTTCACCTCGGGGCCGCGCTTGCCGCGCAGGCGCGTCAGCAGCGCGAGGAGGAGCCGCACCGAACCCTCGAGGACGGTGACGGCCGGCGCCGCGATCCGCGCGAACAGCGCCATGCCGGGCGACAGCGTGCAGGCGACCCGCTCCTTGTAGCGGATGGCGAGGACCTTCGGGGCGAGTTCGGCGAAGACGATGGTCAGGACCGCCAGCGGCACGACCGCGGCGACCAGCGCCAGCGTGTCGGCCGCGCCTTCCGACAGCCCGAAGCGCCGTTCGAGCAGCGGCGCCAGCTGCTCCCCGACCTCGGCGCCGCCGTACACGCCGGTGATCGCGCCCATCAGCGTGATGCCGAGCTGCACCACGGCGAGGCTGCGCTCGATCTGCTGCTTCATGCAGACCGCGGCGGCCGCTCCGCGCGTGCCCTGCTTCTGCAGCGAATGGAGTCGCGCCATCGAGACGGCGGAGAGCGCCATCTCGTAGGCCGCGAACAGGGCGTTGAAGCCGAGCAGGACGGCGATGACGAGCAGATCGGTCCAGTGGAGCATGGGGGGCGCGGATTATGCCGGCGGCGGACGCCGCCGGCGCCACAGCGCGAATCCGCCTGCGAGCAGCGCCATGCCCCCGAGGAAGAGCAGGGCGATCCGTGCCGCGTGCGCCGGCTCCGTGACGATGCTGGCGCCCGCGAAGCTGTAGACCAGCGTCGCGGGCGCCTGGCCGAGCCCGGTCGCCGCGAGGAACGGCAGCAGTCGCATCGAGGTCAGCCCGCCGACCCAGCTGACGAGGTCGAAGCTGACGTACGGGATGAGGCGCAGCACCATCACGGCGAGCAGGCCGTCCCGCTCGAAGAAGTGGTCGAGGCGCGCCACCACGGCCGGCCGGAACAGACGGGTGACGGCCGGGCGGCCGAGTGCGCGCCCGAGCGTGAAGCAGAGCGCGGCGGCGAACTGCGCCGAGCCCCACGAGATCAGCGCGCCGAGCCACGGACCGTAGAGCAGCGCGTTCACCAGCGTCAGCGGCACCGCCGGGATCGGCGCCGCCAGTGATTGCAGGATCATCAGCGCCGACGTCACCAGCCACGCGCGCCCGGCGAACGGCGCGAGGAACTCGCGCAGGGCCGCGACCGCAGCCGGGAAGTCGAGTTTGTGCCGCCACAGCAGCGCACCGCCCTCGGCGAGGAACGCGCGGGTGGACGGGCTGAGGAGCAGCAGCAGCGCGAACGCCGCGGCGCACAGCAGCGCCATGGTCCGTGGCCAGCGGCCGGCGGGCGCCGGCGCCTCCGCTTCCACGGGCAGCGGCCGCCCGTCGCGCAGCGCGTCGATCCAGCCGAGCGCCGCGGCAGGGGCGAGCGAGTCGGCGAAGTGACGCCCGTAGCGGACGGCGCGGAGCCGGCCGTCGGCGCCGATCAGGAAGTCGGCCGGACAGCCGCCGATGCCGTCGCGCAGCGCGTCGCGCCAGCGCGGCGTCAGCCCGTGCGTCCGCGCCTCGCGGATCCGCGCCAGCGCCCCGGGTCGGAGCAACGCGAACAGCGAGCCGCCGACGCCGAAGGCGCGATAGGCCACGCGCTCCGGATCGGCGACGATCGTGAACGGCACGGCGCGCTCGCCACGGACGAGCTCCTGCAGCGCTTCGGGCGGCGAGTGGAACAGCCGCACGAGCGCGACTCCGCGGGCGGCGAACTCGGCGTGGCGCGCGGCGAACTGCCGCGTCGAGAGCACGCAGGTCGGTCAGGTGGCGTAGCGATGGAACGAGAGGAGCCAGTCGCGGCCGAGCAGCGCGCGCGAGTCGAAACGGAGCCCGGTCGCGCTCATCCGGTCGATCGGCGGCGCGAGTTCGCCCTGGGCGAGCCGTTTCAAGGCGCGGCCCCCGCCGCGGCGGGCGCGAGCAGTCGCGGCGCCGCCTTGGCGACGAGGAAGGCGGCCAGCGCCAGCAGCAGCAGCGCCGCCGCGCCGTTCGCCAGCTCGATGCCGCCGGCGCCGTCCGACCACTTGGCGGCGGCCGCCGCCAGGTTGGTCCACGCCAGCTGCACCAGCGCGATCGCCGTCGTCGCCAGCACGAACAGCATCGGCGCCGCCACCCAGCCGATCGGCCGGCCGAGCCCCTTGAGCCACGCCGACAGGGTCAGCAACGTCAGCGCCGCCAGCAGCTGGTTCGAGGTGCCGAACAGGATCCAGAATCGGAGCGAGTCGCCGCGCTCGGCCAGCAGCAGGATCGCTGCCGGCGCGGCGAGCGCCAGCACGGTGGCGAGGGCGACGCTGCCGGACCCCTTCCGCCCGAGGAGCTCCTGCACGAGGTGGCGGGCGAGCCGCGTCGACACGTCGAGCGTGTCGAAGACGAACGTGGAGAACGCCATCGCGCCGAACGTCGTCACGAAGCGGCGATGCTCGTCACCGACCAGCAGCGCGAGGAAGCGGCCGATGCCGTCGCCGTAGATCTTGCCGGGCGTCGCGCCGGCGGTCTCGGGCGCGGCGGTCATGACGATCGCCAGTGCGACCAGCGCGACGAACGCCTCGGCCAGCATCGCGCCATAGCCGATCGGGCGGGCGTGGCTCTCCCGGTCGACCTGCTTGCTGGTGGTGCCGGAGCAGACCAGGCCGTGGAATCCCGAGCAGGCGCCGCAGGCGATGGTCACGAACAGGAACGGGAACAGCAGTCCGGTCGGGCCGCCGACGTCGAACCCCTTCCACATCGGCTGCGTGATGACGTAGCCGCCCTTCGCCTCGCCGAGCAGGATCCCGACCGCGCCGGCAGCCAGCGCGGCGAAGAGCACGAATCCGCCGAGGTAGCCGCGCGGCTGCAGCAGCACCCGCAGCGGCAGCAGCGAGGAGAGAGCGCAGTAGCCGAGGATCAGCAGGCACCACGTTCGGTAGCCGTCCGCGCCGTCCAGCGCCAGCCAGCGCGACCACGCCGGCAGCGAGCCCGACCAGCACAGGAGGAAGGTCGCCGGCACGAACAGCACGGTGAGCAGCCAGAGCGGTGCGCGCGGCGCGAGCCGTTGCACCAGCCCGAGCAGCAGCCCGAGGCCGAGGTAGAGCACGCTGGCCAGCGCCACCGCGCCACCGGCGTTGAACGCCACCGCCTCGCCGGCGAACGCCTCGTCGCCGGAGAGGAACGTCTGCGCGGTCATGTCGGTGAAGGCGACGACGACGTAGGCGAGCGAGATCAGCAGGAACCACAGCAGCGTGCGCCCGGCCGGTGCCCCGAGCTGCGCCCGCGTGATGCCGGCGAGGCTCTGCGCGCCGTGGCGCAGCGAGGCGGCGAGCGCGAGGAAGTCGTGGACCGCGCCGATGAACACCACGCCGAGCGCGATCCAGGCGAGGCACGGCAGCCAGCCGAACGCCTTGCACGCGGCGATCGGCCCGGCGATCGGCCCGGCGGCGGCGATCGCCGAGAAGTGCTGGCTGAACAGGTAGAACGGCCGCGTCGGCACGTAGTCGACGCCGTCGCGCTGCGCGTGCGCCGGGGTGACCCGGGCATCGTCGAGACCGATCGTCCGCGCGATGCGGGCCGAGTGCCAGCGATAGCCGAGCGCGAGCAGCGCGAGGAAGCCGATGGCGATCAGCGGCAGCGTCATGGGGCGGCGATGGTAGCGCCGCCGCTCCGCCGTCGGCGTGCATGCGACAGCGGGTCCGGCGCCGGTCGTAAGGTGGCGCAGCCGAGTGCGGGAGGTCCCGCGCGCGGACGGTCGACGCGAGTCCTCCATCGAACGGAACGTGGCGCTTGAGCGTGAACCTTCCCTGGCTCCTGCTGCCGGCAACGGGCGATCAGGCGGCGCCTGTGCCGCTGGTGGCGGCGCTCTCGGCGCGGTCGGCGGGCCGGGTCGCCGCCGCGGGCGCG
>VGYY01000047.1 GCA_016872815.1 Planctomycetota bacterium
TGCATCGCGACCTGCACCGCGCCGCTCGCCCGCCCGGACACGGCGTTCCGCGCGAACCAGTCGGCGACCGGCTCCGCCAGGCGCGAGCGCAGCGCCGCGACGTCGAGCGGAGCACGCGGATCGACGCGCGCCTCGGCCCGCGTGAGTGCGCCGCGCTCGAGCGCCGCCTCCAATTCGACCGGCAGCAGGTCGAGCAGCACCAGCTGCCCGCCGATGGCCGCCCCGCCGCCCGCTTGCGGCGCCAGCGAGAGCGCCGCGATCGTGAGCTTCGCCGGCACGCCCGGCGCGATCGCCCCGCGCAACCGCTGCTGGAACGGTCCGTTGCCATCCAGCTCGATCGAGCTGTCGCGCACCGCGAGCACGGGGAACTCGCCCCCCTCCTTCTCCGCCGGCTCGTCGCCGAGTTCGTCGAGATCTTCGAGGTCGAAGCGGCCGTCCGCCCCTTCGGTCGCCACCAGCCGCGCCCGCTCGAGCTGCGCCGCGACGACGCGCGGCGGGAAGAGGCCGACCTCGCCGCGCACCGACGCGACGGTCAGGAACGGCACGCTCGCCGTCGGCAGCCGCGCCTCGAATTCGCGCAGCTCGAACGTCCCGAACAGCGGCCACTCGATCTTCCCGATCTCGAGCTCGACTCCGATCGAGCGGCCCGCGACCGATGCGACCACCGCCTCGTCGAGCGGCGTCAGCGCGACCAGCGCGGCGAGCGGCGCCCCGACCCACGCGACGCCCCGCAGGAGCCGCCGCCACCGCCCGTGGCGGTTCATGCGTGCGCCGTGAGCGCCTCGCGGACGGCGCCACGCCGCGAGGCGTGATAGACGCGCGCGACGCGCCGCCCGAGCGAGCAGAGCACCTCGTAGGGGAGCGTGCCGGCCAGTTCGGCCACCTCCTCGACCGGCAGCGCGGCGTCGCCGTCGCGACCGATCAGCGTGACCGGCTCGCCGACCTTGACCCCGCGGATGCGCCCGACGTCGAGCATCGTGTAGTCCATCGAGACGCGCCCCACGATCGGCGCGCGCGCGCCGCGGACCAGGGCGAAGCCGCGGTTCCCGAGGCGCAGCGGCAGGCCGTCGTTGTAACCCAAAGGCACCGTGGCGATGCGCGTCTTCTGCGGCGTGCGCCAGGTGCGCTGGTAGCCGATCGGCGTCCCGGCCGGGACGTCCTTCAGGAAGATCACCTGCGTATGGAGCGAGAGGACCGGCTTCAGCGCCTTCGCGGCAGCGCCGGCGTCGGCGGGCGCGATGCCCCACAGCGCGCCGCCCGGCCGCACCAGGTCGAGTTCGGCCTTCAGGTCGCTGAAGAGCGCGGCGCTGGCGGCGGCGTGCCAGAGCGGCTGGCCGAGCCCCTCGCGGCGCACCTGCTCGCGCAGCTCGAGGAAGCGCGCGAGCTGCTCCTCGTTGCCGGCGTCCCGCGCGGCGCCGGTGCCGGCGAAATGGGTGGCGACACCGGCCAGCTCGAGCCACGGGTTCTTCGCGATGCGGCGCAGCAGCGCCATGGCCCGCTGCGGCAGCACGCCGAGCCGCCCCATCCCGGTGTCGACCTTCAGGTGCACGCGGCAGCGGCGCTGCTGGCGGCGCGCCTCGCGCGCCAGGTGGTCGATCCGCGACTCCGAGTGGATCGTCACTTCGAGGCCGTGGGTGACGACCTGCTCCTGCTCGCCGTCGATGATGGCGCCGAGGATCACGATCGGCCCGGCGATGCCGGCCGCACGCAGCTCGAGCGCCTCACCCGAGTCGCCGACCCCGAAGCGGTCGACGCCCATCGCCTGCAGTTCCCGCGCCACCTCGACGGCGCCGTGCCCGTACGCATCAGCCTTCACCACCGCCATCAGGCGCGTGGACTTCGGCAGGCGTTTCCGGATCTGCAGGCAGTTGTCGCGCAGGTGGTCGAGCCGGATGTCGGCCCAGACGCGGTGCGGGTGGATCACGAGCGGGCTTCGAGCCTCCGTTCGGCCTCGGACGCGCGCAGGTAGAGCGGCAGCACGGTCGGGATGCGATCCCGTTCGCCGCGCAGGAAGCGCTCGCGCGCGAGCTGCACGATGCCGACGGCGTCGGAGACGGCGTCCTTGATCGTGGGCTCGACACCGAACGGCCGGCAGCCATCGCCGACCCAGACCGCCTCCTTCGGCAGGTCGTGCCGCAGCACGTCCGGAATGCCGATGACGGGAGCCTGGATCATCCGCGGCAGCCCTCCCTGCCAGCGATAGACAGCCGCGTACACCTCGCCCTGCCTGGCGTCGACCAGGGTCACCACCGGCCGGGCCTGCCACCCCGCGTTCAGCGCGAGCGCCGTCAGCGAATGGATGCCGAGCAACGGGACTTCCCAGGTCCACGCCAGCGTGCGCGCGACCGTCACCCCGATCCTGAGACCCGTGTAGGAGCCAGGCCCGATCCCAACCGCCACATAGTCGGGCCGGCGCAGCCCGGCGTCTTTCAGGAGGCTCTCGACCGAAGGCAACAGGAGTTTGCCGTGCGCGAGACCCTCGGTAAAGCGCACGACGCGCGGCGGATCCTGGTCGTCGAGCGCCACCGTCCCCACGTCGCCGGAGCATTCGATGGCGAGACCGACGGCGATGCGACCCATGACGCGCTCCTCCCCTGACCCCTGCGTGCGGTTCAGGACGCGCCGATCGCCCGACGGAGGAAGCCCGCCAGTTCGTCCGTCAGCGTCCGGACCAGGGTCGCGTCGGCACCCTCGACCATCACCCGGCAGACCGGTTCGGTCCCCGAGTAGCGGATGACGATGCGCCCCTGGTTGCCGAGCCTCTCTTCGGACCGGGAAAGGATTTCCTTGAATCCCGGCAGCTCGGGGAGCGGCTGCCGGGAGGCGACCCGCACCTGGGTGTTGCACTGCGGCGCCGGGGCGAAGCCGCGCTGCGCCGCCGAGAGGGGGCCTTCCTGCCGGACCAGCAGCTCGGCCACCCGGACGGCGGTGTAGAGGCCGTCGCCGAGGTAGTCGAGGTCGCTGCCGAAGATCACGTGGCCGGAGGGCTCCCCGCCGAGCACGAGTCCGCGCTCCTTCAGCGCCGCCGAGACATGGCGATCCCCCACCGGAGTGCGCACCAGACCGAGCCCGCGCGCCTTCAGGAAGAGCTCGAGGCCGAAGTTCGACATGACCGTGCCGACGACGGCGTTGCCGGGCAGCCTGCCGCGCTCCGCGGCATCGGCGGCGATGGCGGCGAGGATGCCGTCGCCGTCGACGATCCGTCCGCCCTCGTCGACCAGGATGCTGCGGTCGGCGTCGCCGTCGACGGCCAGTCCGAAGCGGGCGCCGCAGCCCGTCACCAGCCGCGCGAGCGCCGCCGGGTGGAGCGAGCCGCAATCCTGATTGATGTTGCCGCCATCGGGCCGATTGCCCATCACGCGGACGGTCGCGCCGAGCCGGCGGAACAGCTCCGGGCCCACCACCGACGCCGCGCCGTGGGCGAGGTCGAGCGCCACCACCAGGCCGCGCAGGTCGGGCTGGCCGGAGGCCGCGATCAGCCTTGCGAGGTAGCGCTCGCCGCCGTCGTCACGCGGCTGGCGCGGATCGCGGTCGGCGGGGGTGACCGCAGCGCCATCGCGCCAGTGCGCCTCGACGAAGCGCGCTTCGGCGTCGCCGAACTTGGCGCCGTGGCCGGTGAAGATCTTGATGCCGTTGTCCGCCGCCGGATTGTGCGAAGCCGAGATCACGACGGCGCAACTGGCGGCGTAGTCGTCGATCAGCAGCGCCAGCCCCGCCGTCGGCAGCACGCCGAGTTCGAGCGACCGGATGCCGCGCGCGGCGAGGCCGGTCGCCAGCGAACGCGCGATCCCGTCGCGGCTCCCGCGGGTGTCGCCGCCGATGAGCGCCGGCTTCATGGCGTCGCCGTGCGCGATCAGCCAATCGCCGAGCGCGGCGCCGAGGCGCACGACGCTGTCGGGCGCGAGCAGGCCGATCCCCGCCGGCCCGCGCACGCCATCGGTTCCGAACAGCGCCTCACCCATCGTTGCCCGCACCTTTCTCGCGCGCCCCGTCGCCGTCCTCGCGGACGGGCGCCACCCACTCGACCTCGATCGACTTCGGCTCGCCCGGCGCCAGGACGACGTCGAGGTCCTCGGGGAAGTCGGCGTACTTGATGATCGCGACCTCGAGCGTGCCGCGCTCGAGCCCGGCCAGCTGGTGAGCGCGCACGACCAGGTCGACGTGGTCGCGTGCCAGCTCGAGCGCGAGGCGGTCGACCGCCGGCGGGCGCGCGCCGGGCGCGGGGGCGAGGAACTGCAGCTTGAGCCGCGGGTTCGCCGCCCGGCCGGGAAACCGCAGCCGCCAGCCGTCGGCCCACAGCCGGCTCGGGTCCTTGCGCGCCAGCAGGTCGTCGTCGCAGAGCACACGCACCGCGAGATCGAACTCGCCGTCGGGCGGCGGCACCACGTCCATCTGCCGCCGGAAGGCGAGGGTGACGCGCAGTCCGGGCAGCTCCTCGCCGGCCGGACCCTGCATCCGCAGCTGGTCGCGCCACTGCAGCCCCAGCCCGACGGTCTGCGTGACCTGCCGCTGTCCGTCGAGGACGATCCGCTCGAACAGATCGGCACGGCGCTCCAGCGCGCGGTCGAGGGCGCTGCGCGGACCGACCAGGGTCACCTCGGGTGGCCGCACCACCGTGGTGCGGCTGCGGGGGTCGAAGCCGGGCGCCGGGCTGCCGGCCAGCACCAGATCGTCGTCGCTGACGGCGACCGCCCGGCGGGACTCGGGCTCGATCCGGAGCCGGAACGGCGGATCGACGCTGATCGAGCCGCCCGGACCGAGTTCGTCGCGCAGTTGCGCGATGCCCTCGAGGTCGTCGCTGGTCGGCACCAGGTCGCCTTCCTTGCCGACGCGCAGGACCAGCGTCCGGCGGCGCGCCTTGACCCGCTCCAGCGCGTCCTTCGGCCCGTCGAGCACGAGGGTCATGAACTCCGGCCGCGGCCGATCGGCGACGACCAGGGGCGCGGCCGCATCGATCCGCTCCACCACCAGCAGCTTGCTGGTGCGGTCGGGCGCCTCGGCCACCTGCGTCATTGCGGCGGAGTCGATGTAGACGACATGGACCGTGAGCCGGTCGCTGCCGCGCACCTTGGCGTCGAGCAGGTCGAACAGGACCAGCGCGAACAGGAGCGCCAGCAGCTTGCGACCGGCGTCGTCGAGCAGGAGACGGCGGAGGAAGGCGCTCACGACGCCGCTCCCGCCGCCCGCATCTCGCCGGCCGCCAGCGCGTCGTCGATCAGGCGCGCCAGCTCGCGCGCCGACTTCACCCGCTGCAGTTCGCCGCGCGCCGCCAGCGAGATGTTGCCGGTCTCCTCCGACACGACCACGGCCAGCGCGTCGGTGTCCTCGGTCACGCCGACGGCGGCGCGATGGCGCGTGCCGTACTCGGCGCCGATGTCGGGGTTCTCCGACAGCGGCAACAGGCAGCCGGCGGCGGCGATCCGGCCATTGCGCACCAGCACGGCACCGTCATGCAACGGCCCGCCCGGCTGGAAGATGCTCTCGAGCAGCGGCGCCTTGAGGTCGGCATCGAGATGCACCGACCCCTCCATCCAGTTCTGCAGCCCGGTCGCCCGCTCGATGGCCACCAGCGCGCCGACGCGGCGCCGGCTCATCCGCTCCGCCGCCTCGGCGATCACCCGTCCGAGCGTGGCCGAGCCGGGAGCCAGCCGGCGGAAGGCCTGGGTCTCGCCCAGCCGCGTGAAGGCGCGGCGCAGCTCGGGCTGGAACAGGATCACCACCGACGGGATCAGGATCTGCAGCGACGGCCGCATGAGCAGCTCGAGCCGCGGCAGCGCGCCCTCGAACCGCTCGAACACCAGCTGCACGGCGAGGAACAGCGAGAACGCGGCGATCAGGACGCCGCGCAGCACGCCGAGCCCGAGCGATCCGCGCAGGAAGCGCAGCACGAACCAGCAACCGGCCCAGAGGATGAGCAGCTCGAACAACGGGCCGGGACCGGCGAGGCTGCGCAACAGCTCGACCAGATGGCTCATGGCGGCGCTCCTGCCGGATCGCGCAATGCCCCGAGGACGCGGAGGAGGTCGACGCTCGACGGGGCGTCGTGGACGCGCACGAGCTCGCAGCCGGCGGCGAATGCCGCGGCCGTGGTCGCGAGCGTGGCGGCATCCCGCTCGGGCGGCGGTCGGCCGGTGATCGCGCCGAGGAACGCCTTGCGCGAGGCGCCGAGGAGCAACGGGAAACCGAGGCTGCGGAACGACGCCAGCGCCGCGCACAGGTCGAGGTTGTCGGCGAAGCGCTTGCCGAAGCCGATGCCGGGATCGAGCACGATCGACTCCGCCGGGATGCCGGCCGAGAGCGCCGCGGTGGCCCGCTCGCTCAGCGCCGCCGCCACCTCGGCGGCGCAATCGACATAGCGCGGATCGTCCTGCATGGTCGCCGGAGCGCCGTTGCGGTGCATCAGGACCAGCGCCGCCCCATGTGCGCGGACGACCTCCGCCAGCCCCGGATCATCGCGCAGGGCGCTCGTGTCGTTGACCAGCACGGCGCCGGCGGCGAGCGCGGCGCGCGCCACCGCCGCGCGCGTCGTGTCGACCGACAGCGGCGCCGCCACCCGGCGTGCGAGCTGCTCGATCACCGGCACCACCCGCTCGATCTGCTCCTGCTCCGGCACCGGCCGCGCCCCCGGCCGCGTCGACTCGCCGCCGAGGTCGAGCAGCGCCGCGCCGGCCGCGACCTGCCGCTCGCCGCGTTCGACGGCGGCGCGGGCGTTGAGCCGCCCGCCGTCGGAGAAGGAGTCGGGGGTCAGATTGAGGACCGCCATCACCTGCGGCCGTGCCCGCGCGAGGCGGAGTTCCCCGCCGCGCCAGCGCAGCACGCGTTCGGCGCGGCCGTGCTGGTCGAGGGCGCGAAGCAGCGCACGCTCGACCGCCGCGGCGACGGAGGCCGCCGCTGCGCGCAGGAGTTCGATGCGAACCACGAGGTGGCGCTCGTCGGCGCGCCGCGGCGAAGGGAGCAGGAACGCGTGGCGCTGCCAGCGACCGTCGACGACTCCCGGCAGCAGGGCGCCGGCCGGCCAGTCGCAGGTCGCCAGCGTGAGCGCGGCGGCGGCGTCCTGGTCGAGCGCGAAGCAGGCGCGGCCGTCGCCGGCGGCGAGTTCCGGCACTCCGAGCCGCGCGGCGGCGGCGACGTCGCCGAGCGCCGGTAGCCGCCCCTCCAGCCAGAGGAGGCGGGTCGTCGCCGCGACGCGGATGCCGACGGGTGCGCTCCCGCCGGTCATGGCGCCACCGGCTCTCCCGCGGGCGGCAACCCCTCCTCGCGCCGCGGCGCCGGCGCACGCACGGCGTCGGCCGCGCCGCTGTCGACCCGCGGCGTCCTCTGCTTGGCCGGCGGCGGCGCCGGATGGCTGCGCTCGAAGCGGGCGTGCGCCTCCTCCGGCGTCGCCCCCTCGACCAGCGCGGCGATCTCCTCGCCGTGGATCGTCTCGTACTTCATCAGCGCGGCGGCGATGCGCTCGAGTGCATCCCGGCGCGCCTCGATCATCCCGCGCGCCTGTGCGAAGCAGTCGTCGAGGATGCGCTTGATCTCGGCGTCGATCTGCTGCCCGGTCGCCTCGCTGAACGCGCGATTCCGGACCACCTCGCCGCCGAGGAAGATGGCGTCCTCGCGCTCGGCGAGGTTGACCGGGCCGAGCTTCTCGCTCATGCCGAACAGCGTGACCATGTTGCGCGCGATGTCGGTCGCCTTGCGGATGTCGTCGTAGGCGCCGCTGGTCACGTCGCCGCAGAAGAGCTCCTCGGCGAGGCGCCCGCCGAACGCGAAGCAGATCGTGCCGAGCATCTGCTCGCGCCGCTGCTGGTAGCGATCCTTCTCGGGCAGGATCATCGTCGCGCCGAGCGACATGCCGCGCGGGATGATCGTCACCTTGTGCAGCGGCTCGACGCCCGGGTGGAGGAAGCCCACCAGCGCGTGGCCCGCCTCGTGGTAGGCGGTGACGCGCCGCTCCTTCTCGTCCGGCGTGCGACCCGATTTCTCGCGACCGAAGCGGACGCGGTCGCGCGCTTCCTCGAAGTCGGCCATGTTCACGCGGTCGCGGTTGAGCAGCGTCGCGCGCAGCGCCGCCTCGTTCACCAGCGACGCCAGCTCCGCGCCGGAGAACCCGGGCGTCGCGCGCGCCACCTTGTCGAGCTTCACGTCGGCATCGAGCGGGACGTGGCGGGTGTGGACCGCCACGATCGCCTCACGTCCCTTCACGTCGGGCAGGTCGATCACGATCTGCCGGTCGAAGCGGCCCGGCCGCAGCAAGGCCGGATCGAGCACGTCGGGGCGATTCGTCGCCGCGATGAGGATGATCCCCTCGTCGCTCTCGAAGCCGTCCATCTCGACCAGGATCGCGTTCAGCGTCTGCTCGCGCTCGTCGTGGCCGCCGCCCATGCCGCTGCCGCGGCGGCGCCCGACCGCGTCGATCTCGTCGAGGAAGATCAGGCACGGCGTCTTCTCGCGCGCCTGGCGGAACAGGTCGCGCACGCGCGACGCGCCGACGCCGACGAACATCTCGACGAAGTCGGAGCCGGAGATCGAGAAGAACGGCACGTCGGCCTCGCCGGCGATCGCCTTCGCCAGCAGCGTCTTGCCGGTGCCCGGCGGCCCCACCAGCAGCACGCCGCGCGGGATGCGGGCGCCGATGCGGGAGAAGCGCTGCGGGTCCTTCAGGAACTCGACGATCTCCTTGACCTCCTCCTTCGCCTCCTCGACGCCGGCCACGTCGGCGAAGGTGACGCCGGTGCGCTCCTTGCCGACGAGGTTGGCGCGCGCCCGCCCGAACGACAGCACTCCGCCGGCGCCGTTCGGCCCGCGGAACTGGCGCAGCACGAGGAACCAGATCACGCCGATGAACAGCACCCACGGCAGCACGTTGACCAGCAGCGAGGTGAACAGCAGGTTTTCCGGCTCGTAGCGGATCGTCGCCGCTTCCGCCGGGAGCTGGCGCCGCTCGATCGGGACGCCGAACGGCGCGAGCGCCTCGTCGGCCCGGCGCAGATCGACCGCGGCGCCGGCGTCGGGCACGATCCAGTGGCGCGTCCGCGGCTGGCCGGGGCGTTCGACGTCGACCAGGAGATGCTCGCCGGCGCCGTCCTCGCGCGTGCGCGCCTGCGGGACGACCCACGCCTTGACCGGGCGGGCGCTGCCGTCACGCAACTGCGTCAGCAGCACTTCCTCGCCGAGCCGCTGCGGCGCGCGCCCCACCAGGTCGCGCAGTTCGGCATCGAGCTGCCGCAGGTAGCCGCGCGGCAGGTCGCAACTGAACTCGCTGCGACCGATGACGTGGCCCGCCTCGTCGCGCCGCGCGAGCTTGCCGAGGATGCGCAAATCGCCGCGCAGTTCCACGGACTCGATCGACCCGGAATGGAGGTCGCGCAGGAACTGGTCGAGATCGACCTGCGTCTGCGGCCCCGAGCCGGAGAACCCCTCGATCAGCAGCACCAGGCCGAACAGGATGCCGAGGAAGATCAGCACCGCCGGCAGCCCGCCGCGCGGTCCCTTGCGCTCGCCGCGCCGGCCCTCGTCGCGCTGGTCATCCATCGGCAGTCGCCTCCTGCGTGGCGCCGGCCGCTCCCCGCGCGGCAGCCGAAGCGCGCGGGAATCCGGCCTCGAGGCCATCGACCACCTGTCGCGCGAGGTCGAAGAACGACTCCGCCGTGGCCGCGGCGAGCGTCTCGCCGCGCGCGGCGAGGAACTCCGCCCGGTCGCGCACCGTGAAGCCGCGCCGGACGGCCCCCGTCCGCGCGTCGCGCACCTCGATCCGGACCCGCGTCACGGCCGACGATTCGCGCACGCGGTCGTTCGAATCCTCGGACAGCACGCGCTGCTCGAAATCGACGATCGTGCCGGCGAGGACGATATCGGCCTCCCCGAGGGGCACGATGGAGATTCCCGGGCGCGACTGCAGCTCGGCCGCCACCTGGCGGGTGAGTTCCACCTCGAGGTCGCGGTACCAGGTCTGGTTCTCGAACAGCGGGAGATGGACCTTGCGAAACCCGGCCGGCGTGAGCGGCCCGGCCGAGTAGCCGCAACCGAGTTGCGCGAGGACGGCGAGCAGCAGTCCGGACCACGCCGCTCGGCGCGTCCCGTGCAGAGGGCGCTCCCTCATCGGCCGTGCCCCTCGACCGGCGGCGGCCGCAGCGTGTCGACGCTGTGCAGCGAGACGTCCCAGCCGCGGCTCTCGAGCAGCGTCCGCGCCTGCGCCGCCGCCGCGGTCTGTGGATAGGCCAGCACGACGTTGGCCAGGTGGATGCGCGCGCCGCGAGTCTGTTCGCGCAGCAGGTAGAGGTCGGCGCGAAGCAGTTCGCCCTGCGCGATCTGCTCGTCGACGGCGCGGGCGCGGGCCTCGGCTTCGGCGCGCCGCGCGCCGTCGGGGCGCAGCGCGACGTAGCGGCGGTAGTCGCGGGCCGCCCGCAGCAGCGGCGTGGCGTCGTAGGCGGGGCCGCGCGCGTCACGCTCCCAGCATTCGGCGCGGCGGAAGGCCGCCAGGTCGGCCCACTCCGAGTCGGGGTAGTCGGTGACGACGCGGTCCCAGTAGACGACCGCATCCTCGTACTCGCCGCGCTCGAACCGGTAGGCGGCGATCGCCGCCACGGCGTCGTCGGCGCGCGCCGACGACGGGAAGCTGGCGGCGAACTCCCGCATCGCCTCGGCACCGCGCTCGCGGCCGGAGAAGAGGTCGCCGAACAGGAACCACGGCTCCGCCGCCATCCACGCCGCGGCCAGCTCCCACACCGGCAGCTCGCAGCGCGCCACGAAAGGCGACCACGGAAAGTCGCGCAGCAACGACTGGTAGTGGCGGAACGCCTTCACCGGCGCCGCGTCGGCGCGATGCGCCTCGGCCGCGACGAACAGCGCCAGCTGGCGCCGCCCGCCGTCGGTGGTCCGTTCGAGCAGCGCCTCGGCGGACTCGATCGCGCGATCGACCTCGCCGGCCGCCAGCGCGCGCTCCGATTCGGTCGCGAGCTGGGGTTCGGAGAGATCGTCGACTTCGATCGATCGCGGACCGCCCTTGCAGCCGGTCAGCGCGATCAGGCAGAGCGCGAAGAGCGCGGGCACGGCGATCCGCTCAGCCACGGGGGAGTCTCCAGCGGGAAGTCGGGCGCGACGAGGCGCGGGCGGCATCGGGCGCGGCGTCGGCATGCCAGCCGAGGTGCAGGTCGACCAGCCGCCGCGCGCGCGCGAGCACCGGCGGCGACGGTGAAGCGACCTCGCGCAGCGGCGTCCGCGGCAGTCCGCGCAGCAGCGCGGCGGTCGCGCCGTCCACCGGTGCGCCCTCGTCGCGCCGCACGAGGCAGTGGGTGCAGACCACGCCTCCGTCCGACGTCACGAAGCGCGCCAGCCGGCGCGGTGAACCGCACCGCACGCACTGGTCGAGATCGGGGCGCAAGCCATGCAGCTCGAGCAGGCCGACGTCGAACTTGAGCCGCAGCAGCTCGATCCGTTCCGGCGCGATCTGCTCCAGCGCCAGCAGCGCTCGCTCGAGCAGCGGATAGGCGCCGTGACCGCCGCCGACCGGCTCGAAATGGAGCACGCGCTGCAGCAGTGCGCAGGCGGCCGTGTGGCGGCCGAGGTGGCGGCGCAGCGCCGGGTGGTCGGTGGCGATGCGCCGGGCCAGCAGCATGCCGAGCTCGCGCCCGGCGAGCAGCGAGAGCGTGACACGGCCGCGCACGAGCAGGTCGAGCGGGCCCTCGCACGAGTTCTTCGGCCGGTGGCTGCCGCGCGCCAGCACCGCGACGCGGCCGAGCGCCTCGGTGAGCAGGTGCACGACCTGGCTCGACTCCCCATACGGGAAGCGCTGGATCACGAGGGCATCGGTCTCGATTCGTTCGGCCATGCCTGCCTGTCGCGTGCGGAATCGTGGTTTTCCGGCGGATCGCCGGCCGAGTCTAGCCGCAGCGGCACGCCCCCCTTCGCGAGCGCTTCCTGCGCGCGGTCGATCTGCAGCTCGAGCACGGCCAGTTCATGCCGCACCTCGGCGGACGCCGTCGAATCGCAGAGCGCGAGCCGCAGCGCGTCGGCGCGCGCCCGCACGATGCCGATCGGCTCGCGGGCCGCGCGCAGGACCGCCTCGAAGCGTCGGCGCTCGGCCAGCCGGTAGAGCTCGAACAGCCGCCGCAGGATGCGCAGGTCGAGCACCAGCGCGGCCAGCAGCAGCGGCACCCCCCACGCGGTGAGGTCGGGCGGAGCCGCTCGGGCGGCGGCGAGCGCCAGCGCCAGATCCGCGAGCAGGACCGCCGTCCACGCCCGCGCCGCCGCGCCGACCGCGTCCATGCGCGGCGCCAGATCGCGCCACCAGGCCAGCGTCGCCATCGTCGAGGCCGCAGCGATGCCCGCCGCGAGGAGCAGGACCGTCGCCGTCGCCGAGGCCTCGCCGACCATCGCGGCGATGCCGCCGGCCGCGACGACGCCGGCGACGAGGAACCGCGCACGCCACCAGCGCTCGATGCGCGTCGATGGCGCCTCCGGAATCAACTGCTGCGCGCTGGAAGCCCGTCGCACCACCGGGGCTCGCCTCCACCGAAGCGCGGCCTTCCGAATCCGTCTCTCGCCGTCGCCGCTGCGACGACGTCTTCAACGCGCGGAGACGCGCCGGATCATCCCGCCGGCCGGCAGGACGACGACGCTGGTCGACTCGATGCCGTCGTCCGCCGGATCGATCGCCCCGCACCAGAGCCGGTCATCGACGCTGGCGCTGTTCGGGCGGGTGGCGAGGAAGCGCCGCTCGACCATCCAGACCCACTGGCGGCCGTCGGCAGCGAAGGCCCCGAGGTCGGTCGCGCGCTCCAGCGGGCCGAACTCGGGAAGATGGACGACGGCGAGCGTGGCAGGATCGATCCGGTGCAGGCCGACGCCGCCGAACGGTGCATCGGCCGCCGCGAAGCAGCGCGTCCCGTCGGCGCTGCGCGCCAGCAAGGTCGCGCCGGGAAGGTGCAGCGTGCTGCGCGCGCCGCCCGTCCAGCCGACGCGCTCGATGCCGCCGCCCGCGACCGCCACCAGCGCCGCCACTTCGGCAGCGCCATCGACCGGGAACAGCTCGAGATCGAGCGGTCGCTCCGCGAGGTCGAACGACCGCACCGGTTTGCGCCGCGTGAGATCGACCAGCAGCAGGCGCCCGGATGCGCGCGTCGCCGATTCGCGCGTGATCACGGCGAGGCGATCGCCGAGGACCGCGCAATCGACCAGTTCCTCGCGCGCGCCGCCCGCCAGCGGCAACAGGGTCGCACCGCGCGAAAGTCCGCCGTCCAGCACCAGCTCGTGCACCCAGCCGCCGCGCTCGACGACCAGCACGCGATGCGAGTCATCGGCCGGGAGCAGCCAGGCCGAGAGCAGGCGCGACTCGCTGCGCAGGATCTCGTACGCACCGAGCTCGCGCCCGAGCGCGCCCGACTCGAGCAGGCGGGCGCGTAGCAGCCCGGAGCCGTCCCGCAACGCTTCGCGCGTCAGGGCGATCAGCGCGGAACCATCGGCCGAGAGCGCGAGGTCGATCGGCTCCTCGCCCGGACCGAACGCGCGCACCGAGAGGTCCTCGAGCGCGACGATCGCGTGGCGTTCCTTGACGAACGCGGCGCCGCCGCGGGCCGCCAGCGCGCCGTCGTGGCGCGACGGTCCGCGCCGTACCTCGACCAGCTCCCGCTGATGGGCGTCGAATTGCTGGACCAGCGTCGACGAATCGGCGCGTTCCACCACCATCCAGAGCAGCGCCGGATCGCGCAGGAGCACGCGGTTCGACAGCTGCGGGCCGCGCGAGGTCCCCTCGACCATGGCCTGGACGGTCATCGGTTCGGTCGGCAACGCGGCGACCGGCAGTTGCAGGCAGGCGCCACCGGAGAGGTCGGCCGCAATCGGCGGAACCGGAAGCAGTCCATCCTCCGTCGTGAGGAAGACCAGTTCGCCGGGATCGGCGCCGCGCACGAAGAAGTTGGCGACGCCCCCGGCGGTGCGGCGATAGAGGACGAGTTCGTCCGCCGCGAACAGCTCCGGCGCCGCGCCGAACCACGCCGCCACCACCCATGCGGCGGCGGCACTGCGACCTCGTCCGCGGGCTGGGGCCATGTTGGGCGACGCTCCGACGCACCTGCCGGGGATCCAGGATCCTCGACGCCGGGAATCCTAGCCTGCCTTTTCGGTTGCGGACCGCTCCGGACTAGTCCAAGCCGGTCCCCGCGCCGGGGCGGGGCGGGAATTCCGCCAGCTCCGGCTCCAGCGGAAGCCGCCCGCAGGGAGGCGCGGGAGCGAATGGAGCTGCTGGCGGGAATTGAACCCGCGGCCTCGTCCTTACCAAGGACGTGCTCTACCTCTGAGCCACAGCAGCATGCGGACGAATCAGTACGCGGATCAGTGCTCGGACGAACGCCGTAGCGTCGCGCGGCTCACCTCTTCGGCTCGCTCCCCAGGTCGAACGAAGCACCGCCGAATCCGCCGCTCTGCGCCCCCGGGGGCAGCGAGCCCATTTCGGCGTCACGCGCCGCGGCGCGGGCTTCCTTTTCCTGACGCGCCTGCTCGACCAGCTGGTCGAAGGAGTCGGCCGGGATCATCTCGAGCGAGATCTTCCCGTCGAGGATCTCGCGCAGGGCGACCTGGATCGGGCCGCGCTCACGCTCCGGATGGTCGATCACCGGCGGCGCTCCGCGCACCAGCTCGATGATGCGCTTCTGCAGCAGCACGGAGAGGCGGAACGGGCCTCCGACCCGGCGCTTGGCGGCCTCGATGCTTTTGAGATCCATCCGTGGCTTGATCCTTGTCGCGGCGGCACGGACAACCGGAGGTGCGGCGCACCGCGCGAACCTTGCGTTCCCCCAAGGAAACGGGGGAGCCTAGGCTCGCCCCGAGTGCAGTGCAAGGAGATCGTGGTCAGGTCGCGGCGGCCCCGGCGGCACCCTGTTCGTATTCCTTCAACTTGCGTTGCAGCGTGCGGAGACTGATCGCGAGCGCATCGGCAGTTTTGGTGCGGTTTCCGCCATGCTCCTTCAGCGTCGCGTGGATCGCGGCGCGCTCGAGCTCCGCCATCGTCTGCCCGACGTGGAACAGGCCCCCGGTGGCGACCGGAGTGCGCTCGACCAGCGGTGCCGGCAGGTCATCCATGCCGACCGATTCGTCGACCGACATCACCGCGGCGCTCTCGACCACGTTGCGCAGTTCGCGGACGTTGCCGGGCCAGTGGTACGTGGTCAGCCGCGACAACGCCTCCGGCGTCAACCGGCGCGGCGTCAGGCCGTTCTCGCGCACGGCCTGATCGAGGAAGGCGCGCGCGATCAATGGGATGTCCTCGCGGCGATCGCGCAGCGGCGGCAGGTGCAGATTCACCACCTTGAGCCGGTAGAGGAAGTCCTCGCGGAAGCGCCCTTCCTGCACGCGCTTCTCGAGGTCCTGATGGGTCGCCGCGATGATGCGGAGATCGACCGGTTCCTCGCGCGTCGAGCCGAGCGGCGTGACGGTACGGGACTCGAGCGTCCGCAGCAGCTTGACCTGCAGCGCCGGCTCCAGTTCGCCCACTTCATCGATGAACAGCGTGCCGCCGTTGGCCGACTGCAGCAGCCCCTGACGGCGCTGCGCCGCACCGGTGAACGCGCCCTTCTCGTGGCCGAACAGCTCGCTCTCGAGCAGCGTCGCCGGCAGCGCGGCGCAGTTGATCGCGACGAACCGGAGGGCCTTGCGCGGGCTGTTCTGGTGGATCGCGCGCGCCACCAGCTCCTTGCCGGTGCCGCTCTCGCCGGTGATGAGGACCGTCGAGCGCGTCGGCGCCACCTGCCGGATCACGTCGAACACGCGACGCATCGGCGGCGATCGTCCGAGCAGGTTCTCGAAGCCGTACTGCGCGTCGAGCTGCTGGCGCAACTGCGACACTTCCTGCTCGAGCGAACGGCGATGCACCAGCTCGCCGAGGATCCGCAGCAGCAAGGTCGGATTGACCGGCTTGGTGACGTAGTGGTAGGCGCCCTCTTTCATCGCCTCGACGGCGGAGTCGATCGAGCCGTGGCCGGTGACGATGAGCACCTCGCAGCTCGGGTTCTTGCGCCGGACTTCGCGCAGCACGTCGATCCCCGACATGCCCGGCAGCTTCCAGTCGGCGATGACCACCTGCGTCTCAGCGTCGACCTGCGCGATGCCGTCCTCGCCGCGCGCGGCCTGGGTGACGGTGTAGCCCTTGCTCTCGAGGTATTCCGCGAGCGACTCTCGCACCGAGAGGTCGTCCTCGATCAACACGATCGGAGCGGTCAACGTGCGCGTCGAAGTCGAGGTCGCGGTCGCCATGGCGGGCTCCACGCTGCTGCCAGAATGTCGCCCATTTCGATCGATGAGCGCCACATTGGCACTCAAGTCTCGGGTGGATGACAATTCTTCGGATGGGGTGACATGTTGACCAACATCCGTGCCAATCCACATGGTGGCGTCTGCCGCCCGGGAAAGAACCTCCAACCGGGCGTACTGCGGGCAGCCCCTCTCAAGCGCCTTTCCCCCAGCCGACGAGGTAGGCCGCTGGTCGGCAGGCGGCGCCACGGCGGCGACGCACCCCGAACCCTCCCGGGCACCCGGCGCGGCATGGCATTCAAGGGCGATCTCCGCAGCGTCCAGCTCGCCGACCTCCTCCAGACCCTGGCGCAAAATCGCCAGGAGGGGGTGCTCACCGTCACGACCCCGTCCGGAACGCATCGCGTCGTCATCTCCCGGTCGGGCGTCTCGTTGCTCGATCCCGCCATCCTCGGGCGCCGTCGCGTCGGCGAGATCCTGCTCCACGCCGGCGCCATCAGCGATGCGGACCTCGCCGCCGCCCTGCGCGATCAGGCGCGGAGCCGCCGCTTCCTGGGTGAAGTGCTCGTCACCAGCGGCAAGGTGCCGCAGGAGACGCTCGACCGCATCCTCTCGATCCAGGTCGATGAGGAGCTGTTCGAGCTCTTCCGCAGTTCGGGCGGCACCTTCGAGTTCGCCGAATGCGACGTGCCGTCGCTGCTGCGCCGCAACCACCACTCGGTGCGCCCGCTCGCGGTCGAGCACGTCGTCCTCGAAGCCGCGCGGCGGATGGACGAGTGGAGCCAGATCGAGCGACTCGTCCCCAGCATCGACGGCCTCTACCTGGCCGATTGCACGCCCGAGTCGGCCAGCGAGCCGGACGAATGCGCCGTCCTCGCCCGCCTCGATGGTCGCCACACGGTGCGCGACGTCGCCGATGCGCTGCTCGAGTCGCCATTCGCGGTGGCGAAGGTGCTCGCCGAGCTGGTCCGCAACCACCGCGCGCGACCGGCCAGCCGCGAGGAGCTGTTCCTCACCGCGCGCGAGGTGCTCGCCGAGGGGCAGAAGTCGCGGGCGCTGCGCCTGCTGCATCGCCTGGCGCAGCTCTCGCCCGAACCCTGCCCGCTCGACGCGCAGCTGGCCGAGATGTTCAAGCTGGCCGGAGACCCGAAGGCGGCGGCGCTGGTCCGCCTCAAGATGGCCGAGGCGGCGCGGAGCGCCGGCCGCTTCGACGTCGCTCGCCGCGAGCTCGAGTCCGGACTGAGCGATGCGCCCGGCGCCGGCGCCCTGCTGCAATCGCTCGCCTCGGTGCTGCGGCAGCTCGGCGACCGGGACGCCGAGCTGACCTGCATCCGCGAGCTGGCCAACCTGCTCGCCGACGGCGGCAACACCGATGCCGCCCTCGCGGCGATGGAGCGGCTGCTCGAGCTGGCGCCCGACGACGGCGATGCGCGGCGGGCCTACTCCGACCTCTGCCTGCGGGCGCACCTGCGCGAGAAGGCGATCGAGGTGCTCGAGAAGGATGCAGCGCGCCTCAAGCGCGAGGGCCGCGTCGCCGAGCTGCCGGTGATCTACAAGCGGATCCTCGCCATCGACGCGGGGCGCAAGGACATCAAGCGCGCGCTGGCCGCGGCGACGCGCACGCGCTCGGAACGAGCGCTGCGCTCGGCCGGCGTGGCGGTCGCCGGGTTCGCCTTGTTGCTGCTGGCCGGCCTGCTCGGCTGGCGCACGCACGCGCGCAGCCGCGGCCTGGCGCAGATCGAGGAAGCCACGGCGCTGCTCGACGCCGGCGATCCGGAGGGCGCGCGCACGCTGCTGGCCGACCTCCTCGCCGCCGTTCCGGCGCCGGCCGTGGAGCAGCCGGCGCTGCGGGTGCTGGATCGGGTCGACGAGGCGATCGCCGCGGCCCATCGCTCGCGGCGCAGCGCGCGCGACGAACAGCTGTCGACGCGCCTCGCGGCGATCCAGGAGCGCATCGACGGCCGCCAGTACGACGTCGCGCTGGAGGAGGCCGTGGCGCTCCTCGGCGAGCAGCAGGAGCCCTACCTCGCCGATCGCGTCCGCACCCGCCTGCAGGCGCTGACGCAGGAGTTCCTCGCCCGCGTCTCCCGCGCCAAGGAGTCGACCGTCGCGTTTCGGATGCCGACCCGCGATGCCGAGGTCGCGGCGGCGTGGCAGCGGATGGACGGCAGCTTCCCGATCGAACTCGGCACCGCCGCCGGCCGGCTCCGCGGGATCGCGTTCGCGGCCGCGCGCGACCTCAAGGGCAGCGCGCGCGACTGGATGCACGAACTGGTGGCGGCGGCCGACCTCTACCTGAACCTGGCCGAGCGCATGGCGCCCGAGCTCGCGGTGCTGCGCGCGCAGCATGAGCGGCTGCAGCGACTGCAGGCGCTGTCGGAACGCTACGTCGAAGCGGCGCGAGCCGCCGAGACCGGCGACGTCGAGCGCTCCCGCGAGCTCCTGCGCAAGATCCTGGCGGAGTACGGCGACGGCGAACTGGCGCGCGTCTTCCAGCAGCGCATCGAGCAGCTCGACGCGGCGTCGGCCGCCCTGCTGCGCGTCGACCAGCTGACGGCGGCCGGGGACATCGAGGCGGCGAACGGCGCGGCGCGCGCTGCGGCGGCGCAGTTCCGCGATCTCGAGATCCGGGCGACGCGGACGATTCCGGTCGGGCTCGACTCGCTGCCGCGCGGCGCGCAGGTGAGCGTCGAGGGCCGCGATGCCGGCGTGACGCCGCTGGTGCTGCGCCTGCCCGCCGGCAGCGCACTGCAAGTCGAGTTGACCAGCCCCGGACGCGCGCCGCAGCGCGCCACGGTC
>VGYY01000048.1 GCA_016872815.1 Planctomycetota bacterium
GCCGTCGCCGCCAGCGCCTTCAGGGCGCGCACGCCGTCGCGCCGCGCGCCGCCATCCTCCGGCCGCGCCGCGACGACCTGCTCCCACTGCGCCGCCGCCTCGTCGTGCCGCCTCGCCTCCTGCAGCTGCACCGCCAGCTCACGCCGGTAGTCGACCTCGTCGCCGTCGAGATCGACTGCCTGACGCTGGAACGTGAGCGCCTCCGCGGTCGCTCCGCGCCCCCGCAGGAGCCGCGCCAGCAGCGCCGCCGTCGGCGCCGAAGCGGTGTGGCGCAGCGACTCGCGCAACGATCTCTCGGCGGCGACGTTGTCGCGCCGCCCCATCTGCACGTGCGCGAGGTTGGTCCACGCCACCGCGTGGGTCGGATCGATCGCGAGCGCCCGCTCGAGCAGTGCCTGCGCCTCGTCGGCGCGCCCCTGCTGCATGCGGCCGACGGCGGCGTCGATGTGGTCCTTGGCGGTGATCGGCGGGCTCTCGATCGCGGCGCGCGGGTCGGCGGCGTAGATCTTCTTCGCCTGCAGCCGCGCGGTGCGGGCGTGGCCGTCGGCCTCGGCCTGGCGGCCAAGGGCGAAGCAGGCGGCCGCAAGCGCGCCGTTCACCTCGGGGTGCTGCGAGTCGATCGCCAGCGCGCGGCGCAGCGCCTTCTCGGCCGCGGCCGGATCGCGGCGCTGCAATTCGAGTTGTCCGAGCGCGAGCCAGCCGTCGAGCAACCGGGCGTCGAGCGCCACGGACCGCTCGAATGCGGCTCTCGCCTCGGCGTCACGGCCATCGTCCTGCAACAGCCGGCCGTGGGCGACATGCGCGGGCGCATAGGCGGCGTCGAGCGCGAGCGCCCGCTCCAGCGCCGCCAGCGCCGCCGCGACGTCGCTGGTCGCGAGCAGCACCGCTTGCAGGTAGGGCCAACGGAACTCGCCCGGCTCGAGCTGCTCGAGCCGGGCGAAACCGGCGGCGGCCTCGACCCGCCAGTCGTGCGCGGCGAGCAGCATCGACCAGGCGAGCCACGCCGCGCGCGAGTCGGGTGCCTGCTCGACCCGCGCACGCGCCGCGTCCACCGCCTCGACCAGCGGTCGATCGGCGACGAATTCGAGCGGTGGCGCGACGATCGCCAGCGCGGTGGTCGGGGTGCTGCCGGCGCCTTCGCCGTCGCACGCGGTCGGCACCAGGAGCGCGGCCAGTACGAGCCGCGCCGCGCACCTGCCCCACCGCCGGCTCATGGCGCCCGCCCCGTGCCCTCGACCAGCTCGAGCGTGCGGTCGACCGGACCGCCGTCGAACCGCTCGATCCGACCGCTCGGCCAGCGGACCTCGATCGCGTCGAACGCCGCGACGTCGCCGAGACCGAAGTGGACGCGCGGATCGCCGCTCGAGGCGTAGCTCGACGCGGCCAGCGCGAGCGCACGCCGTTCGCGCCCGCCGGCGTGGAGCCGCACCTCGGCGCCGAGCGCGTCGCGCTTGCCGGTGACGGCGCGCACGCGCAACCAGCGGCCAGCGCGCGGCAGCTCGTTCCGGTGGATCCGGAGCGGCCCGATCGACTGGCTCGTCACCAGATCGAGGTCGCCGTCGTCGTCGAGGTCGCCGACGGCGAGACCGCGGCCGAGTTCCGCGGCGGCGGTGAAGCTCCCTGCCGCCGCGGGTGGCGCCGGTGTGAAGCGGGTGGCGCCGTCGTTGAGGAAGAGCAGATTGCGGTCGGCGAACGGCACCCAGAACGGGCGCAGCGCGCAGCCCGGTTCGGGGCGGCCGCGGCGGACCCGACCGTTCACGACGGCGACATCGAGGTCGCCATCGAGCTCGAGGTCGAGGAAGGCGACGCCGAATCCGGTCCGCGGAAGATCGTGCCGCGCCATGCCGGCCTGCGGCGTCGCGTCGCGGTGGCTGCCGCCGCCAGGCTCGGCGAGGTAGAGCGTGTTGTTCTCCTCGGCGATGTGGGTGACGAGCAGGTCCTGGTGCCCGTTGCCGTCGAGATCGCCGATGGCGATGCCCATGCTCCCTTCCGGCTTGCCGAACCGGTTGACGGCGACACCGCGCTCGATTCCATCCTCGATGAAGCGGCCGCCGCCCTGGTTGATCCAGAGGTGGTTGTTGCCGGCATCGTTCGCCACGTAGACGTCGCACTCGCCGTCGCCGGTGAAGTCGGCGCAGACCACGCCGAGTGCCGCGCCCTTCACGCTGATGCCGCGCGCCCGCCCCTCCTCGGTGAAACGGCCGCCGCCATCGTTGATCCAGAGCGAGTCGACGGTCGGCGGGAACGCGAGCGGCCCGCAGTACTCGGGCGCGCTGTCCTGCCGGCGGCAGACGACCGATGCGTCGAACTCGACGTAGTGCGCGAGGAAGAGGTCGAGGTCACCGTCGCGATCGGCATCGAAGAAGGCGGCGGCGCAGGTCCACTCGTCGGCGCCGCTGAAGCCGGCCGCGGCGGTGGCGTCGACGAAGGTGCCGTCGCCCCGGTTGAGGAACAACGCATCCTGGCCGTAGTTGGCGCAATAGACGTCGTTGTCGCCGTCGTTGTCGACGTCGCCGATCGCGACGCCCTGGCCGTAACCGGGATCGGCGAGCCCGCTCGCCGCGGTTGCGTCGACGTAGCGCCCGTCGGCCTCGCGGCGCCAGAAGCGATCGGGCGCCGGCTCGCTGGCGCGCCCGGGCGGCGGCGCGCGCCGCTCGAGCAGGTCGAGATCGTGATCGCCATCGGCGTCGAAGAGCGCGACGCCGGGGCCCATGATCTCGACCAGCGCGTAGCTGCCGTCGATTGCCGGGAACTCGAGCGGCAGCCCCGCGGCGACCGTCGCATCGACGAGGCCGGTGGCAGCGGTCGCAGCAGCCGGCGCGGCGGCGCCGCCGCTGCCCGGTCCCGTGCCGTCAGGGCCGCAGCCGAACAGCGCGAGCAACCCGGCGAGGACCCCGCGTCTCCGGCTAGCGCTAAGCGCGGTGACCGCCTTCATTTCGGCGCCAACGTCGACAACACGAACACGCCCGACGCCGCATCGGCGCCGAGACTCGCACCGAACAAGGCGCGATCCGACCGGTCGACCCAGTCGTGGAAGATCGACCGGCGGAGGCGCAACCAGTGCGTCTCGAGCGTCGGCCCCGCCAGATCGGTCAGCGTGACGCGGTCACGGAACTCGACCACATCGTGGCGCATCGTCTCGGTGAGCGACTGCGGGCGCGCGAGCCGCGGCAGATCGAACTGCCGGTCGATCATCCGCGTCGCCTCGCCGTGGCGGTCATGCAGCCAACCCTCGACCTCGACGAGCGCCACCCGTCCCAGCTGGTCGTCGGCGAGCGTCCCGCGAGCGAAGCTGAGCTGCACCTCCATCGGTTCGCGCTGGGCCCGCTGCTCGAGCAATTCGACTCGTTCGACGAGCTTCCAGGAGGTCGCTTTCGCGGCGTCATTGGTCAGTCCGTTTTCGTCGATTCGCTTCGCGACCGGCGCGACCGGGAACTCGATCGGCGGCGCGCGGGTCACCGTCCGCGCCGGTTCCCGCAAGCGGTTCCACGCCGCCAGCGGATCGCCCGCCAGGGCGATGCGGCCGGCGGCGAGCGCCGTCACCGCGAGCAGCAGCGCCAGCAACCCCAGTACCGAGTCCACCAGGATCCGGCGGCGGCGCTTGTGCCGCTCGACCGCGGCGCGCCGCGCCTCGACGGCGGCGAGATGACCGGCAGCGGCAGCGGGACCGGGAACCGGGGTCGCATCGAGCGCGTCGTCCAGCATCGGCAGCTCCGCGCAGGGTTGCGGCAGCCTGTGACGACGGCTCGCGGCCGCCGTTCACTCCCCCTTCGGCAATTCCGGCAGGTCGCAGCCGATCGCCTTGGTCTTCGCCGTCGAGATCGGCTTGCCCGACAAGAGCGCCTCGATGGCGACCCGCAGATCGCGCTTGGTCGGCGCCGGCCGCTTCTTCTGCAGGTCGCCCCACTGATCGTCGATGCGCCCCTGGTAGGCGACCTTCGCGCCCGCCTTCACCAGCACCGCTTCCGGCGTCACCTTGACCCCGAGCTTCTTTGCCAGCTCCTGCTTCGAATCGAGCAGCACCGTGGCCGCGAAGCCGTACTCCCTGGCGTGCGCCTGCGCCCGCTCGGCGGTGACGTCAGGGTCGACGTGGACGAGGTAGAGCTTGAGCGGCTTGTCGCGGTAGTCGCTGACGATCCGGTTGATCTCGGGCGCGTAGGCGTTGGCGATCGGGCAGTCGACCGTGGTGAAGATCACGACGTTGCCGATCCGGTCGCGCGTGTCGAGCGGCCAGCAGCGCTGGCCGTCGGCCCCCATCACGGCCGGACCGCTGCCCGGGCTCTCCGGCCCGCCGCCGGCAGCCGCCGGCGCCGCCTCCTCGCCGGTCAGCGCCGCGAGCTCCTGCGCGTCGATGGCGCCGTCGCCGTTGGTGTCGAGCCGGCCGATCATCGGCCGGAACTGCGCCGGGATCTCGTCCGCCGAGACCGTGCCGTCCTTGTTCACGTCGAACTGCAGCACCTGCTTGGCGAGGCCTTCGAGCAGCCCGCCCCCGCCGGGACCGGCCGCCTTGCGGGCGTTGCGCGCCATCGACGCGATGCGGCCGCGGCGGATGCCGGCCTGGAGCGCCTCGGCGTCGCTCTCCTTCCGGGGGGTGAGCAGCAGCGTGATGCTGCCCATCTCGTCGGTCGTCTCCTCGCCCCATCGCACTCGCTGCGGGGGATCATGCGGATTGTTCGGGTTGTCCGAAGAGTTGTCGTACTCGAGTTCGACCTCGACCCGGGTGCCCTTCGGCAGCAGCATCGGTTCGCGGTACTGGTACTGGTTCTGCCAGTCGAAGTCCCACTGGTCGATCAGGAACAGCGACTCGCGTTCCTGGCCGGGCGGCGTGACCCAGAGCTGCATCCGTTGGCACAGCATGTGGGCATGACCGCCGACCATCACCGCCTCGGCGTCGACCGGCAGCTCGAAATGGTCGCGCAGCTTGAACGCCTTTTCGTCGGCCGGAATGTCGATCCCGGCGGCGACGCCGAACAGCGGTGGCAGCTGCAGGTTCGCCATCGACCGCTTCGGCGCCGAGTCGGCGAAGTGGAGCCCGAGCACGGTCTGCTCGACCTCGGCCTTGCCGCTCGGGTGGAGGTGGCTCTGCAGCACGAGGTCGGAGCCTTTCGGCACCTTGCGGGCGAGCCCCTGCGGCAGGTGGCGCGGCATGCCGCCGACCGCCCAGCCGCCGAGTCCGGCGGTGTCGGCGCCGAGGAGCTGTCCCTCGGTGCTCGACAGCATCTTGCGGAAACCCGGCGTGCCGTCCTGCCCGTCGAGTTTCCGCGCTTCGCCGGTCTCGTCGAGGAAGAACAGCAGGTGATGGAGCACGGCGCGCGCTCCCGGGCGCACCTCGATCGCCGTGAGCCAGCGATCCTCCTTGAAGCCGAGCGGAATGGCGAAGTTGCGGTAGATGTCGGGACCGCCGGCCGGCACCGTGTAGCCCTTCGGCATCTTCACCACGACATCGGGTGCGCCGAGCTGCCAGCCGTCGGTGAACTTCGGCAGCGGCGGGGTCTTCGACTTGTCCCCTTCCGGCATGTCGGCCGCGACCCAAGCCTCGATCGTCGCGATCTCGCGGTCGGTCAGGCCGAGCTCGTCGGCGAACTCGCCGTGCCCTTCGACCGGATGCCACGGCGGCATCAGGCGGCGCGCGACCACCCGCTCGATCATCTTCCCGCGCTTGCGCACTTCCTCGTAGCTGAGCAGCGGGAACGGCCCGACCTCACCGGGTCGATGGCACGACGCGCAGTTGTCGAAGACGATCCGCGCGACGGCGCCGGCGAAGGTCGGCGGATCCTCGGCCGTCGTGCCGGCGTCGGCACCTCGTCCGGGCGCGGCGACCACGCACAGCAGCACGCAGGCGGGCGCGAGAATGGCGCCGAGGCGTTGCGATCGAGTCACGGTGGGCTCCTCTCCTCGGTCCGCTGCCGACGCCGGCACTCACGCGCGCCGGTACGGCATCGTCATCGTCTTCACTTCGACGCCGTTCGGCATGGTATGGAACATCTCCATAGCACGAAGAACGGTCCGGCCGCCTCGTAGACCTCGACCGCATCGCAAACCATCGGCGGCTGGGTCGGATCCATGCAGAAAGTGGACTTGACGTTCCACTTGCCGACCAGCGCCTGGATGCGCCGATGCTCCTTGGTCGGCTGGGGCATGAGGAATTCGGCGGACTCGGCCATGAACTCCTCTTCTTTCCGATTTCTCCGGGCCGGTGCCGTGGGGCGGGACCGCCGCCGGGAGGTCGAGCACGTAGCGTAGCGGCGGCGGTCGCGCTGCGCGTCGGTCGCACCGCTCCTCTGGGGTGGCGCCGCGCTCCTGCTCGGACGGATCGCCTGCAACGAAACGTGGCAGGCACCGGCCGACGGGATCACGGTCGGAGTGAGCTCGCACGGCGTGCACTGCGACCTGGTGCTGCCGGCAAGCGCAGCCGGAATCGACTGGAGCCAGCGGTTTCCCCGCGCGGACTTCGCGGCGGTCGACGATCGCTTCGAGTGGATCGCGATCGGCTGGGGTGACCGCGGCTTCTACCTCGAGGTGCCGCGCGCCCCCTGGCGGATCTGCATCGTCGTACCCCACTCGTCGGCCGAATCGGCCGGGCGGGGGACGTGATCGGAACGGGATCGGCCGATCCGCAGCGCGAACGCCGCGGCGAGCTGCCGCGTCACGCAGAAGTTCCTGCGCAGCCGCGGTGGGACCTGCCGCCGCTCCCCGGGCGTCGCGGCGACGCCGCGAGCTCAGAATCCCGCGGCGTGCCCGTCCTTGCGCGGATCGCTGGCGCCGAACAGCGTCCCGGTCGCCGGGTCGCGACGGATGCCCTGGAATCCGCCGAAGATGCCCTTCACCGCGGCGAGCCGGTGGCCACGTCTTTCGAGTTCCGCCAGCACCTCCGGCGCGAAGCCGTCCTCGACCGCGATCCGACCGCCATCCGCCGCCGCGGCGCTTCCGGTCGGATCAGCCGAGCCTTCGTGCGCGAAGCGCGGGGCATCGCACGCCTCCTGCAGCGACATGCCGAAGTCGAGCCAGTTCACCAGCAACTCGACGTGGCCCTGCGGCTGGAAATCGCCGCCCATGACGCCGAAGGCCAGCAGCGCCTCGCCGTCGCGGGTCACGAACGCCGGGATGATCGTGTGGAACGGGCGCTTGCCCGGCGCATAGGTGTTGGGACGGTCGTCGGCGAGGTCGAACAACTCGCCGCGATCCTGCAGGATGAACCCGAGTTCTCCCGGCGCGACGCCCGAGCCCATGCCGCGGAAGTTGCTCTGGATCAGGGCGACCATGTTGCCGTCGCGATCGGCGGTCGCGAGCGTGACGGTGTCGCGCGAGACCGGCAGCGGCACGCCCGGTTCGACCGCGCTGGCCGCTCGCGCCCGGTCGATCCGCGCCGCCTGCGCCGCTGCGTAGTCGGGAGCCAGCAGCGCCGCGAGCGGGGCCGGCGCGAACGCCGGGTCGGCGCAGTGGCGCGCCCGATCGGCGAAGGCGAGCTTCTTCGCCTCCACCACCAGATGCAGGTGGTCGGCGCTGCCATAACCGGCGGCGGCGAGGTCGAACTGCTCGAGCATCGAGAGCATCTGCAGCGCCGCCAACCCCTGCCCGTTCGGCGGCAGCTCCCAGACGTCGTGGCCGCGGTAGCGCGTCGACAGCGGCGCCACCCACTCGGAGCGATGGTCGGCCAGGTCGTCCCGGCGGAGGAAGCCGCCGTGGCGAGCGAGGTCGTCGACCATGCGCGCGGCGATCACGCCGGAGTAGAAGGCGTCACGCCCGCCCTTGGCGATGAGGTCGAGCGTCGCCGCGAGGTTGGCGCGCACCACCCACTCGCCGGTGCGCGGCGCCGGCAGGAACTGCGCGTCGAACCCGGGCTGTCCGGCCAGCGAACGCGCGCTCGCCTGCCACGCCTGCGCCACCAGCTCGCTGCAGGGGAAGCCCTCGCGGGCGTAGGCGATCGCCGGGGCGAGCAGCGCAGCCATCGGCATGCGGCCGAGACGCCCGTGCAGCGCGAACCAGCCGTCGACGCAGCCAGGCACCGAGATCGGCAGCACGCCGCGCGGCGGGATCGGCTTGCCGCCGGTCAGCTCGCGCAGGCGCGCGAGCGTCAGCGCGCGCGGCGAGCGACCGCTGCCGTTCAGCCCGTGGAGCCGCTTCTCCTTCGCGTCCCAGACCAGCGCGAAGAGGTCGCCGCCGATGCCGCAGCCGACCGGCTCGACCACGCCGAGCACCGCATTGGCGCAGATCGCCGCATCGACCGCGTTGCCGCCGCGGCGCAGCACGTCGAGCGCCGCCTGCGTCGCCAGCGGCTGGCTGGTCGCGACCATGCCATTGCGCGCGATCACCTCCGAACGGGTCAGCCACGGCCGCCCGGGCCGGTCCTGCGCCGCGACCGGGACCGCCGACGTCCCGGCGAACAGCAGCGCCGCGAGCGCGGCACGGCGAGCCCGCAAGCGACTGCAGGGCAGTGATGGCGCGACCATCGGCGGCTCCGACTCGTTCCGGTTCGACGCGACGACGCCGGCGAGGCTATCGCGCCGCACGCCGCAGCGAATCCGCCCTTCGCCGCCGGCTGGCGGCGGCTTTCATGTCGCGATGAACGCCTTCGACCTTGCCACGATCGTGCTCGGCAGCGCGGCGCTGCTGGTGGTGCTGGTGGTGCTGGGACTGGTCGGCTTCGGCCTCTACCGGACGAACTACCTGCACCGCTGGTTCCCGCAGTGGATCCCGGCGCACCATTCGGAGACGGCGCTTGGCGCCACCGCGACGAGCGCGGCGCCCGGCGGCACGGTCGAGCTGACCGTGCCGTCAGGCGCGGCGGCGCTCAGCTGGTCGCTCGACGGCGGTCCGCCATTGCGACGGTGCCGTTTCACCGACGAGAGGGTGATTTCCCCCCGTTCAGCGGCGCTCCGAAGGCCCGCTCCGCGCGCCCGCCCAGCGGTTCACCGCGGGCGCAGCGTCGGCCGACGCGCTCCCCTGTCGTGGCATGGAAAGCGCTCTATAGTCCGGTCCAGCCGCTCGCTCCCCGGGTCGGAAGTCCCTGCTGCATCGGCCCGTCTGCCAGCGAGCCCGCTGCGTCCGATCGCGTTCCGCCGAGGCGACCCGAGGAGCTCTCCATGCAGGCCAAGTTCCAGGATCTGTTGCACCGCCACAAGGTGCAGGTGTTCCGCGCCGAGCACGAGCCGAAGAACGTCGAGCAGCTGACTACCGAGTGCCTGCACATCACGGAAGACGTGCTGAAGCAGAAGTTCCACTACCACTTCAAGTCGCTTCCCGACGCCAATCGCGGCGAGATCATCAACATGATCCAGAGCTACGTGCGTGAGGCGATCCTCCCGCCCGTGGTCGAGCGGCTGGTCGAGCGGCAGCTGAAGTTCGAGCATCGCCTGCAGGCGGTGCAGCAACTCCTCACCGAGCTGCTCGAAGTGCTGTCGCACGATTCGGATCGAGCGCCGGCGCTGCGGCGCTGACGCGGTTTCGCTGCGCCCGGCGCCGCGGAGGCGCCATTCCACCGTCACGGCAGCGCGCGCGTCGATCCGCGTCGAGGAGCCGACGCCCGCCTGCCGCCCGTTTCAGGGTTCCGGAGTCCTTCAATCCACGGTGGCGCGACCGCGCCGCGGGGCTCGATCCGACGACCGCTGACCGAGCCGCTGGCAGACGCCGCCACGCCGCCGACCTTGCCACGAGGAGGTCGCGATGGCCGGTTCGTACTCGACGGAGCAGATCCGCAACATCGCCTTGGTGGGAGCATCGGCGGGCAAGACGACCCTCGCCGACCTGCTCCTGTTCAAGGCCGGGGTCGTCTCGCGCCAGGGCCGCCCCGCCGACGGCACCAGCGCGCTCGACTGGCACGCCGAGGAGAAGGACGCGCGGCACACCCACTCGGCGAAGCTGATCCACTTCGACTGGAAGGGCTGCCGCGTCAACCTGGTCGACACGCCCGGTTATCCCGATTTCATCGGCGAGGCGATGCCGACGCTGTGCGCGGTCGACGCGGCGATCGTGGTCGCCGACGCCAATGGCGCGCTCAACTTCAACACCCGCCGCCTGTTCCAGGCAGCGCGCGAGCACGAACTCGCCACCTTCCTCGTCTTCACCCGGATGGACGGCGACCAGGCCGACTTCCGCAAGGCGTACGAGCACGCGCGCGAACTGCTCGGCCACGACCTCCACGCGGTCGTGCTCCCCGACGGGAACGGCGCCAAGTTCCGCCGCCTCGCCTCCGTGCTGGTGCCGGAGGGCGACGCCGCGGCGCGCGCCGACCTGATCGACTCGGTGGTCGAGACCGACGAGAAGGCGATGGAGCAGTACCTCGAGCGGAACACGATCGACGACGCGGAGTTCGATCGCGTCTACGACACCGCCGTGCGCCGCGGGCAGGTGGTGCCGGTCCTCTGCTGCTCCGCCGAGAAGGACCTTGGCGTCGCCGAGCTGCTCGACCACGTGGTGAAGCACGCGCCTTCCCCGCTGCAGGCGGCGGGCCGCGTGATCCGCGGCAAGGAGGGCGAGCCGCCGCGGCGGACGACCGTCGCCGACCCGACGTGCGTGCAGGTCTGGAAGACGGTGATCGATCCCCACGTCGGCAAGCAGAGCTGGCTGCGCGTCTGGTCGGGCACGCTGCGCGGCGACACGCCGCTGGTGCTTGAGCGGCTCGGCAAGCCCGAACGGCTGGCCAACCTGCAGAAACAGGAGGGCAAGGCGTTCGAGGCGATCCCGCACGCCGTCGCCGGCGACCTCGTCGCGGTGGCCAAGGTCGAGCACCTGCAGACGGGTGACACGCTGTGCGACCCGGCGCGCGTCGTCGCGCTGAAGGCGATCGACGCGCCGAAGGGGATGGTCGCGCTGGCGGTCGAGCCGAAGAACCGCAACGACGAGCAGAAGCTGGCGGAGTCGCTGCGCAAGCTCGCCGCCGAAGATCCGACCTTCGCCGAGCATCGCGATCCGGCCACCCACGAGGAGGTCATCACCGGCGTCTCCAACCTCCACCTCGAGACGCTGCTGCGGCGGTTGCGCGATCGCTGGCACGTGGAGACGGTGACGCGGCCACCCAAGGTGGCGCTGAAGGAGACGATCCTCGGCCACGCCGAGGGGCACTATCGGCACAAGAAGCAGACCGGCGGCTCGGGCCAGTTCGCCGAGGTGTTCCTGCGCATCGAGCCGCGCCCGCGCGGCGCCGGCTTCGAGTTCGTCGACGAGGTGACGCAGGGGAAGATCCCGCGGCAGTTCATCCCCGCGGTCGAGAAAGGCGTCGTCGCCGGCCTTCCGGGCGGCGCTTTCGCCGGCTACCCGATCGTCGACATCGCGGTGAAGCCGTACGACGGCAAGCACCACGAGGTCGACAGCAACGAGACGTCGTTCCGCATCGCCGGCTGGCGCGCGTTCAAGGACGCCTTCGCCAAGGCGAAGCCGGCGCTGCTCGAGCCGATCGTCGACCTCGTGGTCGAGGTGCCGGCGGCGGCGATGGGCGACATCACCGGCGACCTCAACGGGCGGCGCGGCCGCATCAGCGGCATGGATTCGCTCGGCAACCTGCAGGTGATCAAGGCGCAGATCCCGCTGCGGGAGATCCTCGACTACTCGACCAAGCTGCGCTCGATGACCGCCGGCGAGGGCTCCTACCACTACACGTTCAGCCACTACGATGTCGTGCCCACCAGGATCGCGGCCGAACTCGCGGCCGCCTACAAGCCGAAGGAGGAGGAGTGAGCGACGCAGCGGAGCAGAGGTCCGGCGGCCGGCGCGTGCCGTGCCGGTCGCCGTGGCGCGGAACGGCATGGCTCTGCCTGCTGGCGCTCGCGCCGGACGTTCCGGCCGCGGGGATCGACGACCCCGCCCAACCGGTCTTCGCCGACGGCCAGGCGCAGGTGGTCGAGGCGTTCGCGGACCCGAAGGAGTGGGTCCGCGAGGTGCTCTGGGTCGAGGCGGAGTTCGACAGCGACGGCGACGGCCGCAAGGACCGCCTCCACGTCGACGTGACCCGGCCGAAGGCGACCGAACGCGGACTCAAGCTGCCGGTCATCTACGAGACCAGCCCCTACTTCTCCGGCGTGGCGCCGAGCGACTCGAAGTGGGTCTGGGATCCGCGCCACGAGCTCGACGAACGGCATCGTCCGCACGATCCGGCGCCGGAGATCGCCTATGCCGAGAAGAAGCTGCGGATCTCGGATGACCTGTGCGGCGAGTGGGTGCCGCGCGGATTCGCCGTGGTCCACTCCGAATCGCCGGGGACCGGGCTCTCCGACGGCGCCCCCACCTGCGGCGGCGCGAACGAGTCGCTCGGGCCGAAGGCGGTGATCGACTGGCTGAACGGCCGTGCGCGCGGCTTCGACAAGCGCAGCGGCGGCAAGGAGCTCAAGGCGTACTGGTGCACCGGCAAGGTCGGGATGATCGGGACGTCGTACAACGGCACGCTCTGCCTCGCCGCCGCGACCACCGGCGTCGAGGGGCTCGCGGCGATCATTCCGGTCGCGCCGAACACCAGCTACTACCGCTACTACCGCGCCAACGGCCTCGTCCGCCATCCGGGCGGCTGGATGGGCGAGGACATGGACGTCCTCTACGAGTTCATCCGCAGCGGCGACCCGAAGCGGCGCGAATGGGCCGATCGGAACATCCGCGACGGCGAGCTGCTGAAGGGCATCGACCGCAGGACCGGCGACTGGAACGAGTTCTGGGCCGCCCGCGACTACTGGCTGCAGCTCGCCACGGTGAAGGCGCCGACGCTGCTGGCGCACGGGCTGAACGACTGGAACGTGATGCCGTCGCACTCGACCCACGTCTGGCAGGAGCTGAAGAAGCGCGACCTGCCGGTGCAGCTCTATCTCCATCAGGGCGGGCACGGCGGCGATCCGCCATTCGCGATGAAGAACCGCTGGTTCACCCGCTGGCTGCACGAGGTGGAGAACGAGGTCGAGGACGATCCCAGGGTGCGGGTCGTGCGCGAGCGGGCACCGCCCGACCAGCCGACCGCGTACGCCGATTGGCCGCACCCGGAGTCGGCTCCGGTGCTGCTGCGACCGACCGCGGGGGGCGGCGAGATCGGCGGATTGACGCTCCAGCCGGCTGCAGCCGCGGTCAAGCCGGTCGAGGAGACGCTGACCGACAACTTCGAGGTTGCCGGCGCCGAACTGGCGAAGGAGGAGCGGTCGCCCCATCGCCTGCTCTACGCGCTGCCGGAGTTCACGGCGCCGTTGCACCTGTCCGGGACGCCGAGAGTGCGCATCCAGCTGGCGTGCGACGCCAAGGCGACCAACCTCTCGGTCTGGCTGGTGGCGCTGCCGTGGACCGGCGATCGCGACCTGAACGCCGACCTGATCACCCGCGGCTGGGCCGATCCGCGCAACCACGCCTCGCTCGAGCAGGAAGAGCCGCTGGTGCCGGGCCGCTTCTACGACGTCGCGTTCGAACTCGAACCCGACGACCAGATCATCCCCGCCGGGCAGCGCCTGGCGCTGATGATCTTCGCCAGCGACAAGGACTTCACGCTCTGGCCGAAGGCGGGGACCAAGGTGACCGTGCAGATCGCGGCGACGTCGCTCGAACTGCCGGTGGTCGGCGGCCAGACGGCGCTCGAAGCGGCGATCGCGCCGCGTTGAGTGCCGCGAGTGTCAGCTGGCCCGCGCCGGTCTCGCCGCTGCGCCGGCGACCACCAGCGCCGTGCCGGCGACCACGACCGCACCGCCGATCGCCATCGCGAACGTGAAGGCCTCGGCGAGGAACAGCACGCCCCAGATCACACCGAACAACGGCACGAGGAAGGTGACGGTCGTCGCCCGCGCCGTGCCGATGCGGGCGAGCAGCGCGAAGTAGAGCGCGTAGGCGAACCCGGTACAGACGACCCCCAGCACCACACCGCAGGCGATGCTGTGCCATGACGGCGTCGCCGGCGGCAGGAAGAACGGCGCGACCGGCAACAACAGCAGCGCGGCGGCGAGCGTCGTGCCGGTGGCGAGCGCGAGCGGCGGCGTGGCCGTGAAGCGGCGGCGCGCGTGATGCGCCGCGATCGCGTAGAGCAGGGCCGCGGCCAGGCCTGCGGCGACGGCCAGCCGCTCGCTCGGCGCCGTCAGCTTCGGCCACGCCAGCAGCACGACGCCGGCGAAACCGAGCAGCATTCCGGCGACCTTGCGCAGCGCCAGCCGCTCGCTCCAGACGAGGAAACCGAGCAGTGCGCCGAACAGCGGGACGGTCGCGTTCAGCACCGATGAGAAGCCGGCGGGAAGCGTCCGCGTGGCCCAGGCGAAGAGGCAGAACGGCAGCGCCGTGTTCACCGCCCCGAGCAGCGTCACCTCGGCCCAGCGGCCGCGCAGCGCTCCGAAACCGCCGCCGCGCAGCCGCAGCGCCGCGAGCAGGAACAGCGCGGCGATGCCGACACGGAGCGTGATCAGCGGCACCGCGCCGAGCTCCGGCGCCGCCACGCGCATGAACAGGAACGAGCTGCCCCAGATGGCACCGAGCAGAACGAGGATCAGCCGATCGCGCGCGCTCACCGGCCGTTGCGCCCGTGGCCGCCGCTCGCGGCGGCCCGCAACGCGACGGTCCCGGTCTCCTTCCGGGTGGCGAGCACGATCGTGGTCCGGGTGGCCTCGACGCCGGGCAGCGGCTTGATCCCCTCGTTCAGCAGACGCGCCAGGGCGTCGGTGTCCTCCACCCGGACCTTGAGCAGCCAGCAGTCCTCGCCGGCGACCTGGTGGAGTTCCGCCACCTCGGGCACGGCCGACAGCGCCTCGCCGAGCGCCGCCGCACCGGGCGCGGAGAAACTGCCCCGCACGAAGACGAAGGCGGTCAGCCCGACGCCCGCGGCGCGCGGATCGACCCGCGCTTCGTAGCCGCGGATCACGCCCCGCTGCTCGAGCTTGCGGATGCGCTCGAGGATGGCCGAAGGCGCCATGTCGAGCTGGCGCGCGATTTCGGCGTTGGCGATGCGTGCGTCGCGCTGCAGGGTGGACAGGATGGTGTGGTCGACGTGGTCGAACATTCGAACCTCCGGATCCACGGTATTACGACGAATCGTGAGAGTAGTTGCCTATTCGCCGACCGACGTTCGTTCGGACGCGCCAACCATCGCGCACTTGCGCTCCCCCGTGACGCCCGGCCCCTGACCGACGATCCGTCGACCGCGGCCGCGAGCTTCGGGCGTAAGCTCCGCCGGCATGTTCGACCCGCAGCACATGTTGATCAGCCAGCGCATCGCCAAGGTGGTCGCGGCCCTCGCCGCCGCTCCCGGCGACGACGCCGCCTGGGCGAGCGCCGCCGAACTGCGCCCCGCGCTCGGCGCGGACGACGCCGCTCTCCTCGCCGCGATCGACGCCCGCGACGGAACGGCGCTGGCCGCGCAGCTCGCCGACTGGGAGGCCGGCCGGACGCTGCTCCCGGAGCGCGATCGCGCCGTCCTGCACAGCGCGCTGAAGGCGTTCAAGAAGAGCATGAAGCTGACGCGGCTCGACGACGAGTCGCGGATCGGCGGCGGCGCGATGAGCTCCGGTCGCCGCTCGGGCATCGTCGGCATCCCGCCGCCGGGGCGCTTCGACCGCGGCGTCTTCGACGAGCTGGTCCGCCAGGGCCGCCTGAAGAGCGGCGGACACGGCATCTACGAACTGCCGCCGCAGCCGCCGAATCAGGGCTGAGCGGCCGCGCTCAGCGCCGCTTCGGCAGGCGCAGCGCCTTGAACTCCTCGATCTGCCGGCGGATCGCGATCTCGGTCGGCAGCCGTTCGGTCGAGCTCGCGCCGTAGAAGCCGGCGATGCCCGGCACGCGGTCGAGGATGTACTGCGCGTCGGGCGGCATGGCGATCGGACCGCCGTGGCAGAGGCAGATCACGTCCTTGCGCACGCGCCGCGCGGCGTCGACGATCGCTTCGATGCGGGTCACGCAGTCGTCGAGCGTCTTCACCGACTTCGCGCCGATGCTCCCGCCGCTGGTGCAGCCCATGTGGGCGACGACGATGTCGGCGCCCGCCTCAGCCATCGCGGTCGCCTCGTCGGGGTTGAAGGCGTAGGGCGTGGTCAGCAGGTCCATGGTGTGGGCGAGGCAGACGCAATCGACCTCGAGGCCGAACCCCATGCCGGTCTCCTCGAGCGTCGCGCGCAGCTCGCCCTCGATCAGGCCGACGGTCGGGAAGTTCTGGATGCCGGCGTAGCCGAGCTCCTTCAGCTCGCGCAGGAACAGGCGCGGGATCATGAACGGGTCGGTGCCGCAGACGCCGGCCAGGACCGGGGTCTTCTTCACCACCGGCAGGATCTCGAACGCCATCTCCTTCACGATCTGGTTGGCGTTGCCGTACGGCATCAAACCGGCCGTCGAGCCGCGCCCGGCCATCCGATAGCGGCCGGAGTTGTAGACGATCAGCAGATCGATGCCGCCCGCCTCCTCCGACTTGGCGGAGATGCCGGTGCCGGCGCCGCCGCCGATGATCGGCCGGCCGGCGGCGATCTGGGCGCGGAAGCCTCGCATGATCGCGGCGCGCGAAGGCGCGGACGGACTCGAGTTCGACCGCTGGCCGGCAGACGAACCGACGGACGACGACGCGCGACGGGCCATGGCGGGTCCTTCCAGGGTAGGTGGAGCGGTCGGAGCGGCGAGCGCGCGCGGCTCAGCGCAGCGCGTTGACGAGGAAGCGCTGGTAGGCGGGGTGAGCGTGGGCGGCGCCGTCGTGGCCGAGGGTGCAGACGACGACGCGGCCGCTCCCGACTGCGTGGGTGAAGGCGACCGGGAAGTGGTCCTTCGAGCCGCGCGAGCGACCGTGCAGCAGCGGGGTCACCGCGACCGCGGCGTTCGGCTCGAAGCGGTAGAGCTCGTCGGCCAGGGCGAACTTCGCCGGCACGCCCTCGACCAGTGCGCGCGCGGCGGCGGGCGCATCCGCCGGGACCACCACCTCGACGTCGAACTCGCCGTACGCCTCGTGGCTCCGCGCGCCGCCGGCGACCAGGTCGGCGTTCCACTCCGGCCAATCCGCCCAGTTGAACCAGCTCGCCGCGTGCAGCACGACGAGCGTCCCGCCCTGCTCGACGAATCGGCGGATCGCGCCGCGCAGTTCGGCGGAGTGGATCGGCTGGTTGTTGGCCAGCACGAGGCGCTGCGCGGTCGGCAGCGCCGCCGCCAGCGCATCCTCCTCGCCGTGGTAGGCGACACTCCCGATCCCGACCGCGGCCAGCGTTGCGACGTCGGTACCGCCCCAGTGCGTGGCGAAATCGTGGCTCGAGCCGCCGCCGAAGATCACCACGTCGCGTGCCGGCACCGCGCGCGACGGCGCCGCCGCCGACTTCTTCGCGCCCGGCAGCTCGACCGTCAGCGCCAGCAGCGTCGGCGCGTAGCGGTTGTCAAAGCTCGCGAGCTCGATCGCGGCGATCTTCCCCGCCTTCGGCGGCCGGTGCGCGTGGTAGCGCACCTGCCCCGCCGAGCCGTCGGCGACCAGCCCCGGCACGAACGTCGAGCCGGGCACCTCGTTGCGTCCGATCCAGTCGGCGAACTCGACGCCGTTCTGGAGGACCGTCTCGGCGCTCGTGCCGTCGGCGTACTTCCAGGTGATCTGCAGGATCGGCTCGATCTCGCGGAAGTAGGGCCAGCCCCACGCCGCGATGCCGCCCAGCACGTGCAGCGCCGCCACCTCGCTGCCCACCGGCAGGGTGACTCGCTGCGCCATCGACTTGCTCTCCCAGCCGTCGACGAGGCCGCCCTTCAGCACCAGCGTGTTCTTCCCGGTCACGGTGCGCTGCGAGTCGAGCAGCTCGAACGGCACGCCCTCCACCGTGACGATCCCGTACTGCCGCAGCCGCAGCGGATTGCGGTCGCGCCGGGAGTCGTACAGGCCCTGCCGGCCGTCGGCGCTGGCATGCGCCCGCAGGTCGAGCACCCGCCAGCCCTGGCTGCCACCGGCGAGGAAGGCGATGACGTCGCGCAGCGCCTTGGCGCCGAGCGCCTCGAAACCGGCCGGCATCGGCGAGCGGCCGCTGTTCTTCAGCCGCGCCAGATCGACCCGGGCGAATTCGCGATCGCCCTCGGCGTTGCGCAGCACCACCGCGTCGGCCGTCTCGCGCACCAGCACGCCGGTCTCGAGCCGGCCGTCCTTGAGCTGCGCCTGCCACTCGGTGTAGGAACCTTCGATCACCCGGTTCGGGTCGAGGATCACCGGCAGCAGGTCGTTCGCACCGTGCATCCCCATCCCGGTCAGGTCCGGACCGACCTTGCCGCCGGCGCCGTACGCCGTGTGGCACTTCGCGCAGTTGGCCTCGAACACCGTCTTGCCGTTCGCGACATCGCCGGGTTGGTCGACCTCCGGCATCAGCCGGGCGATCAGCGCCTCCATCGACACATCGGTGCCCGGCACCGCCTTCGCCAGCAGCGCCGTCGCCCGCTCGGCGATCGCCGGATCGGGGTGGCTGCGCAGCCGATGGAGCCGCTGCGGACCGAGCTCGCGGGCGGTGTTCGGTTTCGCATCGAGCTGGTCGAGCAGCGCCGCCGTCCAGGGCGGCCGCGCCGCCAGCAGCTCGAAGATCCGGTCGCGCGGCTGCTCCGACAGCGAGTTCCACGTCGCCGCCAGCAGCTTGGCCGCCGCCACGTCATCGGTGGTGCCGAGCGCGTCGATCGCCGCGAGCTGCAAGTCGAGCGGCGCGGCCGCCGAAAGCAGCGGCGCCGCCGCGGCGATGGCCGCCGGTCGCCGGCCGGCGATCGACAGCAGGGCCCGCAGGGCGCCCACGCGCGCCATCCAAGGCGCGGCGGCGTCGGCGAGCGTCCCGTGCAGTCGCTCGCCCAATCCGGCCATGGCCGGCGCGAGCTTGCCCGCCGGATCGAGCCGGACCGCGAGCGGCAGGGTTGCGAGCGCCAGTTCGACGTCCTTGCCGGCGAGCAGCGTCCGCAACGCCGCCTCGCCGTCGGCGGCGAGCGCCGGCTTCGCGTCCGTCGGCAGGGCGCGCAGCAGCGCCTCGACCGCGGCCCGGGTCGCC
>VGYY01000049.1 GCA_016872815.1 Planctomycetota bacterium
CGGCCGCGGGGCCGGCGTGGCGTCCACGCCGATCGCCGCCACTTCGCAGCGGCTCCCGCGCTGCGCCTCGCGCCCGCTGGCGTGCTTCCAGCCGGCGCTCCAGCAGTCGCGGTGGTCGATGTGGCGCTTCACGCCGGCGATGAGCTCGGCGGCCGTCTTGCCGAGTCCGAGCGCGAGGCAGCCGGCGCATTGCGGCGCCTGCTTGAAGCCGAGCACCCAGGAGAGCACGACCTCGTGGCCGCACAGCGGGTTGCGGCAGCGCGCACACGGCGCGCCGTCGCCCTGCTCGACGGCGGCGACCACCAGCGGCGTCTCGGTAGCGGAATCGGGGGCGGAGTCGGAATCGGACAAGGAGATCGAGCGCCTCGGGAGGTCGGCGCGGGAATCAAGCGCCGCGGCGGCCGGCGCGGATCGCTCCGCTCCGGCCGCCGCATGTCGATCATCACCGCGGATCGGTCACTTGACCTCTTTGAAGGTGAACTTGCGAGTCCACTGCTGCTTGCCGTCGGCCGACTTCTCGCCGTAGGGCTTGCCGTCGATCTCGACGTAGGCCTTCGCCATCGCGTTGACCTTGCCGGCGGCAGCAGCCGGATCGAGCGTCAGGTCGCGGCCGACCGACCACACCACGCGTCGCTCGTCGATGCTGCCGAAGTAGTAGTCGACCATCTTCTCGTCGGGGCCGGTGTACGGCGTCGCGATGGTCAGGCGCACCTTCTCTTCGTTCTCGGCGTTGAGCTCGTAGGTGCCGCGAAAGATGTCGGCGACCGCCACGTCGTGGCTGATCCAGCCGAGGCCGGAGGCATAGAACTCCGGCCAGCAGTGGTAGCTGCCGTCCTTGTCCTGGCCATCGAGCGCCGGCTTCATGATCGAGCCGTAGACGATCCGGGTCGGGATGCCCGACGCGCGCGCCAGCGCCGCCCACAGCGAGTGGAAGTCGGTGCAGTTGCCGGTCTTGGTGGTGAGGCAGTGCTCCGAGCTGCCGGTGCTGGACGCCTTGCGCGTGGCCGGTGTCTTCACCCAGTACTCGATGTTGTCGAGCGTCCAGTCGTAGAGCTTGCGCGCCGCGATCACCGGGTTCTTCTCGTCGCCGACCACGGACGCGGCGATGGCGCGCACCTCCGGCGTGATCTTGATGTGGACGTTCTCGCCGAGCTCCCGGGCGAACTTCGCGGCCTCGGCGGGCGTCAGCGGCCGCGCCTTGGTGGCGTCGACCTGTCCGAGGATCTCCTCGCGATCGACGCGGAAGCTCTCGGTGATGGCGAGCTCGGTGCCGGCCGCGGCGCCGGTGCTCTCGGCGTAGAGCATGCGATTGCCGTGATCGTCGGTCACCTCGCGCACGGCGAGGCCGTTGGCGCCGCTGAACGCGAGATCCGAGAGCTTGGTCCAGCTGTCGTCCTGCGGCAGCGAGAACCAGATGCGGACCGACTTCGCGCCGTCCGGGACGGCGAGCTTGAAGTCGTGCTTCACGTCGAAGCGGGCCGACTTGCCCGGCTTCGCGACGGAGCCCATCGCGGCATCGGCAGCGGCGCCGTGCTCGGCGGCGCAGCCGGCGGCGGCAAGGGCGAGCAGGAGGGATGGCAGGCGGAACGACTTCAAGGTGTTTCTCCGAAAACGGCGCCGCGGGGGAGAGCAGGAGCGGCAGCCGGGACAGGGGTCGATCGGATCGGGCCAGAGACGCCGTCGAGGAGGAACGGTCGGCGGCCGGATCGCGGCGGCTGCCGCGATCCGGCCGCGCGCAAGGTCAGAACGAGTACTGGAGGTAGGCCTGGACGCGGTTGTCGGTCCCGTCGTTGAAGCCCTGGTAGGTGGTGTTCCAGCGCAGGAAGTGGATCCCGAACGCCACCGGCTTGAAGTCGAACGTGGCGGCGCAGTAGGCGATGGTGTTGCGCTGCTTGATGTTCGTTCCGCCGCCGAGGTCTTCGTTCTCGGGATTGTCGAACGACCAGCCCGTGTGCAGCTTGCAGTGATCGTTCAGCTTGTAGCCGAGCTCGGTGAATCCACCTTCCGAGCGGATCTCCTGGCCGCTCGGCCCGAGGTCCTGCAGCACGCCGCCGCGGACGTCGAAGAGGTTGCGCCCGTTCCAGAGCTCGCCCTTCAGCCAGAGCACGTCCCCGTGGAGGGGGAGCTGGAAGTCGACGCCGTACGCCGAGCTGACGAAGTGACTGTGACCGGCGACGGGCGTGTCGGTCTCCTCCTTGGCGCGATGCGCCCACGCGCCGAGCTCGAGCGCGCCGCTCTTCCAACCGACGCGTGACTGCAGCGTCGGCACCGCCGACTCGTCGCCGTCTCGGTAGGTGTTGGCGTCGGAGTCCTGCGCATCGACCGCGCCGGTGGCGCCGGCCATGCCGGTCACGGTGAGCTTCGAATCGCCCATGGCCTGGCTCCATTCGCCGCGCACCTGCGGGCGGCGGTCAGCCAGGTTGCCGGCGCCCCACGACACCATGTCGGGATTGACGATCGGCATCAGCGGCGAGATCACGTCCCACATCTGGCCGCCGTACAGCGCGAATTGGTCCCACTTGAGCTGCAGATACGCGACCCGGATGCGCAGCGCCTCGCGCGACTCGGTGGCGGTGGCGTTGTAGAAGTCGGTCTCGAGCTTGCCGGTGACCGCGGCATTGCCGAGCGAATCGATCTTGCCACCGTCGAACTCGAGGCCGACACGAGTCAGCTTCGGGTGGATGTTGAAATCCTCGTCGTTGCTGCTGGCGCGGACCCCGGCGGGGGCGGACGGATCCTCCGAGCGGATGAAGACCGGGAGCTGCGTGTTGTTCGGCCGCGCGGTGTCGTACATGGCATCGACGCGCAGGAAGCCGTAGAGCTTGAACATCGAGCCGAGCGACGACGTGCCGCTCGTGCCGCCCTTGGGCAACTTCGCCTCGATCTCGGCGAGGCGCTTCGAGAGCGACTCGACCGTGTCCTGCGCGCTCGCGGAATCGGCGGCGCCGATCCAGAGAGAACCGGCCGCAAGCAGAGGGAGGGAAACCAGGCGCGATCCGTTCATGCGTTCTCCTTGGATGGGTCCGCGGCCGCTAGGGACCGGCCGAAGGCGGCGGAGGATCGAAATCGTTTATTGGAATGTCCAGTAGTCGACTTTCGAATAATCGGAATGGGTCGGTTTCCGCTACATTCGACGTTATTCACTACGGGGTGGTGCCAGATCCATTCGGATCACGATGGTCGACCATCCGAAACCGACCACCCTCCTTCACCCGGTTCCGGGAGCGGAGCGACGCGGGTCAGCCGCGCTGCAGCGAGCGGCTTGGCGGGTTGCGCCCGAGGCGCCGGCCCTCGCCGTCGACCGCGGCGCGATGCTCGGGACGGCTCGGCTCAGTAGCGCCGCACGCTCGCATCGACCTCGCGCGACCAGGCATCGATGCCGCCGCGCAGGTTGGTTAGGTGCGCGAACCCCTGTGCCTGCAGATGGGCGATCACGTGGGCCGAGCGGATGCCATGGTGGCAGTAGACGATCGTCTCGAGGTCGGGGTCGAGTTCGGTGAGGCGCCGCGGCAGCTCGCTCATCGGGATCAGCGTGCTGCCCGGCAGATGGCAGATCGCGTGCTCGTCCCGCTCGCGGACATCGAGCAGCACCGGCCGCTCTCCCCGAGCGAGCCGGTCGGCCAGCTCACGACACGAGATCGAATTCATGCGCAGCACCGTCCGCCCTGGAGCACCCGATCCGGAACAACTGTTCCTGGATCAGTTGTTCCGCTTACGGGGCGGCCTGGTGGGGGTAGCGCCAGTCGGTGGGGGGGACGAAGTTCTCCTTGATCGTGCGCGGGGAGAGCCAGCGCAGGAGGTTGAGCGAGGAACCGGCCTTGTCGTTGGTGCCCGAGGCGCGCGCGCCGCCGAAAGGCTGCTGGCCGACGACGGCTCCGGTCGGCTTGTCGTTGACGTAGAAGTTGCCGGCCGCGTGGCGCAGCCTTGTCGCCATCCGCTCGAGCTCGGCGCGGTCGCGCCCGAAGATCGCTCCGGTCAGCGCATAGGGCGAATCCTCGTCGCATCGCGTCAGCGCCTCGTCGAGCTTCGCGTCCTCGTAGACCCACACGGTCAGCACCGGCCCGAACAGCTCCTCGCACATCGTCGGGTACTTCGGCGTCTTCGCCAGGATCACCGTCGGCTCGATGAACCACCCCTTCGAGCCGTCGCACTTCCCGCCGACCACGAGCTCCGCCTCGCCGCCGCCGCGCGCGCGATCGATGTGCCCCTTCAGCTTCTCGAACGAATTGCGGTCGATCACCGCGCCGAGGAAGTTGGTGAAGTCGGTCGGATCGCCCATCCTGAGCTCGCGCACCATCGCGACGAGCTTCTCCCTCACCGCCGGCCACAGGCTCGCCGGCACGTAGGCGCGCGACGCCGCCGAGCATTTCTGCCCCTGGTACTCGAACGCCCCGCGCACCAGCGCCACGGTGAGCGCCTGCACGTCGGCCGTCGGGTGGGCGAAGACGAAGTCCTTGCCGCCGGTCTCGCCGACCAGCCGCGGGTAGCCCTTGTATTCGCCGAGCCGCGCGCCGACCGTCCGCCAGATCCCGTTGAACACCTCGGTCGAGCCGGTGAAGTGCACGCCCGCCAGATCGCGATGGGCGAGCGCCACCTTGCTGACGTCGGCGCCGCTGCACGGCACGAAGTTGACGACGCCCGGCGGCAGCCCCGCCTCCTCGAGCAACTTCATCAGGAACCACGCCGAGTAGACCGCGGTCGACGCCGGCTTCCACAGCGCCACGTTGCCGCACAACGCCGGCGCCGTCGGCAGGTTCCCCGCGATCGACGTGAAGTTGAACGGCGTGATCGCGACCACGAACCCCTCGAGCGGCCGGTACTCGAGCCGGTTCCACATCTGCGGACCCGACAGCGGCTGCTCGCGCTCGATCCGCGCGAGGAAGTCGACGTTGAAGCGCCAGAAGTCGATCAGCTCGCACGCCGCGTCGATCTCGGCCTGGAACGCGGTCTTGCTCTGGCCGAGCATCGTGGCCGCGTTCAGCACCTGCCGCCACGGCCCGGCCAGGAGCTCCGCCGCCTTGAGGAAGACGCTCGCGCGCGCCTCGAACGGCAGCTCGCTCCAGGTCCGCCACGCCGCGTTCGCCGCCGCGATGGCCGCCGCGATCTCGTCCGGCCCGCCCTGATGGAAGCGCGCCAGCACGCGGCCGTGGTCGTGCGGCTCGACGCAGCTGCCGAGCTTCCCGGTGCGCACCTCCTTCCCGCCGATCACCAGCGGGATGTCGAGCACCTGCCCGCGCAACTCCTCGAGCTTCGCCTTCAGCGCCGAGCGCTCAGGCGAGCCGGGCGCGTAGCTCTTGACCGGTTCATTGACGGGCGGCGGCGGCGTGAAGATCCCATGGCGCATGGCGTGCGATCCCGGAAGCGCGCGAAGGCGCGCGAAGGGCGGGGAGGATAGCGGCGCCGCGGCGGCTCACTTCTCCTCGAGTCCGTACCGCTTCGCCAGTTCGATCAACGCGCCGCTGACCTGCCACGAGCCGTCCGCCTGCTGCCGCGCCATGAGCGGTTCCCCCAGCAGCGAATCGCGCCGCTCCGGCGCGTTCGCGCGCGCGGCTGCCTCGGCCAGCAGCGAATCGCGCCGCGTCACTGCGTGCAGCCACTGCACCAGTCCCCACTCGAGCCCTTGCGCGCGACTGGCGACGTACAGCACGAAAAAACGGTCGATCCACTCGCGGTCGGACACCAGCAGGCGGCCGAGCGGTCCGTCGCGCTGGGGCGGCACCGGGCGGTGCTGCCCCTCCAGTTCTTCGAGTCGCGCGAGCACGGCGTCGAACCGCGCCGCGAGCGGGACTTCGGGCAGCGCCAATTGCTGCTCCAGCCGGTCGAATTCGGCTTGGAGTCGCCGGAACAGCGGATTCGGATCGGCACGAGCGAAGACGACCATCGCCGTCGTCATGTCGCCGGCCTCGATGTCATCCGACGCCTTCACCCGTTGTTGAACGTGGATCAGTTGCATGGTCGCTTGCCAGCGCTCCAAGCGCAGCGCCTCGAGCATGGCCGCCTCGCCGTCGAGCCGATCAGGCGGCGAATCGAACAACGGGAACAGCTCGTGCACCGGGAGCGCTTCGCGCGCTCCGCCGCCGTTCAGCAGGAGTTCGAGACACGTGGCCTGCCGCGTGACTCGCCGGCCTTGATCAAGGGCGCTGGCGGGATAGGGCACGAGAGATGCCAGACGCCATGCCGTCACGGCGCTCTCGCGCGCAGCGGCGGTCTCACCGCGCAGCCCGCGTTCGACCGCATGACACGCGAGCGCCTTGATCAGATCGTCGAGCGCGGAGAATCGGCGGCTGTACGGATCGACATGGACCATCGTGCCGTCGTCGCCGGTGCCGACCCAGAGCTGTCCGGTCGCGGCGGCGACGCGAGCGCGCTCGAACACCGGCGCGCAATGGTCGAGCCAGGGCAGCACGAGCGCGGCGGTTGCCAAGTCGAAGTTGCCCGAACGGATCGTCTGCAGGCCGTCGTCGAGGTTGGCACTGAGCGAGAAGTCGCTGCCGCGCCCCGGCAGGAGCCGGATGGTCTCCTCGACGCCTGTGAGCAGTCGCAGCGCCTCGTCCAGCGCGGCGCCGCCATCCCGCTCCTCGCGCCACCCCGCCGCCACCGCCTCCGCCTTCACCGCCGCCGTCCAATCGAGCGACCCGTCCGGCGTCAGCGGCCCGGTGAACCAGGTGGCCCCCTTCGTCCAGGCCAGCTTCGGCGGCGGTTCCGGTGTCCAATCGCCGGCGATCACGAACGCCGCGATCGTCCCCGCCACCAGCACGCCGACGCCGCCGAGCAGCCACAGCGCAAGGCGCTTCGCACCGCGCGCGCTCATCGGATCGCCACCGCATCGAGGAACGCGTGCTCGAAGTTCCACGCCTCGCCGCCACCGGCCGCGCACTCGATCACGATCAGCCGCTCCTGCCCGGCGTGCGCCGAGAGGTCGACGACGACGTCGCGCCAGCCGCTCGCGTCGGGGGCGGCGGGTTTCGGCGATGGTCCGATCACCGTCTCCTGCAGCCACGCGACCTCCATCGCCGCGGCATCGAACACGCCCACCTTCAGCGCGAAGTCCCCCTTCGCCGGGTTGCCGAACGCCTCGGAACTCGTCCGCAGCACCAGCTTCGGCGTTCCCGCCGGCAGCGCCGCACGCAACAGCACTCGCGTCCCGACCTTCTCGCCCGGCGGATGGAGCGCGACGATGCCGCGGCCACCCGGATGGGGCTGTCCGTCGCGCTTCTGCGGCGTGTCGATCCACTGTGGATAGAGGTCGCCGGCCGAGATGCCGTTGCGATCGAACGCCAGCGGCTCGAGTTCATTCGCCGCCTTGAAGTCGAGCGTCCGCTTCGGCAGCAGCGGCAGCGTCGCCGCCAGTTCCGCCAGCGTGAACAGCCCCGGCATCGCCAGCGCCGTCTCCGGCAGCTGCGGATCGCGTTTCGACAGCGACGGTCGCAGCTGGCGCGCCGGCTTGCCGTCGCGGTCGGCGAATCGCAGCGTGAACCACGACTCGCCGCTGTCGTTCTCGAGCTTCACCAGCAGCCGATGGACCCCCGGCGCGAGCTGCACCGCGGCGGTGGAGCGGTCGCGCGGGGTCGGCTGATGGACATGCCGCTCGATCACGGTCTTGCCGTCGAGCTGCACGACGAAGCCGTCGTCGCCGCCGACCCACAGCGCCCCGTCGAACGGCGCGGTCACGTGCAGCCACGCGCACGCGTAGTGAAGCGTCCGCTCGCCCGGCCCCCTGGCGTCGCCGAATTCGACCCGATCGCCGAGCGCCCGCAGCTCGCGCCACGGCTTGCCGCGGAACGTGGCGCCGGTGCTCGGCTCGACCGTCGCCTCGCCGGCGTAGGGCTCCTGCAGCAGCGCATCCTTGGGATCGGCGTGGGGCCCGCAGACGTGCCAGCGGCGCAGGAACGGCACCAGCAGCCCGGGCCGCACCGGCTCGTCCGACAGCGGCCCGCCGAGCGGCTGCTCGCCGTCTTGCTTCTTCATGCCGGTGAAGGTGGCGCGGCGCAGGAACAGCAGCGCGAAGCTGGTGGCGTCGGGGCTCGACCACGCGCCGCCGTCGCGTTGCACCTTCACCAGGTGGCGCGCCCCCTCGGCGTACCAGTCGTGCGGGCCGATCAGCTTCCGCTCGCCGATCGCGCCGACCCGTTCGAGGCCATAGAGGTAGTAGAGGTGGTTGCCCGGGATCACCTCGCGCGTGCCGAGCGGGTTGCCGGCGACGGTGAAGTGGTCCTCGAGCCAGCTCCAGGACTTCTCGAGCAGCTTCTCGCCCTTCTGCCGCAGCCAGCCGTGGCGCGAGTCGCCGGCCAGCGCGTCGATCGCGAGCTGCGCCATCGCGATCGCCGCGGTCGTCATGCTGCCGGTGGTGACGTCGCCTTCGTGGTAGCCGAAGCCGCCGTCGGCGGCCTGCAGGCGCAGCAGTTCCTTCAGCAGCGCGGCCCAGGTGTCGCGCCTGGCGGTGAAGCCGTGGCGCGACGCGATCCAGAGGCCGAAGGCGGCGTACTGGCTGTTCGATAGATCGGGCTGCGCCCACGGATAGGCGAAGCGGCCGCTCTCGTGCTGATTCTGCTCGATCCAGGCGGCGGCGGCGCGGATCGGCTCGGCGAGGTCGACGCCGCCGTGCGCGTCGAACAGCGCGATGCGGCACGAGGTGGCGTAGATCGAGCGGAACGGCTCGTAGCGCAGCGCCGCCAGCGCCTGCACGATCGCGGGGTCGCCATTCGGGACGCCCGACTTGAGCAGCGCGAAGGCGCAGAGCGCCGTGGTCCCGTCCTGGAACGGGTGGTCGCAGGGGAAGTGGCCGTCGTCGCGCTGGATCGACTTGAGGTGGGCGACGCCGGCGTCGATCGCGCGATTGACCCGTTCGGCGAGGGTGGCGGCGGGGGAGGGCGGCGGATCCTGCGCCGGATCCTGCGTCGGCGCGGGCGCAGGAGCGGCAGGGGCCGCCACGAGTGCGGCGGCCAGCACGGTCGCGAGCAGGGCCGCGAGCGCGGTCGCGGCCGGATGCGGCGGGCGTGGCGGACACATGCACGGCATCATGGCGTGGCGAGGAGCAACCCGTGTCCCGTTACGTCGACGGCTTCGTGATCCCGATCCCGACCCGCAACCTCGGGCGCTACCGGAAGATCGCGCATGGCTTGCCTGCTCTGGACGGAGCACGGGGCGCTCGACTATCACGAATGCGTGCTCGAAGATCCGGCGACGCCGAGCGCGCCGCCGTTCCCACAGGCGATCCGCGCCAAGCGCGGCGAGACGGTGGTGTTCGCGTGGATCGCGTTCAAGTCGCGGGCGCATCGCGATCGCGTCAACGCCAGGGTGATGGCGGATCCGCGGCTCTCGACAATCTGCGATCCGCGGAAGATGCCGTTCGATCCCAGGCGCATGCTCTACGGCGGCTTCGCGCGGTTCGTCGGCAGCGATGAGATGCGGCGGCGCCGGTAGCGCGCGGCGAGGAAGCGGTTTCGCGGGACCTTCTCTTTCCGGATCAGGATGAAACCATGCGAGCGATCGTAACGGTCCTGCTGTTGGCGGCGACGGCGCGGGCGGAGGTGCGGCTGCCGAAGGTGATCGCGCCCGGGATGGTCGTGCAGCAGCAGAGCGAGGTGGCGATCTGGGGGTGGGCTGGCGTCGGTGAGGCGGTCGAGGTGACGGCCAGCTGGGGCGCGACGGCGCGCACGTCGGCGGGCAAGGACGGCCGCTTCTCGCTGCGGCTCGCCACGCCGAAGGCGAGCGAGACGCGCCACCGGATCGAGGTTCGCGGCAGCAACACCCTGCACCTCGACGACGTGCTGGTGGGCGAGGTCTGGCTCTGCGGCGGGCAGTCCAACATGGAATGGGCGTTCGCCTACGGCGGCGTGAAGGACGCCGAGAAGGAGCGCGCCGCCGCCGCCGATCCGTGGGTCCGCCTGTTCGACGTGCCGAACGTCGTTGCGGCGGCGCCGAAGGACGACTGCGACGCGGCGTGGCAGCCGGTCACTCCCGACACGGTGAACGGCTTCAGCTGCGTCGGCTGGTTCTTCGCCCGCGAGCTGCGGCGCGAGCTCGGCGTGCCGGTCGGGCTGATCGGCGTGAACTGGGGCGGCACGGTGGCGCAGGCGTGGATGCGGCGCGAGGCGCTGGCGACCTTCCCGCGACTGCAACCGGAACTCGAGCGGGTGGCGGCGGAGGCGGCGGCGGCCCGGGCGGGTGCCGACGCCGTGACGCACGCGTGGGCGGGCTATTGGACGGCGCTCGACGCGAACGACCTCGGCGCGAGGAACGGCTGGGCGGCGCCGGGCTTCGACGATTCAGGCTGGCACGAGGTGACGGTTCCCGACGCGTTCGCCGGCATGGAGAGCCTCGACGGTGCGGTGTGGTATCGGCGGACGTTCGAGACTCTCCCGCACGAGTGGGTCGGGCAGGAGCTCGAGCTCGCGCTCGGTGCGATCGACGACATGGACCAGGTCTTCTTCGACGGCAGGAAGATCGGCGGCATCGAGGTGCACGGGCGCTGGAGCGAGGCGCGCACCTATCGGATCCCGGCCGAGCTGACGACGCCCGCCCGCCACGTGCTGGCGGTGCGGGTGGTCGATACCGGCGGTGGCGGTGGCATCGCCGGAGCGGACCTCGGCAGCGGCGCACCGCGCGCCGTCACGATCGGTGCGGTCACGAACGGGAGCGTCGCGGCGGTCACCGGCCTCACCGGCGGCTGGAAGCGTCGGCTCGGCTGCGCCGCGGACGGCCTGCCGCCGCTGCCGAGCGGCGGCGGCCAACTCCATCCGAACGTCGCGTCGGTGTTGTGGAACGGTCTGGTCGCGCCCGTCGTGCCCTACGGAATCCGCGGTGCGCTCTGGTACCAGGGCGAGAGCAATCGCGGGCGCGCTGCCGAGTACCTCGCGCTGATGGAGGGGCTGATCGCCGATTGGCGCGCGCAGTTCGGCCGGCCGCAGGCGCCGTTCCTCTTCGTGCAGATCGCCCCGTTCAACTACGACCTGAGCCGTGCCGCCACCGCCGAGCTGCGCCAGGCGCAGCTCGAGACGCTGCGCGTCCCGGGCAGCGGCATGGCGGTCACCACGGACATCGGCCATCCGACCGACATCCACCCCGGCGAGAAGCAGGAGGTGGCGCGGCGCCTCGCGTTGTGGGCGCTCAGCCAGACCTACCACCGCGACGTCGGCGACTGGAGCGGACCGCTGCACGCCGGCCACGCGGTCGAGGGGGACTCGATCCGCGTCCGTTTCACCCACGCCGCCGGGCTGCGTGCGCGCGACGGCCAGCCGCTGCGCGAGTTCGAGGTGTGCGGCGCCGACGGCCAGTGGCATCCGGCGACCGCCACGATCGACGGCGAAACGGTCGTCGTCCGCAGCCCCGCGGTGCCGAAGCCGACCGAAGTCCGCCTCGGCTTCGCCGACAGCTGCAATCCGAATCTCGTGAACGGGGCCGGCCTGCCGGTTTCGCCGTTCTGCCGGATTCCGCGCTGAGGGACGCCTCGGTCACGGCGGTTCGTGTCGGCGTTCACCGCGGCCGCATGGCTCGGCGGGCGCAGCGTCATCGCGTTCGAGCGACCCGAACCGCCGGCAACAGCGGCCGCGCCTACTTCAGCAGCGACTCGAACTCGTTCTTCCCGGAATTCCAGTAGTCGAGGCGGACGCTCTTCTCGAGCCGCCACGTGGTGCCGTCGGCGCGGCGCCACTCGCGCAGCACGTGCGGGAATTCCGGGGCCAGGACGAAGGTTTCGACCTGCTTGTCGACCAGCAACCGCGCCTCGATCCGGCGCGGATCGGCGCCGCCGTCCGGGTCGGTGCCCTTGATGCCGTCGAACCAGATGGCGGCGGCGACCTGCTTCGGCGGCGGGCAGCGGGCGCTGAACAGCCGCTCGCGGATCAGGGTGACCGGTTCGGTGCGCGCGCGCTCCGGGTGGCGCAGCCGGATCCACAGCGGCACCTGCTCGTGGAACAGGGCGTTGGTGGCGAGCTTCTCGATCGGCCAGGTGCCGTCCGCCTCGCCGTCCCAGTAGGAGTGGTACTGCATTCCCTCGCGGTCGCGGCGCCACGAGGCGAAGGTAATCCCGCACCACTCCTGGCTCGAGAACGCCGCCTTCATCACCAGCGCGTCGGCGCGTCGCATGAACAGCGTCGCCATCTGCTGGTACGCCGCGACCCCGGTCGGGATCGACACGGTCCAGTTGCACTTCAGCACCGGGACGACGCCGGGATCGAAGGCTTCGACCTTCACCATCTGCCGCGGGTCGAGCCACTCGGAGACGACGATCGACCAGGCCGTGAACGAACGGCGCTCGCCCTCGACCACCGCCTCGGCGGCGTAGCGGGAGAGTTCCGCCTTGCCGTCGTCCCATTGCGGGTGCTCGCCGGCGGACCGGACCTGGGACTCCGGCTGCGTCCCGGACGAGGCAATGGCGCCGGCCGCCCCGGCCACGGTGCCGGCGAGGAGCAGCGAGACGACGACACGGCGGGATGAACCCATGGGAGAGGTCCTTGCGAACGACGCGCGCGGAAGGGCGGCCGGCACAGTATGCACCGCCGGTCGGTGCAGCGACGCGAGCCCGCCGTTCGGTCGGTGGCGAGGGCATGCCATGCTGGACGGCGAGCAACGATGGGCGACGCCGGCGCGGATCGACGCATGGAGGATGGCACGAAGACGACGGAGCACGCGAAGCCGGCGCGGCGACTCCCGCGCCGACGGCCGCTGCACAAGCGCATCCGCGATTCGCTGGCCCGCGGGCTGGTCGCGTCGATGCTCGGAGTGGCGCGCATCGCGCCGATCGCGCTCACCGTGCGCCTGGGAGAGTGGCTGGCGGTGGTGCTTTCGCGCTTCGATCGCCGCCATCGTGCCGTGGCGTTCCGGAACCTCGAACGCGCGTTCGGGAGCGAACTCGACGCCGCGGCGCGCCGCCGGATCGTCGACGGCGTCTATCGCCACTTCGGACGCCTGCTGGCGGAGTACGCCCTGCTGCTGGCGAAGCCGGCGCTGCTGCCGGCCTCGCAGCGGATCCAGCTCGAGGGCGTGGCGGCGGCACAGGCGGCAGTGCGGTCGCACGGCGCCATCATCATCGTCACGCTGCACCAGGGGCACTGGGAGCTGCTCGGCGGGGCGATCAGCGAGCAGGTTGCCAAACTGCACGCGGTGGTGCTGCCGCTGCGCGATCCGGTGCTGAACGAGCGACTGGTGGATCTGCGGCAGCGCCTGGGGATGGGGCTGATCGAGCGCGAGAACGCCGTGGCGGCGCTGTTCCGCTGCCTTCGCCGCGGCCTCAGCGTCGGCCTCCTCTGCGACCTCGATCAGGAGGAGTCACCGGCGTTCATCGAGTTCTTCGGCACCCCGGCGGCCACCGTCCGCACCCCGGCGGTGCTGGCGCTGCGCACCGGCAAGCCGCTGGTGCTGACGGGTTCGTGGAGCACCGCTCGTCCGCTCGACTACCACGGCGTGCTGATGCCGCCGCTGTTTCCCGACCTCGCGGCCGATCCGGCGGTCGAGGAGCACCGCCTGCTCACCGCCATGAATCGGCAGTACGAGGCGTTCATCCGCGCTCATCCGGAGCAGTGGAACTGGATCCACCCGCGTTGGGAGACGCGACCGGCGGGAGAGCCGAACCGCTGATGGACGTGAACGTCATCGATCCCGGCGGCAGCGGCCCGCTGATCCGCAAGGTCGACGGCGGCGTCGAGATCCGCGCCTGGGTGCGCGGCGTCCCGATCGAGGAGGACGCGTTCCGGCAGCTCGCGAACCTGGCCCGCCTGCCGATCGTCCACCGCCATGTCGCCGCGATGCCCGACGTCCACGTCGGCATCGGTGCGACCGTCGGCACCGTCTTCGCCAGCGAGTCGGCGGTGGTGCCGGCGGCGGTCGGCGTCGACATCGGCTGCGGAATGATGGCGGTGCGGACGAGCCTGGAGGCGAGCGACCTGCCCGACGATCTCCGCGCGATCCGCCACTCGATCGAGCGGTCGGTTCCGCACGGCCGCACGGACGACGGCGGCGCGCGCGACCGTGGCGCGTGGCGCGAGCCGCCCGCGCCGGCGCTCACGGCGTGGGGGAGCCTCGCGCCGCGGTTGAAGACGATCGTGGAGAAGCACCCGCGCACCCGGACGCACGCTCCGGAACGCCAGCTCGGCACGCTCGGCACCGGCAACCACTTCATCGAGCTCTGCCGCGACGAGGCCGGGCAGGTCTGGGTGCTGCTCCACTCCGGCTCGCGCGGCATCGGCAACCGGATTGGCACCTACTTCATCGAGCGCGCGCGCGAACGGCTCGGCAAGGAGCTCGGACCCTTGCCCGACAAGGACCTCGCCTGGCTCGACGCCGGCTCGCCCGACTTCCGCGACTACGTCGAGGCGGTCGAGTGGGCGCAGGAGTACGCCCGCATCAATCGCGAGCTGATGATGGCGGCGGTGCTGCGGACGCTGCGTTTCTGCCAGCTGCCGGAGTTTCGCGCCGACCTGATGGCGGTGAACTGCCACCACAACTACGTCGCGCGCGAGCGCCACCGCGGCGTCGACCTGCTGGTCACGCGCAAGGGAGCGGTGCGCGCGGGTGCGGGCGAACTCGGGATCATCCCGGGCTCGATGGGGGCGAAGAGCTTCATCGTGCGCGGTCGCGGCAATCCGGAGAGCTTCGAGAGCTGCAGCCATGGCGCCGGCCGGCGGCTGTCACGGACGGCGGCGAAGAAGCAGTTCACGCTGGCCGACCACGCCGCGGCCACGCAGGGCATCGAGTGCCGCAAGGACGCCGCGGTGATCGACGAGACGCCGATGGCCTACAAGGACATCGACGCGGTGATGGCGGCGCAGGACGACCTGGTCGAGATCGTCCACACGCTGAAGCAGGTGGTGTGCGTGAAGGGCTGAGGCCGCGGCGCAACGCTGGATGCCGTCTCCGCGCTCGTTTCGTCCGTTCGCGGCCACGTCCGGTTCACGCTGCGGGCGCGCGAGACGCGGCGATCCCGGTGCACCACCGGTGAGCGGCGCGTCGGGAGGCCCCGAAAGCCGTCTCAAGATGGTCTGGATCGGATTCAGAACTTATTCCCAAGTCCATTCCAGAGCGCGAGTTGGGGCGAGAAATCGCCGGGGATTTCACCCACTGGACAGCCCGCGACGCGCGCGATAAGAATCCCGCCCGCGCAACAAGCAGTTGTGGTCCGGCGCGCGAAAAACCACCACGGCTAGCACCTCTGGTCGCTTTTTCGTGCCCTTTCGGAGCTTCGTTGCGGCAGGGTCCTGAGGGGAGAGGGGGCGGGCCGCTGCGGGGGCGGCTCGGCGCTGTCTGCGATTGGTCCTTGGCAGACAGCAATGCGTGTGCGCGCTTTACGCACCACGGGCAGCGTGTCGAGTTTTTGGCCATTCAGGGGAGGGGCGAGCGTGATTCAGCCGGCGGCAGCAGCGATGGGTGCAGGCAACAAGACCGACGGCGTCGATCTCTCGAAGAACGCGCTCACGGTGCTCGAGAACCGCTACCTGAACCGTGACGACGACGGCAAGGTCATCGAGTCGCCCGCGCAACTGTTCCGTCGGGTCGCCCACGCCGTGGCCGCGGTCGAGAGCAAGTGGGGCGTCTCGGCGGAAGCGATCCGCGAGGTGGAGGACGCTTTCTACCGGACGATGACCGAGCGCTACTTCATGCCGAATTCGCCGACGTTGATGAACGCCGGCCGGCGGCTCGGAATGCTCTCCGCCTGCTTCGTCCTCCCGCTCGACGACTCGATCCCGGACATCATGGAGACCGCGCGGCAGATCGCGCTGGTCCAGCGCGCCGGCGGCGGCACCGGCGTCGACCTCTCGCAACTGCGTCCCAAGGGCGCGATCGTCAAGTCGTCCGGCGGCACGACCGACGGGCCGCTCTCCTTCCTGAAGATGCTGTCGTCCGTCACCGACGCCATCCAGCAGGGCGCATTCCGGCGCGGCGCGAACATGGGGATGATGCGGATCGATCACCCCGACATCGTCTCCTTCGTCGACCTGAAGGCCGACCTCACCAAGGTCACCAACTACAACCTGTCGGTCTCGATGACCGACGAGTTCATGGATCGGCTGCGCCAGGCGCCAGACGCGCCGCATACCGTCCGCGACCCGCACAGCAAGAAGCAGGGCGCACTGCGCAAGAGCACCGGCCGGGTGGTCTACGGGGAGATCCCCGCCGACAAGCAGGGCGAGTTCATGTCGGTCCGCGAGCTGTGGGACCGCATCACGACGCGCGCCTGGAACACCGGCGAACCGGGGCTGATCTTCATCGACGAGGTCAATCGCCACAACCAGACGCCGCACGTCTTCGAGATGCGCGCGACCAACCCGTGCGGCGAGCAGCCGCTCGGTCCGTACGAAGCGTGCAACCTCGGCTCGGTCAACCTCGAGCGCTTCTACCGGCCGACCGTGCGCGGCACCCTGAAGGAGCGGATCGACTGGGACAAGCTGCGCGCCACGGTGCGCACCTGCATCCGCTTCCTCGACGACGTGGTCGAGGTGAACAACTACCCGACCAAGGAGATCGACGACGCCTGCCGCGCCAACCGCAAGGTCGGGCTCGGCGTGATGGGCTGGGCCGATCTGCTGTTCCAGCTCGGCGTGCGCTACGACTCCGAGGAGGCGCTGCAGCTGGCCCGCGAGGTCGGCGGCTTCATCCAGAAGGCGGCGTGGGAAGTCGGCGCCGAGCTGGCCGAGCAGCGCGGCTGCTTCAAGAACTGGAAGGGCTCGGTCTGGGACGTGAAGCGCAAGATCAAGGCGCGCAACGCCCACTACGTGACCATCGCGCCCACCGGGACGATCTCGATCATCGCCGGCTGCTCGGGCGGCATCGAGCCGATCTTCTCGCTGGCGTTCATGCGCCAGGTGCTCGACGGCAAGACGCTCTCCGAGGTCAACCCGGTCTTCGAGCAGGCGCTGAAGGACTCGGTCAAGGGCGAGGCCGACGTGCAGGCCGCCATCGACCACGCGTCCTCGAAGGGCTCGGTGCAGGAGTGCGAGCTCATCCCGCCGTCGGTGCGCGAGGTGTTCCGGACCGCGCGCGACATCGCGCCGGAGTGGCATGTGCGCATGCAGGCGGCCTGGCAGGAGCACACCGACGCCGCGGTCAGCAAGACGATCAACCTCCCGCCCGACTGCGACGTCGCGGCGGTGGAGGCGGCGTACATGCTGGCCTACGAGACGAAGTGCAAGGGCATCACCGTCTACCGCGACGGCAGCCGGCCGATGCAGCCGATGGCGCTGAAGGACGAGGTCGGCAAGACGCTCGCCGACAAGACCGGCGGCGCGGCGAAGGCGGGCGACGGGGCGGCGGCCGTCGCGGCGAAGGCGCCGACCGGTCCGATGCGGCCGATCGCGCTGCCCGAGATCATGCCGTGCGTGCGCGTCCGCCAGTTCACGCCGTTCGGCAACATGCACGTGAAGATCAGCGTCGAGCCGCAGACCGGCATCGAGCGCGAGGTGTTCGCGCAGCTCGGCAAGGGCGGCGACCTCGCCAACTCCGATCTCGAGGCGATCTGCCGCATCGTGTCGCTGTTCCTGCGCTGCAACGGCGACTTCATGCTCGCCGTGAGCCAGCTCGACGGGATCGGTTCGAGCCTCTCGGTCCCGACCAAGGAGGGACGGATCAAGTCGCTCGCCGACGGCCTGGCGCATGCGCTGCGCAAGTACCTCGCCGCCAAGCTCAAGTTCGGGATCAAGGGGTTGCTGCTGGGCGAGGTCGACTTGGCGAAGCTCTACGAGAACGAGCCGGCCAACGGCAACGGCCACGGCGCGATGACGGCGAGTGCGCCGGTCAAGCCGAAGGAGATGTTCAAGATCAAGTGCCCGAGCTGCGACATCGGCACGCTGGCGTATCAGGAAGGCTGCGCCAAGTGCCACGGGTGCGGCTACTCGCAGTGCTAGCGTCCCGGCGCTGAAGCGAAGTTCAGAGTCCGGACATCCGGCGCCTGCCGGCGACGGGATGTCGGTGCAGGACGAGGAGGGGAGTCGCGGTTCCGACGATGCGGGTCCATCGACCCGCTGAGGAAGGAACGCGATTCTCCCAAGAAGTCATGCGCCGACAGACCGAGCCGGCAGATCGAGCCGGCAGATCGAGCCGGCTCAGGGCAGCAGGAAGATCCCGGAACTCGATGGATCGAGCAGCGGTGCGGCGCTGACCGCCAGCAGGGACCGCCAGCAGGTGATCGATCGGCGGCAGCGCGTCGCACAGGAGTTCGGCGGCGCCGTCGCCGCCGCCCCAGCCGAGCAGCTCGCCGCGGTCGCTGCCGAGCACGATCTGCCGGCGATCGCGCGCGCTCCAGCTGGTGGCGCAGGTGAGTTCGCCCACCGGATCGCGCACGCGGTCGATGTGGCGCGACGCGACCGGGCCGAAGCGCTGGCCGCCATCGGCGCTGCACCAGACCGGGGAGGGGTCGGTCGGCGCGGGCGGCATGGACCGCGGATGCGTCAGCGCCAGCACCGTGCCGTGCGGCTGGTCGCTCCAGTGCAACGCGCGCGGTCGCAATTCGGGGGCGAAACCCTCGACCTGACGGAAGGTGCGTCCGCCATCGATCGAGCGCAGGAACGCCGACTCGGTGCGCGCCAGCCAGACATGGCCGTCGAAGGGGTGCGCCGCGGCGGACCGGATCGCGGCACCGTCGTGCGACCAGCGCTCCGGCGGCCGACCCGGCTCGACCAGGAGCCAGAGCCCGGCGCCCGGCTGCAGCAGCAGCGCCGAGCGCGGCCGGCCGGGGAGCGCCAGCACCTGGAGCGGCGCGCCGGGCG
>VGYY01000050.1 GCA_016872815.1 Planctomycetota bacterium
CGGATCCGCGCGGCGAACTCGCCGAAGTTGAACCGCGGATCCTGCAGCTCGGCCGGGTTCGCCGGAAACCGCCGCTGGCGCACCGCGACGCGGCGGCTGCCCGGCACGATCACCAGCGCGTTGCCGAGGAAGCCGTCGGCGCGGTACGCCGCGACCGGCCCCCGCTCGGCGTGCCATGGCGCGATCCCGAGGCGATTCAGCTCGGAATCGAATGCCGCGCCCTTGCTGGCGGGGTCCGCGTGCGCGGCGGCACTCAGCGCCTCGCGCAACGCGCCGCGCATCTGCTCGATGCAGTCCTTGCCCGCGAAGGAGCGCCCGACGAGACGCTGGCCGACCGCGAGCATCCATGGCGCGGTTCCGGCCGCGCGCCACCGCTCGAGCAGCGGCTGATCGAAGGAACAGCTCACCACGTCGGCATCGAGCCACCAGAGGAGCCCGCAGTTCGGCGCCAGTTCCGGCCGCCACGGCCGCATCGAGGCCGCCAGCCACGCGGAGCTGATGATCGGCTCGTCCGCGAAGACGCCGCCGTCCAGGAGCAGTTGCCCGATCGCCGCGAAGTCGGTCGCGTGCAGCTGCAGCCCGGCCATCCCATGCGGATTGCCGGCGCGATCGCGCGTCCAGCCGAACTCGCCGATGCCGATCGGCGCGAACAGGCGCTCGCGTGCGAAGTCGTCCATCTTCATCCCGGCGGCGCGCTCGATCACGCGGGCCAGCAGGTTGGTCGCCTTGTTGTTGTAGACGAACGTCGTGCCGGGATCGGCGACGAGCGGCGCCGCCAGCGCCAGCTGGACGAAGTCGGCGCTGGCGTAGATCTCCTCGGTGGTCGGCTTGCACTCGAGACCGGAGGTGTGCGAGAGGAGATGGCCGACGGTGATCGTCCGCTTGCGCGCGTCGGTGTCCGTCTCCCACTCCGGGAACCACGTCGCCACCGGAGCGTCGACCGACGCGATCTTCCGGTCGTCGATGAGGATCCCGACCAGCAGGCTGACGATCGACTTCGTGCACGACATCAGCTCGATCGGCTGGCGCGGGCCGCCGAAGTACTCCTCGACGACCGTCCTGCCATCCTCCAGGACGACCAGCGCGTCGGAACGCGTCGCGCGTGCGGTCGTCACCAGCTCGGCGTGCGCCGCAGCGGCAGCGCCTCCATCGCCGCCGCGGTCGTCGCTGCCGCGGCCGGTCGCCTGGGGGTTGACAGCGCCGGCCAGCAGCAGGGCGGCGATGCACGCGCCATCCAGCGCCATCATCTGGCACCGGACGGCGCGCTGCCGGTCGGATCCAGCTCGATCGTGTGCGCCAGCGTCAGCGCGTTGATCGCGGTCGCATAGGCACGGCCGCCGCTGTTGCCCCACGGGTCGGGCGCGGCGTCGAACGAGCCGCCGACATGCCCCCTGGTGCGCTGATTCGGCAGCAACGCCTGCCACACCGCCTCCTGCCATCCGTGCCAGCGAGGGTCGCGCAGCGACTTCATCGCCAGCGTCCCGTGGAACCAGTAGTCGTAGTCGATGCACCCCGCCTTCTCGTCCCACTGCGGGACCTTCACAAGCAGGAGCGCCACGCCGGCGCGATGCAGCGGATCCTTCTGCAGCGAGCGGCCCTGCGCGGCAGCGACGTGGAGCGCGGCGGCGGTGATCGCCTCGACCTGGTCGGCCGGCGAGCGCGCGATGGACGGCTCGACGCCCGCGGCGGAGTCCGCGGCGGAAGCGGCGCCGACGTGCGTGCTGGACGCAACGTCGGCCGGCGTCGACGCCGCGATCCACGATCGCCACGCCAGCGGCCGCGTTACGTCCGCCCAGCCGCCCGCACCCGGCAGCGTGATCGGCAGCACCAGCGGCACCAGCAGCAGCACGTCGAGGCCGCGCGTGACCGCACACTCGAGGAAGCGCCCGCCGGCCGCGTCGAACCACGCGAGCGCGCTCATCGGCCGCGCCCCTTCTTCGCGTCGATCAGGCGGCGCAGCTCGGTGAGCTCGTCGTCGGACAGGCGGCTTTTCTTCACCAGGTGGGCCAGCAGCGGCGCCGTGAGGCCGTCGTGCACGTGCTCGAACAGCGTGTCGAGCGCCCGCCGCAGCGCCGGCACCGGCTGCTCGACCGGCACGTAGAGGAAGCTGTTACCGACGCGGGTCGCCTCGAGGTGGCCCTTCTCGACCAGCCGGCGCAGCAGCGTCTTCACCGTGCTGGGCTGCCAGCCGAACTCGGCCGCGGCGACGATCACGTCGCGGGCGGCGGCGCGGCCGAGCCGCCAGACGAGCTTCATCACCTTGAGTTCGGCGCGCGAGAGCGCGTCAGGTTCGGACTCGGCCATCGCGGGCTCCCTTGGCTCGGACTAAGGCTACGTATGTAGCTGAACGATTACAAATGTAATCTAGTCGATGCCATGGGTGTCAAGGGGTGATCGGCCGGTCCGTTCAGCGCCGCCGGCGCACCGCTCGCGCGTGACCGCGCCCGCCGGATACAGTCCCGGTCCCCACGGAGGAGGTCGGCGATGTCCTGGTTCCTCGCGGCGCTGCTCACCGCGCTGTTGCCGCAGCAGGCGCCGGTTCCGGCCCCTGGCGCGCCGGTGCCCGAGTTCCGCATGGCCGATCAGGACGGCCGCTGGATCACCTCGGCATCGCTGCTCGGAAAGCGCTACCTGCTGGCCTTCTATCCCAAGGACTTCACCGGCGGCTGAACCAGGGAACTCTCGGACCTGCGGGACAGGTTCAACGAGTTCACCGGTCGCGATGTGATGGTGTTCGGCGTCTCGCTGGACGGCGTCGAGTCGCACCGCAAGTTCTGCGATTCGCTCGCGCTGCCGTTCCAGCTGCTGACCGACGAGCACGGCCGTCACGCGCGCGAATTCGGCGTCTTCCTCGAGAGCTTCGGCGGCGTCGCGCGGCGCGCGATGTTCGTGGTCGAGCGCGACGGCCGCCTCGGCCACATCGACGGCAACTACGACCTGAAGACGGAGAGCGACTGGGAGTCGCTGCTGGCCGCGCTCGGTCCGCGGCCGGAGACGCCGCCGCCGGCGCGCCTGCTGGTCGACGCGCCGCCGCCGCTGACGTCGGAACGACTCGATGGGGATGCGATCCGCCGCGACCTGCAGCTGCTCGCCTCGGATGAGTTCGAGGGGCGCGGCGTGGCGACGCGCGCCGAGCGCAGGACGGTCGAGTACCTCACCGAGCAGCTGACCCAGGCCGGCTTCGCGCCCGGCAACGGGCCGAGCTTCGTGCAGCAGGTGCCGTTGCTGAGCGTGACCAAGGTGGCGCCGCCGGAGCTGCGGCTCGGCGGCGTCGCGCTGCGCTTCCTCGACGACTTCGTGCTGATGTCGAAGCGCCAGCAGCCGGGCGCGCAGAAGACGACGGGCGAGCTGGTCTTCGTCGGCTACGGCTGCGTCGCGCCCGAGTTCGGCTGGGACGACTACCGCGAGGTCGACGTGAAGGGGAAGGTCGTCGTCTGCCTCGTCGGCGATCCGCCGCTGCCGGACGGGCGCTTCGGCGGCAAGGCGATGACGTACTACGGCCGCTGGACCTACAAGTACGAGGAGGCCGCGCGGCAGGGGGCGGCCGGCTGCCTGATCGTCCACGAGACCGAGCCGGCGGCGTACGGCTGGGAGGTCGTGCGCAACAGCTGGGGCGGCGAGCAGTTCGATTTCATCCGCGCCGACGGCGGCGCTGCGCGCTGCGCGTTCGAGGGCTGGATCACCCGGGAGGTTTTCGTCGAGCTGCTGGCACGCAGTCGCGGCGGGCTCGAGCTCGCGGCGGTGAAGCAGGCGGCGCTGCAGGAGGAGTTCCGGGCGGTGCCGCTCGCCGTCGAAGCCGAGTCGGTGGCGGAGCACAAGTTCGAGCCGGTGGTCTCGCGCAACGTCATCGGCCTGCTGCCGGGCAGCGATCCGCGCGTGGCGAAGGAGCATCTGCTCTTCACTGCGCACTGGGATCACTTCGGCATCGACCCGACCAAGGTCGGCGATTCGATCCTGAACGGCGCGATCGACAACGCCTGCGGCGTTGCGGCGCTGCTCGAGGTGGCGCGCGCCCTGGGGCGCGGACCGCGGCCGCGGCGCTCGGTGGTGATGCTCTTCGTGACGGCGGAAGAGCGCGGGCTGCTCGGTTCGCACTTCTACGCCGAGAACCCGGTCCATCCGCTGGCGGACGCGCTGGCGCTGATCAACATCGATGGCTGGAACGTGCACGGGCGGACGCGCGACATGGCGGTGATCGGGATGGGGCAGAACTCGCTCGAGGGACTGCTCGGCGAGGCGCTGACGGCCCAGGGACGGGTGCTGGCGCCCGACCCCGAGCCGGAGAAGGGGTCGTACTACCGCAGCGACCAACTGCCCTTCGCGCGGGCCGGCGTGCCGGCGCTGTACACCGGGCGCGGCGTCGATTTCATCGGTCAGGACGCGGGCTACGGGCTCGAGTTGCGGCGGCGCTACACGACGCAGCACTACCACAAGCCGAGCGACGAGTTCGATCCGGCGTGGACCTATGACGGCGCGGTGGAGGATCTGCACGCGCTGCTGTCGGTGGCGCGGCGAGTGCTGGCGACGCCGGCCTGGCCGCAGTGGAACGACGAGTCAGAGTTCAAGTCGCTGCGGCCGCAGGCGGGGCCGCGCGCGAGCGCGCCGGAGGCGGCTTCCGGCGCGGGCGGCGGGGGAGGCGAATGACATGCATCTCGTGATCGACAGCGAGACGACGGGGCTGCCGCGCAACTGGAACGCGCCGAAGAGCGACGTGGCCAACTGGCCGCGCATCGTGCAGCTTGCGTGGTCGCTGCACGACAACGACGGGAAGGTGGTGGAGGCGCGGGTGTTCGTCGTGCGCCCGGACGGGTTCGTCATCCCCGACGATGCCACGCGCGTGCACAAGATCAGCCAGATGAAGGCGCTGGCGGACGGCCGGCCGCTGGCGGAGGTGCTCGACGCGTTCGCGGCGGCGGCGGCGAAGGCGAAGGTGATCGTCGCCCACAACCTCTCCTACGACGAGATGGTGATCGGCGCCGAGTTCGTGCGCGCGGGGCGGCCCGATCCGCTCGCGAAGAAGTCGCAGGTGTGCACGATGAAGGCCGGCACCGACCTGTGCGCGATCCCGAGCAGCCAGAAGGGCGGCTTCAAGTGGCCGAAGCTGCCGGAGTTGCACGCCAAGCTGTTCGGCACGCCGGCCGAGGAGAAGCACGAGGCCGCCCACGACGTCGCCGTCTGCGCCAAGTGCTACTTCGAGCTGATCCGCCGCGGCATCGTGAAGCTGGTCCGCGAGAAGAGCCTCTTCGGCTAGCCGGACAAACCGTTCCTGGATCAGTTTGTCCGGTCGAAACAAAGACCCCTCGCCCGTCGTGGAATGGAGCGGCGGACAAACGGTTCCTGACAAACTGTTCCTGGATCAGTTTGTCCCGGCGTCTTCGGCGTCGACTCCGAGAAGGCCACGCCGACGCTCCACTGGTGGGACACGATGGGCGGCATGCTCTCGGTATTCACCGGCGAGTGACAAGGCGACGAATTGGTGCTGGCCAGCGTCGGCCCGGCGGGCCACATGCGCTGCCGTTTCGCCGTGCGCGGTGCGACCTACCAGCTCCGGATGGAGGTGTCGCCCGACGGCAAGCAGTGGTTCCCGTCGATGGCAGGGAGCTACCGCAAGTAGCGGGCGATGGGCGGCGAGCGAAGCCGGCGATCCCCGCGCACATCGCGCCGCCGCCGCGCCGACGGACGCCCGCCGAGCGGACGCCCGGCAAGCAGCCACCGGCGCGCACCGCCGCCGGCTGCTCGAGCGACGACGTGCGCGCGCTGGCCCTGGCGCTGCCCGACGCGGTCGAGTCCGCGCACATGGGTCATCCCGACTTCCGCGTCCGCGGCCGGATCTTCGCCAGCCTGCCGCCCGGCGGGGCTTCCGTGAGCCTGAAGATCAGCGGTCCCGACCTCGAGGCCCTGGTCGCCGCCGACCCCGCCACCTACCGCGCGGTCTGGGGCGGCCGCTGGCTCGCCGTCACGCTCGCCACGGTGCAGCGCCGCGCGCTCGCCGCGCTGATCGCCGACGCCCACGCCGCGCTGCGTCGTCCCGCGTCGCCCTGATCCGGGACGGCAGCGGCGCCCGCCTCCTCGCTCACTGCGCTTCCCAGGTGAACGGCGGGCGCGCGCGTGCCGCGGGGAGCTGCTGCTCGAGCGTCCGCGCGTCGAACAGGCGCCCGTTGGCGCAGGTCAGCAGGACCGAGTCGCTGTTCTGCAGGTCCGCGAGCGGATTCTTCGCCAGCACGATGAAGTCGGCCAGCTTCCCGCGCTCGAGCGAGCCGAGCTCGCCGTCCATGCCGAGGTACCACGCGCCGTAGTGCGTCGCGCAGCGGATCGCCTCGAGCGGCGTGAGTCCGCCCTGCCCCAGCATCCACAGCTCCCAGTGGGCGCCGAGCCCCTGCAACTGCCCGTGCGCCCCGAGCTGCAGATGGCCGCCCGCCCGCAGGATCTTCGCGCACGCCTCCGCCACCTTCACGTGCTGGAAGTCGTCGTCGAACGCGAAGACGTCGCGCCGCCGCGCCACGGCCTCGAGCAGCCCCGGCGGCGTCAGCGACCGGAGCGGCTCCTTCTCGAACACGCGGTCGCGCTGGTACCACCAGTACTCGCCGTTCAGGCCGCCGTAGCTCACCACCAGCGTCGGCGTGATCCCGGTCCCCGAGTTGGCGAACAGCGTGACGACGTCGCGGTAGACCGGCGCCACCGGCAGGTTGTGCTCGAGCCCGGTGTGGCCGTCGAGGCAGAACGTCACGTTCTGCGCCAGCAGCGAGCCACCCTCCGGCACGACCAGCATCCCGAGCTCGCGCGCCGCCTTGACGATCCACTGGCGCTGGTTGCGGCGCGGCTGGTTGTAGCTCTTCACGCTGAACGCCCCGACCGCGTGGAGCCGCTGCAGGTGGCGCTTCGCGTCGTCGTACGAGTCGACCTCCGCCTTGTTGGCGCTCTTCGCGCCGTACAGGATGTAGCCGGTCGACCAGACCCGCGGCCCCGCCATCCGGCCGGCCTTCACCAGCTCCGACTGCGCGAACACCAGCTCGGTCGACGCCGACGGATCGTGGGTCGCGGTCACGCCGTACGCGAGGTTGACCAGGTACTCCCACGGCTGCGCCGGCTGGATGTCGAGCGCGTTGTAGTGCAGATGCGCGTGCACGTCGATCAGCCCGGGCATCACCGTCCGCCCGCGCCCGTCGACGACCGGCAGCCCGGCCGGCAGCGCCACTTCGCTGCGCGGTCCGACCGCCGCGATCCGGTTGCGCTCGACGACGATCGTCCCGTCCTCGATCACGAGGTCGCCCTGCATCGTCACGATCCGCGCGCCGACCAGCGCGAAGCCGCCTTCCGGCGCGTCGCCCGGCACGCTCGCGTCGAGCGCCACCACCTCGGCGTCCGGTCGTACGCCCGCGGCGGTGAACTCCGCCGGCTTGGCCGCCGCTTCGCCGGCCGGCGCCGCCGCGAACAGCGGCGCCACCTCCTGGATCACGAACTCGGGGCCGAGCGCCCACGTGAGCCGCTTCGAGTCGGCGCTCCAGCCGAGCCAACTGCCGCCGATGCTGGTCAGCTTCTTCACCGGCATCGGCGCGCCGCTGCGGCCGATGGTCAGCGTCCGCCCGACCGCCTGCGGGAACGGCGCGACGTAGACCTGATGCTGCTCCTTCCAGGCGATCCACGCGAGGTCGGGCGACGGCACGATCTCCTCGGCGTCCTCGTTGGTCGCCAGCACGAGGCGCGACGGTCCGCCGTTGTCCGGATCGTCGAGCCGCGCGCGCACCAGCACCGTCCCGGCGCCGCCGTCCTCGAACCAGAGCAGTTCCCCGCCAGCGGGCGCGAAGAATGGCCGCGGCATGCGGCGGTTGCTGCCGCGATTGGTGGTCGGCCCGAGATCGTGCGCCCGTCCCGCGTCGCTCCCGTCCGCCGCGATCCACGCCAGCCGCAGCGCATCGCCCGCCAGCGACCGGCCCCGCACCAGCGCATCGCTGCCGTGCACGAACGCGATCCGCCTGCCGTCCGGCGCGAACGCCGGATTCGCGATCACCCCGGGCTGCGCGAACAGCTTCACCGGCGCCGCCGCGCCGTCCGCGCCGGCCAGCCACAACGCGCCGCCGACGCCGTTGCGGAACGTCGTGTAGGCGTACGACTTGCCGTCCGGCGACAGCGCCGGCGCGTAGGCGAGCTCGCCATGGCCGCCCGGCTCCGGCGGCGGCGTGACCGCCACCGCCGCTCCGCCCGATCGCGCCTGCCGCCAGACCTGTCCCAGCGCCTGGAACCAGACCGCGCCGCCGTCGGGCGAGAGCTGAGCCCAGCGGATCATCCGCGCCGCCACCGTCTCGTCGTGCGCCTTGCGCGGGAAACGAAGCGCCTCGTGCACCTGGTGCGTCGTCTTCGCGCGGAACGGGATCGGCGTCACGCTGCCGCGGGCGACGCCGCCCGCCGCATCGGCGCGCGTCGCGATCCGCACCAGCTTCCCGCCCGCGGTCACGACGATCGCGGAGCTGTCGGGCAGCCAGCAGTAGCCGGGGAACGCGCCGTTGGTCGACCACGTCTCCATCGTGTCGTGGTCGAGACCGTCGAACAGCAGCTCCTCGCGCCCGTCCTCGAGTTCGCGCACGAACAGCGCGGTCTTCAGTCCGGCACGCCGCACCATCGCGACGCTCTTCCCGTCGGGCGAGGGGCGCGGCCGGCAGGCGCTGCCGCTGCCGTCGCTGAACGACTCGCGCTGGCCGGTCCGCCGATCGATGCGGGAGACGGCGTAGATGCCGGCGTAGACGTTCCGGTTGTAGTCGAAGTCGCCGGCGTGGCTGAACCAGAGCCAGCGGCCATCCCGGCTGATCGCCGGCTCGTTCACGTCGGCGGTGTTCGAGCTCTTCTCGGTCAGCTGCACGCCGGCGCCGCCGCTGCCGCTCGCGTGGTACATCCAGATCTCGCCGGCGCCGAGCGAGCGCGTGTGGGTGAAGTGCTTGCGCACCAGGATCCAATCGCCGTCCGGCATCCACTCGGGGCAGTGGACCAGTCGGAAGTCCTCCTTCGTGACCTGGCGCCGGTCGCTGCCGTCGGGCGCGCAGGTCCAGACGTTGTCGGCGCCGCCGCGATCGCTGATGAACGCGATACGCGCGCCGTCGGGGCTGAAGCGCGGCTGCCATTCCCACGCGCCGCCGCCGGCGATCAGCGTGGCGTCGCCGCCGCCGATCGGCAGCGTCCAGAGGTCGCCGAGCAGGTCGAAGACCAGCGTGCGGCCGTCGGGACTGACGTCGACCTGGATCCAGGTGCCTTCGTCGGTGTCGATGTCGACGTCGCGCGTCGGGCCGAACGGCGCGGTGATGTCCCAGTCGGTCGGCGCCGCCGGCGGCGGCTCGACCAGCGGTCCGGCGGCGTGGTGGCCGCCGCCGCAACAGACGTCGTCGACAGCAGCGGCGGGCCGGCCGGGTGGCGTGAACTGAGCGGCTGCGGATGGCGCGACGACGAGCGGCAGCCAGCAGAGCACGGCGAGTCGGGCGCAGGGTCGATGCGGGTTCATGGGGCGGCATGTTGCCGTCGTCGGGGAGATGGCGAGAGGGGGAATCGCGACGGGTGATGGCGCTGCTCAAGGCTCGTTTCCGCGGCGGTCGAAGAGCCGTGCGGGAGAAGCGCCGGGGATCGCGGAGCAGTCGATGGCATGCGCGACGAGTGACGTACCGAGTCAGCCGCGCGTGGTCGCGCGCCGGCGACGGCTCCTGCGGACGCTCGCGCTGCTGCTGCTCGGGGTGACCGGAGCGGCCAGCGTCGCCGGCGGGGCGGCGCGCAGCGCTGCTGCCACGCGGGGCGGTGCGCCGCTCGCCGGGGTGGGGGAGTTCACCGGACCGGCCACCTGCGACTCGTCGAGCTGCCACGGCTCGTCGCGCGCGCGCGATGGCCGGAGCGCGCAGGACGAATTCGCGACCTGATTCCGCGACGATGCGCACCGACGGGCGTACGACGCGCTGCACGCGCCGCTCGGGCAGGCGATGGGACGGCGGCTCGGGATCGACGTGACGACGGCGGCGGAGTGCCTCGCCTGTCATGCGAGCCCGCAGCAGGTGCCGACGGCAGGCGGCGAATTCGGCGTGAGCTGCGAGGCGTGCCACGGCGCCAGTTCCGGTTGGTACGGCGGTCACTTCCAGCGCGGCTTCGATCGCGCCGCGGCGGTGGCGAACCACGGCATGGTCGACACGAAGGACCCGGCGGTGCTGGCCGGCAAGTGTCTCGAGTGCCATCTGGGCGACGCGACGCGCGTCGTCGATCACCGCCTCATCGCCGCCGGCCATCCGGAGTTGCGCTTCGAGCTCGGCAGCTACCTGCTGGCGATGGGACCGCGTTGGCGGCAGCGCGGCGAAGAGAGCCGCGACTGGTTCCTGCGCGCGGCGCTGGCGGGGCCGCTGGTCGCGGTCGAGCGGCAGCTGCGCAACGTCGCGCGCGAGGCGGGCGGCGAGCGGGCGACGACCGCGATCGACTGGTCGAACCGCGACTGCGCGGCGTGCCACCACGATCTCGGCGACGTCGGCTGGCAGCGCGTGTGCGACTGGCGGCTCGACCACGGGATGGCGGTGCCGGTGGGGCAGGCGCAGCTCGACACCAGCCGCTTCCCCGCGGCACTGGCGGCGGCGGTGGGCGGCGTCGGCGACGTCGCAGCCCTGGCGAAGGCGGCCATCGCAGAACTGGTCGGCGTCGCGGATGCGGTGGCGGGCGGCGGACTGCCGGCCGCCGAGCATGCGGCGCAGTTGCTGCACTCGCTGCAGGCGGCCTTCGCGCTGCAATCGTGGGCGCTCGAAACCAGCGGCGCCGCCGCCGACGTTCGCGCCCGCCTGCTGGCGCCGCTCGACTCCGCGCGGGAGTTCGCTCCGGCCGACTTCGCGTTCGCGTTGCGCTCGCTCACGCGCTGAGCCACCGCGACCTTGGCGGGTCACGACCGGCGGCGCCCTGCTCCTGCCGCGTGGATTTCGCGCGAACCGGGACGCGGGTCGTTACGCTGGTCGTCGTCAGCCGTAGCATCCGACGCGTTCAGGACGAACCGCGCCGGCAGGGAAGCCCGGCCAGCGCCAGTCGCAAGGAGGAACGTCCATGGTGAGCGTGTGGGTGGCGTGGGCGGCGCCGATGGTGTTGGCCGCCGACGTCGGGTTCGAGAAGCCCCTGCGCTTGATGGCCGCCGGCAAGCCGATCGGCGTCGAGTCGCCGGGATACGCCTGCCCGGCCTGGCACGACCTCGACGGCGACGGCAAGAAGGACCTGATCGTCGGCCAGTTCGCCGGCGGGAAGATGGCGACCTACAAGAACCTCGGCGGCCTGAAGTTCAGCGAGCGGCAGTGGCTGATGGCCGGCGGCACGGTCGCCGAAGTCCCCGGTGTCTGGTGATGCACCAGCTCGACGCCACAGTTTGTGGACGTCAACGGTGATGACCTGATCGACATCGTCTCCGGCTCCTATTCGCACTCCGAGCCGAGCGTCGACATGGCGGGCTACTTCCAGGTGCTGCTCGGCGAGAAGGGCGGCAAGTGGAAGGCGGCGCAGGTGCTGCGCGGCAATGACGAGAAGCCTCTGCTGCTGTCGAGCGGTAGCAAGGAGCAGGCCGACGTCGCGAAGATCTGCACGCGCGCCTTCGTCGCCGACCTCGACGACGATGGCAACCTCGACCTGGTGTCGGGCAACTTCGGCGGCACGTTTGGCTGGTTCCGCGGCGAGGACTCGGGCGGCTTCGCGCCGGAGTCGACCTGGCTGCAGGCGGCGGGCGCGCAGATGCAGGTGCAACTGCACAGCGACCCGTTCCTGGTCGATTGGGACGGCGACGGCGACCTCGACCTGCTGTCGGGTTCGGCGACGGGCGGTGCCTTCCTCTTCACCAATATCGGCAGCAAGGCGGAGCCCAAGTTTGCGGCGATGCAGACGCTGGTCGAGCCAGTTGCCGGACACCAGGGCGTCATCATCGAAGGCGAAACGGACGCGACCGAGACGCCGGTGACGTTCGGCGACGCGCACCTCGTCGGCCCGAACTCGAGCACGCGCGTCTGGGCGGATGACGTCGACGGCGACGGAACGCTCGACCTGCTGGTCGGCGACTCGATCACGGTGCAACACGTGCTCGAAGGCAAGAGCGAGGCGGAGACGCGCGTCGCATTGCTGGCGTGGGAGAAGAAGTTCCAGGAACTGATGGAACGGATGCAGTCGAACGCCGGCGGCGCGCCTGATGCCGCCTTGAACGACGAGTGGCAGAAGCACTACCAGTCGAAGAAGGAGCTCGTCCGCGAGGAGATGACCGGCTTCGTCTGGTTCTACAAGGGCAAGGCCAAGGGCGACGGCGCCAAGCGCACGGCGTCGAACTGAGCCGCGCGACCGGACCACGTCTGCAGGCACGAGGCCGGCGATCCGCGCGAGGCGCGGATCGCCGCGACCGGGGTCGCCTCGGCGGGTTCGCCTGTGGCCGGGCCGATCGGCACGATTGTGCCCGTGATCGACGGCCGCTCCGGCGGCACACCGTTCGGAGCGCTGACTGCGTCCGTCGCGCACGACACCGGCGGAACGGCCGGCGTGGTCAGCACGGCCCCGGCGCCGAGCGCGAAGGACGGTTCGCGGAGTGACTTCATGGACGACGAACGCGGCCTTGGATCGAACACCGGCGCTTCCACGTCCGCCGGTCCTGTGCGCGACGACGACGCTCGCCGTTCCCCCAGCCGGCGGCGCAGTTCCTGCGGTTCCGCGCTGTTCGCCCTGGTGGCTCTCCTTTCCGGCTGCGCCTCGGGCGAACGGATGATCCGTCTGTCGCCCTTCTCCGCCGACGAACCGTCGGCGAAGCGGGTCAACCTCTGGCCGCTCTGGTACGCCGACGGTGCCCGCAACGCCGTGATCTGGCCGCTGATCGACTGGGATGACCGCGGCTTCGCCGCCCGTCCGTTCGCCGCGCGCGACGGCGACCAGCTCGACCTGCTCTGGCCGCTGGCGCACGTCGAGCTCGACGACGGCAGCTTCTGGGCGCTGACCGCCTACCACGACGTCGGCGATGACCTGCACGGCCTCTTCCCGCTGGCGGGTTGGGGGCAGCTCAACTACGTCGGGCCGGTCTGGTGGACGCTGGAGCGGGATCGGCGGATCGCCGCGGGAGCGGACCCTGGCGCCGAGCCGAACGAGGTCGATGGCTACGGTCTCTTCCCGCTGCTGTGGCGTGATCTCGACCACGACACGACCGTCGTCTTCCCGCTCTGGTGGGACCTCCGCGACAGCTTCGCGCTGGCACCATTCTGGTGGCACGACCGCAACAGCGATTCACGGGTGCTGTTCCCGTTCTGGTGGGAGTTCGCGACGCAGGATGGCAGTGAGCGGAGCCGGACGCTCTTCCCGCTGTTCCATTGGGCCCAGGATGCGGCGCACCGGCGGCTGGTCACGCCGCTCGGCGGCCGCGGATGGAGCGCCGACGGCTCGATCGAGTTCACCAACGTGCTCGGGCCGCTCTGGCACCGGAGCTCGTACGGCCCGGACGATTCGTACACGGCGTTCCTGTGGCCGCTCTGGACCGACGAGCGCCTCGGTCGGTCGCGCGAGACCTCGCTCTTCCCGCTCTGGTCGCGCGCCGTCGATCCCGATCGTGCGCTCGACGAGACCTGCGTGCTGCTCGGGATGGGCCGCCATCGCGTCGACGAGGCGGGCGAATCGTGGCGCGCGTGGCCGCTGTTCGCCACCAGCAACCACGCCTCGCACGAGTCGTTCTTCGACTGGTTCACGCTCGTCGGCCATCGGCGGCACGAGACCAGCAGCCAGTTCCAGTTCGGCACGGCGCTCGTCTTCGAACTCGATCGCTGGGATCTGCCGTCGACCGCGGCCCCCGCCGCCGCCACCGCTGCCGCTCCCGCCGTCGCAGCCGTCGCCGGCGACACTTCGTGGCAGGCGCACGTCGCGGCGCTGCTCAGCTTCGGGCACGACGCATCGCCGCCGCTGAACGACGCCGTGCTCGCGGCGCTCGAGGCGGCGCCGGACGCGTCCGCCGCCACCGATCACGCTGGCTTCCTCTTCGACTGGTTCCTCGCCGAATGGACCACGCTCGAGGGGCCGGCGCTGCCGCCCACGACGGTGGCTCGCCACACCCGCATCCCGCTCCTGTTCGAGCACGAGCGCGATCCGTCGCGCAACGAGTGGGACACGCTGCTCTGGTGCGTCCATTCGAAGGAGTGCCCGCACGAGAAGCGGTTCGTCGCCGGCTGGGGGCTCTACCGCAAGGTCGAGCGCGGCGGACGCGTGACGCGCGACCTCTTCCCGTTCATCACCTGGGACGACGACGCCGCCGCCGACGCGAGCGAATTCTCGTTCCTCTGGCGCCTCTGGCACCGCGAGCGCCGCGGCGAGCGCACCGGCGGCCACTTCCTCTTCATCCCGTGGGGCGACGATTTCGGCTAGCCCGTCTTATTCATGAGCCCCGTCGCGAGGCGACGGGATGTCGGTGCAGGACGAGGAGGAAAATCGCGGCTCCGACGATGCGGGTCCATCGACCCGCTGAAATGCCGCTCCTCGAGCAAGTGGTTTGTCAGCGGCGCGAGCGCCACCTTTGGAATCAGCGGCACGAAGGGCTTGTGGCTCTTCGCCACGCTGTAGATCGCCGTCATCAGCTTGCGCATGCACGCGATGAGTGCGACCTTCGGCAGCTTCCCGGCAGCCCGCAGTCGCTGGTAGTGCTACCGGAGCCATGGGTTGCACCTCACCGCTGCGAGCACCGGCATCCACAGCGCGTGGCGCAGATCGCGATTGCCGAGCGAGCCGATCCCTGCGCGCAGCGGCGCCGACTTCCCGGAGTGGTGCACCTGCGGCACCACTCCGACATGCGACGCGAGCGCGCCGGCGCTCTTCCACTCCGCCGGATCGCCAAGCTCGGCCACCAGGCGCGCCGCCGTGTTCGTGCCGATCCCCTCGATCGTCTTCAGCAGCGTCGCGAGCTCGTGCCCATCGACCTGGGTTTTCAAGTCGTCGTCGATCTCGGCGATGCGCTGGCGCAGGATCCGGATGTCCTCGCAGAAGTAGCGCACCTGCCGCTGGTAGATCGCCCCCTGGTGCTGCCCGACCGAGCTCTTCGCCGCCTCGAAGGCCGTGACCACGCATTCGCCTTTCGCCGGCGGGAGGCCCTCGAAGCGGAAGCGACCGTCGGCGCCGCTGGTGGTGGTGAGTCGTTCAGCGACGGCCGTGATCGCCATCAAGGGCTCGCCTGGCAGGTGGGCGGCGAGCTCGAAGCTCCAGCGCGCCGCGGTGGCGCACCAGTCGACCCGTGCCCGCTCGACCGGCCGTCCTTCAGAGTCGACGACTCGACCCGCCAGCGCACGGCCCTCCTCGAGGACCAGCACCACGGCCTGGTTCGCTGCGGCATCGGCGGCGATGTCGCGCCATTCGGCAGCAACGCGGCCGCGAGCGACCGCCGCGAGCGCGACGGTCCGTGGCGGCAGCTCGGCCAGCTCGAAGCGGCCGGCGGCGTCGCAGCGGACCACCACTTGGTGCTCGAGCTCCTCCTGGATCAATGGCTCGACGTGGCGTGTCAGTCCGACCTAGCGGCCGCGCCGGGCGAGGATCGAGGCGTGCGCGATCGGCCGATGGCCGGGATCGACCACCACGCCGCGCACGAACGGGCGTCGATCGTGGGCACGCGCAGGCGGCGGCGGCGCCGCACCATCGGCCGGAGGCGCCAGTTCCTGCGGGCGTTCGTCGGCGCTCGGGCCGAAGATCGCATCACCTGCGGGTGCGACGTCGGTCCGCGTGATCTCTGGGCGCTGATCCGTGAACAGCGACGCGATCCAGACGCCTCCGGCGACCGCCGCCACCAGCAGCAGGGGAACGAGCTGCCGAATTCGGACGCGTGATGGAGAGCTCGCGACCGTTCGAACCGCTCCGCCGCATGCGCCGGGACCAGGCCGCAGTTCCGCTCCCGTCGCGTCACTCCCCGAACAGCTCCGCCTCGTCACGGGCCGAGAGCACCCGGCGCTGCCAGCTCTGGAGCATCGCGAGATCGGCCGCCGCGATCCGCTCCCGCGCCGCCGGTGACAGCGCCCGGAAGCGCGCCTCGAGGAGTCCGGTGACGCTCATGCGCCAGCCCTCGACGAGCCCTTCGGCCTTCCCTTCCGCCCGCAGCATTTCGGCCGTCGTCATCACTTCGCTCCGGTGCTCCGTCGGCAGGGCGGCCGCGAGGGTCGCTCGGACCTCGCGCGGCGTGCCGTCGCCGACGGCGAGAACATAGCTCACGAGGCGCGACAGCGCCGGCACCACGGCGGGGCCGCGGAGGTCGTGGTGCAGCTCGCGCAGGAAGCCGGCCAGATGTTCGGCGAGGCGTGGGATCGCGCGGCCGTTGCGCAATGCGATCAGCGTGAGGCGACCGATCGCGCTCATCGCCCGTCCGAAGATCTGCGCATCGCTCTGCGTCCCGAGGTCGTCGATGAGGTAGTCGAACTCGATCAGGTTGGGTGCCAGCGCTTCATGGAGGTCGGCTCCACCGGCCAGGTGCGTCCGGAAGCGGGGCGGCCAGGGCCACGGTCGCGGTCCCTGGTGGATCAGCACTGGGATGACCGGCGGCAGCGGGGTGGACGGCGGCGTCTCGGCGGCGTGGCGCTCCCAGATCTGCGTGGCATAGCGCAGCAGCCGCAGCGGGAGGCGCGGATCGGGAGTGCTCTGGTGCTCCATCAGGAACAGCAGGAATGCGTCACCACCCGCCCGGAGCGGGGCACGGAAAAGCAGGTCGGCGGCGCTGCCGCGCAGCTCGCGATCGACCCATGCGGTGTCGACGCGGACCAGCGCCGCCAGGTCGAGCTGCGCCGCAGCGCGCGCGGAGAGCAGCAGACGCAACTCCGCCGCCGCCTCGGCGGTCTGGCCGAACTGGGACCGGAACAGCGAATCGTGGGCATGGGACTGCATGCAGGCGAAGACGGGGCTGAAGTGCGGTGGTGACCGAACCTGCCGGGCTCGCCGATCTCCGCGGAGTCGCCATCCCAACACCGTTCCTGGGGAGGCGTAGGTGCGCTCGACGTATGGCGCGGTTTGCGCGACTCCGACGGCAAGCGCACCGACTACTCGCACGTGATCCTCGCGCCCGACCGCTCGATCGAGCGCTTCCTCGTCGTGATCGAGCCGCGCGGCGACGTGACTTTCCACCTGCAAGTCGTCGAGCCGGGCGAAGTGCGAGTGGTGCGGCGGCGGTGACGGTCAGGCCACGATCCCCTTCACCACCGCGCCATGCACATCGGTGAGCCGGAAATCGCGCCCCTGGTGGCGGAAGGTCAGCTTGGTGTGGTCGAAGCCGAGCAGGTGGAGCAGCGTCGCCTGCAGGTCGTGCACATGGACCGGGTCCTGCGCCGGGTGGTAGGCGAAGTCGTCGCTTGCGCCGTGGACGTGGCCGCCGCGCACGCCGCCGCCGGCGAGCCACAGCGAGAAGCAGCTGCCGAGGTGGTCGCGGCCGTGGGCGTCGATCCGGTTCACGTCGCCTTGGACGAACGGCGTGCGGCCGAACTCGCCGCCCCACAGCACCAGCGTGTCCTCGAGCATCCCGCGCTGCGCGAGGTCCTGCACCAGCGCGGCAGAGGGCTGGTCGGTGTCGCGGCATTGCAGCTCGAGCTGCGTGGCGAGGTTCTGGTGCTGGTCCCAGCCCGAGTGCATCAGCTGGACGAAGCGCACGCCGCGCTCGAGCAGCCGGCGGGCGAGCAGGCAGTGGCGGGCGAAGCTGCCCTTGCGCTGCACGTCGGGGCCGTAGAGATCGAGCACCGACTGCGGCTCGCCGGACAGGTCGAGCAGCTCGGGCACGCTCGCCTGCATGCGGAACGCCAGCTCGTACTGCGCGATGCGGGTGTCGATCTCGGGGTCGCCGAACTCGGCGAGGTGGCGGCGGTTCAGCTCGGCGAGGTCGTCGAGCGCGCCGCGTTTCAGCGCGCGGTCGTAGCCCGGCGGATCGGCGAGGTAGAGCACCGGCTCGCCTTCGGCGCGCAGCCGCACGCCCTGGTGGCGGCTCGGCAGGAAACCGGCGCTCCAGTAGTGGTCGAAGAAGAGCTGGCCGCAGGTCTTCTCGCGATCGCTCGAGGTCATCACCACGAAGGCGGGCAGGTCGGAGGAGAGGCTGCCGAGGCCGTAGACCGTCCACGCGCCGAAGCTCGGTCGGCCGGGGATCTGGCTGCCGGTCAGCCAGAGCGTGACGCCCGGCGCGTGGTTCACCGCCTCGGTGTGGAGCGAGCGGAGGAGGCAGATCCGGTCGGCGATCGCGCCGGTGTGGGGGAGCAGCGACGAGAGCTCCATGCCGCAGTCGCCGTAGCGGCGGAACGGCCGGATCGCCGGCAGCACCGGATAGCGCCCCTGCCCCGCCGTCATCGTCGACAGCCGCGCGCGATTGCGGACCGACTCCGGCACCTCGCTGCCGCGCAGCCGCTCGAAGTCGGGCTTCGGATCGAACAGATCGACATGCGACGGCGCGCCGCCCTGCCAGAGCACGACCACCCGCTTCGCCCGCGGTGCGAAGTGGTGGCCCTCTCGATCCAGGCCCGATCGGGCGCTCGAAAACGCGCCGGCGTCGCGCGCCAGCAGCGACTGCAGCGCCGCCAGCCCGATGCCGGCCCCCGTCCCCTCGAGGAACGCCCGCCGCGTCACTCGCATGACTGCGCCTCGTCGAGGTTGAGGATCACGAGGCAGGCGACGGCGAGCGCCGCCGCGTCGTCGGCGAAGTTCGCCCGCGCGCGCTCG
>VGYY01000051.1 GCA_016872815.1 Planctomycetota bacterium
GCGCCACGCGGCGGACGCTCGGGCTGGCCAGCGCGAAGAACGCCAGCGCGCCGAGCAGCGGCGCGGCGAGGATCGCGAAGATCCACGCCAGCGTGCCGTGCACGCCGTGGCCGCGCCGGATCACCCGGCTGATGGCGTAGAGGTCGAAGACGAAGAGGAGCAGCGACGCGAAGCCGACGCCGGCCAGCTTCGCCCGGCTGAGCGAGTCGAGCGCGTCCCACACGGCGTGCCACCACTGCAGCAGCACTGGTCGCTCCCTCCTTCCCCGGATCCGCGCGGCGCGCGCCGCTCAGCGCGAGTAGAGCCCGGCCGGCGAGAACACCGCGGGCGCCCCGCCGCTGATGCCGACCGGCGGCAGCACGATCGCCTGCTGCTGGCCATCGACGGTGAACGTCGCGCGCGTCGCGACCGCCTCGAGCCCCTGCTGCCAGAACGGCGTCATCGGCCCGGGCGCGCGGTCGACCCGCTCGAGCGCCTTCAAGCCGTCGAGCCGCGACGAGAAGACGTGCTCGCCGATCCGCACCTTCGCGGCGACGTACCGCTCCTCGATCGTCACGTCGATCGCCGCCTTGAGGTACGGCGCGCGCTCGAACGGCGTCCCGGCGAAGACGTTCGGTCCGAACCAGCGCCCCACCCGCTCGCTGGTGGAGACGAAACCGACCAGCGCGGGCGGCGCCGCCGGATCGGGTTGCCAGAGCAGCATGCCGCTCGGCGCCGAGCCGACCGGGGTATGCACCATGCGGCCGACGTGCAGCAGCAGGTTCGGCTGCGCGAGTCCCGGCCTGGTCGCCGCACCGAGATCGACGCCGCCCTCCCAGCTCATCCAGTTCGCGACCGCCAAGCGCTGTCTCCCCGCTCGCACCCTTGCGCACGCCGAGCCGCGTTCGCGCCGGTCCGACCCCGGACGCTGAACCGATCGACGAGGGGCAGCATAGGTCGCCGCAGTGGTAAGGTGCCGGCCGCCCGCAACCGGAGCAAGGCGATGATGAAGTTCCTCGGGTTCCTCTTCCTGGTGGCCGTCGGCCTCGGCGTCTGGGGCTGGACGACCGGTCGTTTCGAGCTTTCGAAGAGCGAGAACGACGGCAAGACCTCGATCGGCGTCACCATCGACAACCAGCGACTCTCGAACGACCTCGACGCCGTCATCCGGTGGGGGCACGAACAGCTCGACGCGCTGGACAAGAAGATCGACGAACTGCGCGAGCGGGCGGCCAAGGCCTCGGCCGAGGGCAAGGCGAATCTCGATCAGCAGATCGAGGCGCTCGAGAAGCAGAAGGGCGAAGCCGCCCGCGAGCTGAACGCGGCGAAGGAGAAGGCGGTGGACGGCGCCAGCGCGCTCCACCAGCGGCTCGAGCGCGCCCTCTCCTCGGACGACCCCGCCCGCGGGAACGGACTCCCGGTCGAGAAGGACTGACGGCGCCAGGCGCCGCGCCGGCGCTCAGCGCGCGCCGGGTGCCGCTCCATTCGTCACGCCCGGGACCGCCGTCGGCGGCGGCGCCGGCGCGGCCACCTCGTGCGGCAGCTCATCGAAGCGCAGCAGCCGACCGGCGTTGGCGAGCACCGCCAGCGTGCCGGCATTGTGCAGCAGCGCCGCCACCAGCGCCCCGACCTTCCCCACCGCCGCCAGCGCCAGCACCAGCAGGGTCCAGCCCAGCCCGATCGCGACGTTGATCGCGATCGCGCGCCGCGCCTTGCGCGACAGCCGGATGCAGGTGCCGAGGCGGCGCAGGTCGCTGCTCATCAGCACCAGATCGCTCGACGCCAGCGCCACGTCGGTGCCGCGCGCCCCCATCGCGACGCCGACCGCGCCCGCCTTGAGCGCGAGCGCGTCGTTCACGCCGTCGCCCACCACCAGCGGCCGGCGCCCCGCGGCGATCTCCTGCATCACCTTCTCGAGCTTCTGCTCCGGCAGCACCTCGGCCGCCACTTCGTCGATGCCGAGCTGCCCGGCGATCCCGGCCGCGACCGCGCGGCGATCCCCGGTGACCAGCAGCTGGCGCTTGAGCCCGAGCGACCACAGGTCCGCCAGCGCCTCGCGCGCCTCGGCGCGCGGCTCGTCGGCCAGCAGGAGCCAGCCGACGAAGTTCCCGCCGCGCGCCACTCCCACCACCGGCCCGTCGTGCGGCGGCAGCTCCGGCACCGCGACGCCGCGCTCGACCAGCAGCTCGCGCCGCCCCATCACCGCCTCGCCGCCGCCGTCGTGCAGCCGTCCCCACACGCCCTTGCCGCCCCCCTCCTGCAGGTCGTCGAGCCGCAGGCGGTCGCCGACCGCGACGCCGCGCGCCAGCGCGTGGCTGACCGGATGGCTGCTCGCCGCGCCGAGGCTCCCGGCGAGGCGCACCAGCGCCGCCGCGTCGCCGCCGCCGTGCGGCAGCGCCTTGAGCAGCCGCAGCTCGCCCAGCGTCACGGTGCCGGTCTTGTCGAGCACCACCGCATCGACCTCGGCCAGCTCCTCGAGGAACGCGGTGCCGCGCACGAGCACGCCGTGGCGCGCCGCCACCGCCAGCGACGCGATCGACGTCGCCGGCGCCGCCAGCACCAGGGCGCACGGGCAGGAAGCCACCAGCACCGCCAGCGCGAAGGCGACGTTTCCGGTCAGCAGCCAGGTCGCCGCCGCCGTCAGCAGCACCAGCACGAGGTAGCTCTGCGCGTGCTTCTCGAGCAGCCGGGTGATCGGCGGCTTGGCGCGCTCGGCATCGCGCATCAGCTCGACCACGCGGCCGAGCGTCGTCTCGCGCCCGAGGCGGGTGACCTCGACCACGAGCCGACCGGAGAGGTTGATGGTGCCGGCGTCGACGGCATCGCCCACCGCGACCTCGGCCGGAACCGATTCGCCGGTGATCGACGAGGTGTCGAGGCTCGAGGAGCCCTCGCGCACGACGCCGTCGGCGGCCACGCGATCGCCGGCGCGCAGTTCGAGGCGGTCCCCGCGCACGAGCGCGGCGCTCTCCACCTCCTCGACCGAGCCGTCCGTTCGCAGCCGGCGCACCCGACCGAGGGTGAGCCGGCCGAGCGCGGCGATCGCCTCGCGGCTGCCAAGCAGGCTGCGGTCCTCGAGCACGTGGCCGATCACCATCACCAGCGGAACCAGCGCCGCGCTGGCGAGGTCGCCCGACGCCCACGCCGCCAGCAGCGCCGCGGCGACCAGCTGGTCGGTCACGCCGTGCAGGCTCGGCTGCCGCAAGCTCTTCCACGCATCGACGAAGGTCGGGATGCCGACCAGCGCGGCGGCCACCGCCGCCAGCAGGTCGGCGATGTCGGCGCCGTCGGCCACCCACGTGCGCACCACCAGCGCCAGCACGAGGAAACCGGCGGCGATGACCGCGAGCGTCAGCCGCAGCGCGAGGATCCGCCGCGCACGCACGTCGAGCAGCTCCGGCGCGCCGAGTCCGTGCACATGGCCGCAGCAGTCGTCGTCGCCGTGCTCGTGGCCGGCGTGGGCATGGCCCGCAGGATGGGTGTGCGCATGGCCTTGCCCTGCCGATGCGTGCGACCCGTGGTCGTGGTGGCCGTGGCTGCCGTGGTGGCCGTGATCGTGCGCGCCGGCGTGGCCAGGCGTGGTCGCCGCGGGTCGCGCCGGATCGGGGCGCATCGCGGTGCTCATCACTTGCCCCCCGGCAGGATCACGCGCGCGCCCTCCGCCGAGATCGCCGTCACGTCCTGGGTGTCCTTCAGGATCTGCTCGATCCGCTCGCGCCACGTCCGCGCCAGCAGCACCCGGCGCTGCTCGGGATCAGTCTCCGCCAGCAGTCCGGCGAGCCCGCGCGTCTTCACCCGCGCCTCGCTCAGCACCTCGCCGGCGCGCGCCTGCGCGTCATTACGGATCTGCTCGGCATCGGTGCCGGCGCGCTGCCCCATCCGCACCGCCTCGGCGCGCGCGTCGTTCCAGTCGCCCTCCGCGTTCTGGCGGGCGTCGAGCACGCTCTGGAACGCGCTCGCCGCCTTGGGCGGCAGCTGCGCGTTGATCTCCACCCGTTCGACCCTCACCCCGAGCGCGCCGCCGCCGGCCGCCAGCGCGTCGATCCGCGCGTTGATCGCGCGCACGAGGTCCCCGCGCAGCGATTCGCGATCGCGCGCGTCGATCGCCGCCCGCTCCGGCGGGACATCGCCCCGCTCGACCAGGTCGGGCCGCGCCACCAGCACGCCGTCCAGCGACCGCGCGGCGCACGCCTGCACCGCCGCGGCGCAGAACAGCCGGTTCAGCACCGGCTCCAGCACGTCGCGCGTGACCAGCCACGCCGCGGGATCGACCACGCGGTAGACCACCTTCCCGTCGAGATGCACCACGCCCTCGTCGCCGGTCAGGACATGGCCGCCGTCGCGGCGCAGGTCGAAGCCGCGCGAGCGGCCCGGAAACAGCGTGTTGGTCGCCGTCTCCTTGAGCGTCAGCGCCGTGACCGACAGCGTCAGCAGGCGCTCCGGCGCCGGGACGAGCTCGACGCGCTCGACCGGCTCGGGCCACGCCAGCACCAGCCCGGCGCCCTGCTCGCGCACGACCTTGCCGAAGCGGAGGATCACCGCGCGCTGGTCGGGCTCGACCTCCTTCATGCCGGAGGCGAGCCAGATCAGCGCCAGCGCGACCACGCCGAGTTGCAGGAAACGGAACGCGATCCCGATCGACTGCGAGAGGGCGCCATCGCCGGCGACGCGGCTCATGGGCCGTCGTCCTTCGCGCCGTCGTCCTTCGCGCCGTCGTCCGGCGCGCCATCCGCAGCCGGCGCGTCCTGATTCATCGCGTCGAGCGCCTCGGGTCCCTCGATCAGCGCGCGGAACGGCGCGGCGTCGGTCCGGAAGATCAGGCGGGTCCCGTCGTGCACGATCTGGTCGAGCACGTCGAGCGAACGGAAGAACTCGTACAGCGCCGGATCGGCCTTGTACGCGTCGCTGAAGATGCGCGCGGCCTCGACGCGAGCCGCCGCCTCGATCACCGCCGCCTCCTCCTGCGCCTTCGCCTTCACCAGGCGGGCGTCGCGCTCGGCGGCGGCGCGGATCTCGTTGGCGGCGGTCCGCCCCTCCGCCTGCACTTCCTCGGCGACCGCGGTGCGGTCCGACCGCATCCGCTCGACCGTCGCGTCGATCGTGGTCGGCGGCAGGGTGAAGCGCTCGATGCCGACCTGGTGCACGGTGATGCCATAGATCGGCTCGATCTGCGCGACCAGGCGCTCCTTCAGTCGCGCCTCGTAGTCGGCGAGCCGCAGCCGCGCGGGGTCGGCGGTCAGCAGTTCCTCGAGCTGGAACGCCGCCGTCGCCGTCTCGAGCGCCGAGCCGAGTGCGCTGCGGATCTGGTCGGCCGCCACCTTCGGATCGTTGCGCACGGCGCGGACGTAGAGGCGGATGCGCTCCGGATCGCTCGGCACCTGCCAGGCGAGCCACGCCTGCACCAGGATCCGGAAACCCTCCTTGGTGCCGACGTCGTGGAGGCCGCTCGAGGTGGTGCGCAGCCGCAGGTCGACTTCGCTGGCGCGCTCGAACGGAGCCGGCAGCTTGAACGCCAGCCCCGGCTCCACCAGCACGCGACGCGGATCGCCGAAACGGGTCACGACGGTGGCGCTGCCCTGGCGCACCGGCACCGTGGTGGCGCCCAGCACGGCGAAGAGCACCAGCAGCAGCGCGACGACGAATCGCCCCCGGCCGCGGCGCGGCGCGGCGTCGCCCGGAACGGGAGCGGCGCCTGGAGCGGTGGTGGCGGGAACGGGTGACGCGGTGTTCATTCGTACCCCGACGGCGAAACGGGCGGCGCGACCGAACGCAGGTCGAGCGTCGGCCCTGGATCGAGCTCGAGCCGGTGATCGATCAGGTCATAACGGCAGCGGACCAGCACCTTCTCCAGCACCTGCAGCCAGCGCTCGAACTTGAGCGCCGCACCGCACTCGCCGAAGCTCGTCTGGTCGGCGTCGAACTTCGCCTTGCCGGTGCGCGCTTCGGCGAGACGCTCGCCGGCGACGGCCGCCGCCGAGTAGACGCGGTCGACGGCGTCGGTGCGGGCGTCGGCATCCAGCCGTGCGCTGCGCGATCGCTCGGTGCTCTTGGCGGACTCCGAGCCGATCCTGGCGGCGTGCACGCGGTGATAGGAGCCGGCGATCTTGGACGGCGGGTGGATCGCGTCGATCAGCACCGCCGTCACCTCGAGGCCGCTGCCGAGGCCGTCCAGCGCCTGCTGCAGCCCGCGCTGGAGCAGCGCGGCGAGCCGGTCGCGATCGTCGCCGAGGATGCGGTCGATCGACCGCGTGCAGAAGTCGCGGACCAGGATCTGCCCGGCCAGCGAGCGGACCAGGCCGGCGCCGTCGGCCACCGTGAACAGCGCGCGCTGCGCCGACGCGTCGTCGAGACGGACGCGCCAGGCGATGCGCAGGTCGACGGTCACCAGGTCGACGACGGTCTTCTCGTCGTCCTCGTCGCTGCCATCGGCGCGCGCATTGCGCGGGATGAGGTAGGTTCCTTCGGTCGGATGCGCCTGCGTCCAGAGGCGATCGGCGGAGGGCGGCGGTTCGCCCTCGACATCGACCGGCGTCTCCACCGGCGCATCGATCTCGACCGCCACCGGCGTCTGGTGGATCACGCCGAACTCGACGCGGCGGACCGCGCCGAACGGCCACGGCAGGTGGAGGTGCAGTCCGGGCGGCAGCACCGCGACCGCGCGGCCGAGCCGCTCGTAGACACCACGTTCCGCCGGCGCCATGGCCGTCATTCCCGTGGTCAGCCACGCCACCAGCAGCAGCCCGACCAGCAGCGGCGCTGCGGCGGCGCGCAGGAAGCGCATCGCCCACAGCCGCGACAGGTCGACGCCGAAGTTCTCGCGCAGCGCGTCGGTGAGCCCGCGCGCCGGCCCGAACCGCGCCAGCAGCACGCTGGCGGAGAAGGAGTCGACGAGGCTGCGCGCCCGCTCGATCGGTCCCAGCGGCAGCAGCGGCCGCACCAGCGCCCGCAGCACCAACTCACCGCCGACCAGCAGGCCCAGCCCGGCGGCCACGCGGCCGAGCCAGAGACCCGACGGGAAGCCGACGCGCAGCGCGAGCGCGTAGATGCCGGTGCAGGCGAGCTCGAACAGCGCCGCGCGCAGGATGCGGGCGACGCCGGCGGCTTCCGGCGCATCGGCGGCGCGCGTGACGGCGAGGCGCCGCTCGAGCACCAGCAGCGGGAAACACGCGACCAGCGCGGCGATACCGAGCCCGAGGTCGTAGGCCATCGGCCCCGCGACCGGCCAGTGGCGCCAGCGCAGCGCGACGCCGACGCCCGCCAGGAGCACCACCAGCCCGGCCTCGGACCACGCCGCGAGCCGGAGTTTCCTCGCCCGCGCCGCGGCGATCTCCGCCGGGGTCGGCGGCACGGCAGGCGGCGTCGGCGCGTCGCTGGCGAGTTCGCCCTGTCCGCTCTCGCCTTGGGCGACGGTCGGCTCCGGGACGAACGTGGTGGCGCGATGGCGCGCACGCGCGAACAGGCCGGCGCCGAGCAACGCGGCCGCCGCGGTGTGCAGCGCGCCGCCGACGATGCCGTACCAGCCGAGCGAATTCGGGGCGTCCGGGGTGCCGGCGACGATGAAGAGGACCGGGCCGAGCGCAACGCCGAGCCCGGCGAACAGGCAGATCCCCCCCGCGGTCGTCCAGAGCGGCGCACGCCGCGCGGCGGCCTCGGTCATCGCGACGTCTCCCCCGATTCTTCCGCGACCGGCACGCACGGCGCAGGCGCCGGCGGGCAAGTCGCTCCGCCTTGCGACGCACCCGACGCGGGAGCGCCCATGGCGCGAAGCGGGAATGATGCCGTCCGGCACGCCGGAACTGAACGTCCGAACCGGGAACGGCGCCGCCGACGGGACGTAGGAACGGCGGGCGCGATCAGCGTTGGCGCGCCCGCCCGCGGCGATCCGCGGTACGGCTCGGGCAGGGGAGCACCGCAATGCAGTCGATGAACCGGTCGGGCAGGGCCGCGAAGCGCGCGCGCCGCGCACTGTTCGCGTTGGCGGCCGTGTTGCCGTCCACCACGGTGGCGGCCAACGCCCCGTCGCCGTCGGCCGCCACCGCGGCTATTCGAGTGAACGGGCCACGTTCGGCGAGGACTTCACCGGAGGGCGGCTCTACCGGATGCGGGCGCAGAGCGCCGAGCGGCTCGACGGGGGCACGCAATTCCCCGAGTGCCGCCTCGACTCCGAGTGGGAGCCCGACTCGGCCGATCCCACCCAATTGCGCAAGTTCCTCGACTTCGGGCAGGCGCACTTCCCGGCGCCGCGAACGGCGCTCCTGATCTACAGCCACGCGAGCGGCGTCACGCTCTGCCCCGACGAGGAGGCGCAGCGCGACATGGGCATCCCCGAGATGGCGCAGGTGATCGGCGCCGAGCACGCCGTCGACTGGGTCGCCCTCGAGCTGTGCAACATGGGCGGCATCGAGATCGCCTACGAGTGGAGCGCGTTCGCCGGCGGCTTCTCGACCGAGGTGCTGACCGCGATCCCGAACGCCGGGCCGCCGCTCGACTGGAAGCGGATCTTCGCGCGCGTGCACTCGCCGGGCCATCCGGCGGCGGCCGGAAGGAGCGACCTGCTCGATCCGGCAGCGATGACGGCGCACGACTTCGGCCGCCTCGCGATCGAGGAGGGGTGGAAGGGACGGCAGGCGGCGGCGGCGCGCGGCGGCGACCTTGCGGCGCGCGTCGCGCACGAAGCGGCGGCGAGCTACGACCTGACGCAGGTCGGGGCGGTGAAGGCGGCGGTCGACGCCTTCGCGCGAGCGGTGGCGGCGGGCGGCGCGACGGCGCGCACGGCGCGCACGGCGCTCGAGCAGTTGCGCGACGGCGATCGCGAGCGTGGCGTCGCGCCGGTCATGAACTACTGCAACGACCGGTTCGCCGGCGAGCGAGCATTCGTCGACCTCGCGGCGCTGCTCGCGCGGGCGGCGGATTGCGCCGAACTCGGCACCGCCGCCCAGACCGCGGCACGGACCGCGCTGGCCGCCACCGACGATTGCGTGATCGCCTCCTTCGGCATGCCGGGCTACGCCGGCTTCGTGCCGGGGCGCGATGGCGCCTTCCTCCACTTCCCCGCCGGCGACCGGCGCGCGCAGGAGGGGCGTCTCGGTCAGCGCGCGTGGGCGGCGAGCGCGTGGTACTCGCCGCTCCCGCATGGCGAGACGCATCGCCCTGCCATCGGCGAGTGGGCGTGGTGCCGCGACGGCGCCCGTCGCGACGACGGCGTGATCGACAACTGGTTCGAGCTGCTCGACGCCTGGTACGACGAGGGCGACGGCGGCGGCGTCAACGGCTGGCGCCACTGACGGCGGCCGGCCCGTTCCCGGATCGAAATGGCGATCCGTATCGTCCGGCGCCGTCACGCTGGATGCGGGAGGCCGTCGATGGCCGAGCCGGGGAAGTGGACCGAGGAGCAGTGGCTGCGGGAGATCCACCGGCCGGACGCTCCGCAGCTGACGCTGCGCGCGATCCTTGCCGGCGCGCTGATCGGCGCGGTGATGTGCCTCTCGAATCTCTACGTGTTCTTCAAGGCCGGCTGGTCGATGGGCGTGACGGTGACCGCCGGCATCCTCGCCTTCGCGCTGTTCAAGGGGCTGGCGGCGTTGCGCCTCGGCCAGCCGCTGACCCTGCTCGAGAACAACGCGCTCACGACCGTCGCGTCGGGCGCCGGCTACATGACCGGCGGCGGCAACATGGCGGCGTGGGGCGCGCTGGTGATGGCGATCGTCGCGGGTTCGAGCCAGCTCGGCAGCGAGGCGGGGACGGCCGGCGCCGCCGCCATCGAGCTCCCGGCGACCCTGCCGATGATCCTCTGGTTCGCGCTGGTGGGGCGCTCGGCGTCTGCTGCGCCATCCCGATCAAGCGCCAGCTCATCAATCGCGAGGGGCTCGCGTTCCCGACCGGCACCGCCACGGCCGAGACGCTGCAGACGGTCCACAGCGGCGGCGGCGGCAGTGAGGGCACCGCCAATGCGCGCGCGCTGCTCTGGGGCGCCCTGCTGGCGGCGGGGCTGACCTGGCTGCGCGAAGCCAAGGCGGTGGCGTGGAACGCCGCCGACGGCGTGCAGACCTTCGGCAACAAGCTGATGCACTGGCTGACGCCGGAGAGCGGCATCCCGGCCAAGCTCGCCCTCGGCTTCACCGTCGCCGGGCGCAAGGCCGCCGAGTGGACCCTCGAGCTCAAGACCGAGCTGGTGCTGGTCGGTGCCGGCGCGCTCATGAGCTTCCGGACGGCGTGGTCGCTGCTGCTCGGCAGCCTGCTGACCTACGGCGTGCTCGCCCCGGCGATGCTGGCGGAAGGCGCCATCGCGCAGGTGAAGTATTCCGAGATCGCCAAGTGGACCGTCTGGCCCGGGGCCGCCCTGCTCGTCGCGTCCGGCGTGACCTCGTTCGCGCTCGACTGGCGCAGCGTCGCCCGCAGCTTCAGCGGCCTCACCGCGCTCTTCGGCGGCCGCCGGCGCGAGCCCGAACCGATCGACGCCGTCGAGTGCCCGCCGTCGTGGTTCCCGCTCGGCTTCATCCTGCTCGGACCGCTCGTCGTCGTGCTGATGACGCAGTTGTTCCAGATCCCGTGGTGGGCCGGCGCCATCGCCGTGCCGCTCGCGGTGGTGATGGGCTTCATCGCGGCGCGCGTCACCGGCGAGACCGATGTGACGCCGACCAAGGCGCTCGGTCCGGTCACGCAGGTGATCTTCGGCGGACTCGCGCCGGGCAATCTCACCGGCAACATCATGAGCGCCAACGTCACCGGCGGCATCGGGCTGCACGCCGCCGACCTGCTGACCACGCAGAAGACCGGCTGGCTGCTCGGCGGCAGCCCGCGCGTGCAGTTCTTCGCCCAGTTGATCGGCGTCGGCGTCGGTGCGGCGCTGATCGTGCCGGCGTTCAACTTCCTGATCCCCGATCCGGCGAGTCTCGGCGAGGAGGAGTGGCCGGCGCCGAGCTGCCTCGTCTGGTACGGCGTCTCCGAGGTCTTCGCCGGCAAGGGGTTCGGTGCGCTGCATGCCACGGCGAAGGTGGCGATCGGCATCGGCCTCCTGCTCGGCGTCGCGCTGGCGCTGCTCGAGAAGTTCGCGCCGAAACGGCTGAAGCCGTTCATCCCCTCGCCCTCGGGACTCGGCATCGCGATGGTGATCCCGGGCAGCAACGGCATCGCGATGTTCCTCGGCGGCCTCGGCGCCGAACTGCTGCGCCGCTACGCGCCCCACCGTGGACTGCCGCGCGTCGTCCCGTTCGCCTCCGGCCTCATCGCCGGCGAGAGCCTGATGGGCGTCCTGATCATCGCCCTCAAGGTCGCCGAAGTCCTGCGCGTGTCGACCTGATCCGCGACGGCAACGGCGCACGAATCCGCCCATGTCGCCCGTCGCCCACCGCCTCGCCGCCGCCCGCGTCGCCGCCACCGTCGCGCTCGTCGCGCTCGGCGCGACGCTCGTCACCTGCCGCGGCGATCGCGCCGCACCCGCCGCCGTGCCGCCGGTGCCGGTTCCGGCCACGCGGACGCAGGGCGCCCCGCTCGCTGCCGCCCCGCCGCTCGAGGTCCGCGAACTGCGTTGCGAAGCGCGCCGCGACCCGCTCGGCATCGGGGAGTCGCTGCCGCGCCTCACCTGGCAGGTCCGCCCCGCCGACGACGGCGACCCGCGCGACCGCGCCATCACCGCCACCGAGCTGCGCGCTGCGGCGACGCGCGAACGCCTGTGGACCGACGCGGCCGACCTCTGGCACGGCGCGCTGCCGACGGCCGACGCCGACGCCTGCCTCTGGCCCGGCCCGCCGCTCGCGTCGCGCGCCGAGGTCCACTGGCAGGTGCGCGTCCGCGACGAAGCCGGCCGCTGGTCCGACTGGAGCGCACCCGCGCGCTTCACCGTCGGCCTCCTCGCCGAGAGCGACTGGAGCGCCGACTGGATCGGCGCCCCCGGCGCCGACCGCCCCGAGCGCGACCTTGCGCCGTGGCTCCGCACCACCATCGACCTGCCCGCCGCGCCGATCGCCGCTCGCGCCTTCGTCGCCTCGTTCGGCTGGCACGAACTCTGGATCAACGGCGCGCCGGTCGGCGACGACCTGCTCGCGCCGAGCGGCAGCGACCTCGCTCGCCGCGTCCGCGTCATCGAGCGCGAATGCACCGCCGCGCTGCGCCCCGGCCGCAACGTGATCGGACTCTGGCTCGGCGCCGGCTGGGCGCGCCACGCCGCCGCCGCCGCCGCGAGCCATCCGCTGGCCTGCGCCGAGTTCGACCTGCTGTTCGCCGACGGGCAGCGGCTCCGCCTGCGCACCGACGAACGCTGGGAGGCCGCCACGAGCGACCGCACCGCACGCGGCAGCTTCGAAATCGGCGACTACGGTGGTGAGCGCGTCGACGCCGCCCGCTCCCGCCTCCCCTGGTGCGATCCGGCCGTCGCCGGCAGCGCCGACGACCCGATCGACTGGCAGCCCGCTCGCCGCTTCGCCGGCGCCCTCGCGCCGGACGTGGCGCGAATCCCCGAGCCGTGCGAGCCGAACCGGCGCATCGCCGAGCTTGCACCGCGCGCGATCGACGCCGCCGGCCCGGCGGCTTGGCGCATCGACTTCGGCCGCTGCTTCACCGGCGTCGTGCGTGCCGCGCTTCGGGGCGAGCCGGGCGCCACGCTGACTTTGTCGATGTCCGATCGAACCGGGATCGCCGAGGTGGCCGGCCAGTCGAGCGAGCTCGTGCTGGACGCCCGCGGCGAGGGGACGTTCGAACATCGGTTCAGCTACGTCGCCGGCCGCTGGCTCACCGTCACCGGCACTTCCAGCGCACCGCGCACCGACGACGTGCGCGCCTGGGCGGTGCGGACCGGCTTCGACCGCACCAGCGAATTCGCCTGCGGCGACCCGCAATTGCAGGCGATCCACGACATCGCGTGCGCCACGTTCGAGTGCCTCGCGCTGGGCGGCGTCCCGGTCGACTGCCCCCACCGCGAGCGGCTCGGCTACGGCGGCGACGCCCACGCCACGCTCGGCACGGCGCTGCCTCACTACGAGGCGACAGCGTTCTTCGCCGGTTGGCTCGACGAGTGGCGTGCGGCGCAGGCAGCGGACGGCGACCTGCCGTTCACGGTGCCGGTGCCGGGCGGCGGCGGCGGTCCGGCGTGGAGCGGCATCGTCGTGACGCTGCCGTTCGAGCTCTGGCGGCGCAGCGGCGATCGTCGCCACCTCGACCGCGCCTGGCCGTCGATCGAGCGCTGGCTCGCCTGGCTCGACCGCCACGTCGACGACGGGGTGCTCGAACCGCCGGCGAGTTCGCGTTTCGCTCCGCTCGACCAGGCCTTCCTCGGCGACTGGCTGCCGCCCGGTTCCGTCCCGGCGCCGATGCCGCCGAGCGAACCGACCCGCCTCTTCAACAGCTGCTATCGGCTCGGTGCGATGCGCACGGCCGCCGCCATCGCTGCAGCGCGCGGGGACGCCGAGAGCGCCACCCGCCTCGCCGAGCACGCCGCGCGCGATGGCGCCGCGCTCCATGCCCGTTTCTTCCGCGAGCCGCAGCGCCGCTACCCCGGACGGCGCGACACGCCGTTCCTGATGGCGCGCCACGCCGGCCTCGGCACGCCCGAGTTGCGGGCCGAACTGCACGCCGAATGGCTGGACCGCGTCGCCGCCGACCCGCAGCCGACCGGCGGCATCCACGGCACCTGGCGCACCGTGACCGAACTGCTCGACGCCGGCCGCCCCGACCTGCTGGTGCGCCTCGCGCAGCGCCGCGAGCCGCCCGGTTACGGCAGCTTCCTCGCGCAGGGACTCACCACCTTCCCCGAGGACTGGGACGCGCGGCTTTCGCTGATCCATGCCTGCTGGTTGTCGATCGGCGTGCTCGGTCCCGAAGCCCTGCTCGGCGTGCGGCCGGCTGCCGGCAGCGATCCCGCCGCCGTCGGCTTCCGCCGTTTCACGCTGGCGCCGGCCGTGGCGAGCGACGTGCCGTGGGCGCGCGGCCGCGTCGCCACGCCGCACGGGCCGGTCGCGGTCGACTGGCGTCGCGCCGACGGCGGCACCGTCGCGCTCGACGTCGTCGTGCCGCTCGGCACGCAGGCGGAACTCCTGCTGCCGGCGACCGCTGCCGGCGATTGGTCCGCAGCGCCAGGTGCGCGCGCCGCCATCGATCACGCGTTCGACGCCGCGGGCCGACGCTGGCGCGCCATCCTCACCGCCGGGCGCCACTCCCTGGTCGGGACGCCGCCGCGCTGACCTCACCGCTGCCGGCCCGGCGGCTCCCGGCCCGGCCGCTCACTGCGCCGCCGGCAACAGCGTGGCCAGATGGAGCGCGCCCGCATGGCCGGGGTGATCGCGCAGGACGGCCGCCGCCTCGCGGCGCGCGAAATCGACGGAACCGAATGCGCACGCGGCCCAGGCGCCTCCGATGCGGAAGTCGGGATGACCGGGCCGCAGCAGCAGGAGCCGCTCGAACCGTTCCCGCGCCTTCAGCGCATCGCCCGTCTCGAGCGCCAGCTGCGCCGCCAGGTGCAACGGCCGCGCCGGGTCGAGTTTGACCGCGTCCGGCGCCGTCTCAGCCGCACGCAGCGTCGTGAGCGCCTCGGCATGCTGCCCCTGAGCGAGCAGCTGCCACGCTCGGTCGAGCAGCGGTCCGGCGATCGGCTCGAGCGCCGGCGCCACCGCCGCGGCCGCGCCGCACACCGCGGGCGGCGTGCTTCGCAGTTTCAGGAGCCGCCGTCGCAGCTCGAGCTGCGCGTGGCGGCGCAGGCTGCTCACTTCGTGCAGCAGGTGCGCTCGATTGCGGGCGATCGCGGTGCCGGCCGCCGCCGCCGCCTGCTCGAGGACGTCGGCGATCCGGCGCTGCTCGTCCTCCGGCAAGCCGAACAACGAGCAGCCGACCGGGTCGGTGACCGTGTTGATGAAGCAGTCGCAGTCGAGCTCCTCGGCGAGACGGAGCACGTCGACCAGTTCGTGCCAGTTCTGGCGCATCAGGCAGAAGGCGAGGCTGAAGGAGGTGCCGGCCGCGCGCGTGCAGGCGTGGAAGCGACGCAGGTTGGACTGCACCACGGCGAAGTCGGATTGGCGGCGCAGCGACTCGAACGTCTCCTTCGTCGCGCCATCGATCGAGACCGCGATCGAGAAGGGCTGCGCCGCCAGCAGCTTCTCGACCCGGGCGTTCCAGATCGAGCCATTGGTGGTGGCGTGGCAGTCGATGCGCAGGCCGTCGGCCACCATGGCATCGACGATGCGGAAGGTCTCGGCGGCCAGAAACGGCTCGCCACCGAAGAACTTGGCGCGCTTCAGGTGCGGCAGGAATTCGCGCAGCTCGCGGAAGAAGCGCTCGCCGTAGGGGTTCTCGAGCGGCGGCAACCCCTCCTGCGCGCGCAACGAGGAGGAGAGTTCGCCGTAGCACATCACGCAGGCGAAGTTGCATGCGTTGCTGACGGCGAACTCCAGCATCACCGGCCACTCGGGCACCGCGGCGCTCACCGGGAACTCGTCGAAGATCCGGGTGTAGACGTCGAGCTGGTTGCCGGACTCGATCTGCCACGCGCATTGCTGGCAGCCGGCGCCGAATTGATCGCGCCGCAGCGCATCGCGCAGTTGCCCGCTGCGCGCACCGCGCCAGATGGCCGCCAGCGAATCGCGCCGGACGTCGCCCAGCGGAAAGCGGTCGTTCTTGCAGCACGCCTGCACGCGACCGGTCGGATGGAAATAGAGCGAGACGGTGGGCGCATAGCAGGCCGACCGGAACGGTTTCCCGTCCAGCGCCCGCGCGGCGTGATAACGCTCGAGTTCCCCCAGACCCGGCATCGCTCGCCCCCTCCCCCACTGCCGCGACGCGCTATCGTCCGCCGCCCCCTGCGGTCACTCAAGCGGGTGGAAACCCTGACTGTTGGAAAACCTCTGGAGAGTCGCTTGATCGTCGCTCGCACCGATCGTGCCCGGATCATGGCCAAGCTCAGGGCGAAGCAGCGGGCGAAGCGGCCGCTGATGATCGCCAGCGCCGGCAGCGGACTGGTCGCCGCCCTGCTCGAACAGGCCGGCGTCGACTGCGTGAACACCTTCTCGGGTGCGCGGTTGCGGGCGAACGGCTGGGGCACGATGACCATGCTCTGGCCGATCCTCGACGCCAACGCGCAGACGCTGCGCTACACCCGGGAAGACATCCTGCCCGCGATGAAGGGCGATGCCTTCGTCTGCGCCTGCCTCAACCCGAACGATCCGCTGAAGGACATGCGGATGGTGCTCGAGGAGTGCCGGGCGATGGGCGTCGAGTCGGTGTCGAACATCGGCCCGTCGATCAGCTACGTCGACAAGGGCAGCAACATCCGCAAGGTGCTCGAGTCGGCCGGCGTTACCCTGCAGCAGGAGATCGATTTCCTCAGGCTGGCGCGCGAGATGGACTTCGTCACCATCGGGCTCGCCTTCGACGAGGAGGACAGCTGCCGGCTGGTGGCCGAGGCGAAGCCGGACGTCTTCTGCTTCCACGCCGGGACGACCAAGGGCGGGCGGCGCGGCTTCGACTCGGGCGAGACCATCGCCGAGACCGCGGCGCGCACCGAGTCGGCCAACCGGAAGCTGCGCAAGCTGAAGAAGGACGTGCTGCTGGTCGCCCATGGCGCGGCGATGGAGACGCCGGAGGATGCGCAGTACATCCTCGACCACACCAGCTGCGACGGTTTCTGGACCGGCAGCTCGACCGAGCGCCTGCCGATCGAGCGCGCCGTGACCGCGACCGCGAAGGAGTTCCGCAACCTCTCGTTCAAGGGCCGCAAGGCGCGCTGAGCGGCACCGGCAGTGCCGCGGCGCGAGGCCGCGGCCAGGAGCAGAGACCATGGCCAAGAAGAAGATCGCGATCCTGGCGACGCTCGACACCAAGGGCGCCGAGGCGCAGTTCCTGAAGCAGCAGCTGAAGAAGCTCGGCAGCAAGGCGCTGATCGTCGACCTCGGCGTGCTCGGCGAGCCGCAGTGCGCGGCCGACCTGTCGCGCAAGGAGGTGGCGAAGGCCGGCGGCACCGCGCTCGCCGCGCTGGTGAAGTCGCCGACGCGCGAGGCGGCCGCACCGGTGATGACCGCGGGCGCGACGGCGCTGCTGCTGAAGAAGGTCGCCGCCGGCAAGGTGCACGGCGTGATCGGGCTGGGCGGGCTGCAGGGCACCGCCGCCTGTACCGGCGTGATGCGCGCGCTGCCGTACGGCCTGCCGAAGGTGATGGTCTCGACGGTCGCGTCGGGCGACACCTCGCCCTACGTCGGCGTCAGCGACATCACGATGATGTTCAGTGTCGGCGACATCCTCGGGCTGAACGCCTTCATGCGGAAGGTGCTGGCCAACGCGGCCGGCGCCGCGCACGGCATGGCGCAGGTGAAGGTCGCCCTCGACCAGAAGAAGCGCAAGAAGGGCGAGCGGCCGCTGATCGGCATCTCGAACCTGGGCGTGCTGACGCAAGGGACGATGCTGGCGCAGGAGCTGTTCGCGAAGGCCGGCTACGAGACGATCGTCTTCCACGCGGTCGGCACCGGCGGCCGCGCGATGGAGCGGATGATGCGGCAGGGCATCATCGGCGCCGTCTTCGACTACGCGATGGGCGAGATCTCCGATGCGCTGTTCCAGGGGCTGCGCGCCGGCGACGCGACACGGCTCACGGTCGCGGGCGAGATGGGGTTGCCGCAGGTGCTCGTGCCGGGCGGCTCGGAGCATCTCGGCATCCTGGTGAGCGTCCCGAACCAGCTGCCCGACCGCTGGAAGGACCACCTGCACGTCTGGCACAACCCGGTCGTGCTGGCGCCGCGACTGAATGCGGAGGAGCTGCGGACCGTCGCCGTCGAGATCGGCAAGCGGTTGCAGGCCACCAGAGGTGACGCCGTGCTGATGCTGCCGAAGCTCGGCACCGGCCGCTACGCGATGCCGGGCGGGCCGCTGAACGACCCGGCCGGCGACGCGGTCTACTTCGAGACGCTGAAGCAGGGCGTGCCGCCGACGATCGAGATCGTCGAGCGCGAGCTGCACGCCGAGGACCCCGCCTTCGTGACCGAGGCGGTCGAGCGGCTGATCGCGCTGATCGAGAAGGGGCGCGGCCGGAAGGGCGACGCGAAGCCGGGTCGGGGCAAGGCGAAGAGGGGCGGCGCCGCGGGCGGCGGCGAGGGCGGCCGTCGCCGCGCGAAGGGCGACGGCGGGAAGGCGGCGAAGGCGACCGCCGGCGAGGCGTGAGCGACGCGGCGTTCCCGCTCGTCCGCAATCGGGCGGGCGAGCGGCTCGACGTCGCCTTCGTCGCGGCGGCGGGCGGCGCGGCGCGACCACCGCTCGCGATCCTCGGCCACGGCGTCACGTCGGCCCACGATCGCCCCTACCTGGTCGCGCTCGGCGCGGCGCTCGCCGCGCTCGGCGTCGATGTCGCGCGCGTCTCCTTCGCCGGCAACGGCGCATCGGAGGGGCGTTTCGACCAGTGCTGCCCGACCAAGGAGGTCGCCGACCTCGGCGCGCTGCTCGACGCCGCGTGGACGGCGGGCTGGCGGCGATTCGGCTACGCGGGGCACAGCATGGGCGGCGCCGTCGGCGTGCTGCGCGCAGCGGG
>VGYY01000052.1 GCA_016872815.1 Planctomycetota bacterium
CCGCGATGCCCACCGTCAGGGCGGCGAGCGGCAGCGACGGGCCACTCCGGCGCGGCCGGCGCCGCGCCGGCCGGCGCGTCACGGCAGCATCCCGAGCAGCGCATCGATCTCCTCGACCGGTGCGTCGTGCTTCTGCTCGATCGAGTGGTGCCGGCCGCGCAGCAGCAGCTCCTTCGCCTCGGCCGGGCGGCGCAGCTGCAGCAGGCACTTGGCGCGCAGGATGTAGGCCATCACCCAATCGTCGCGCAACGCCAGCGCGCGGGCGAAGTGCGGCTCGGCCGCCGCGAATTCGCCGCACTCCATCAGCGCGCTGCCGAGGCTGTAGCGCGCCAGCTCGTGGTCGGGGTTCTTGTCGACCAGCGCGCTCCACTTCGCCACCTTGGCGCGCGCCGGATTCGCGGTCGGATCACCAGTCATGCGGCGGACATTAGCATCACCGGCACCATGGCCGACTCGACGCGCACCCTGCATCGCACCGCGTGCAATCGCGACTGCCCCGACGCCTGTTCGCTGCTGGTCGAGGTCGAGGCGGGTCGCGCGGTCGCGCTGCGCGGCGCGCCCGACGATCCGGTCACGCGCGGCTTCCTCTGCGAGCGCACGGCGACGTTCCTCGCGCGCCAGTACGCGCCCGATCGCCTCACCACGCCGCTGCTTCGCCGCGGCGGGCGGCTCGAACCGGTCGGCTGGGACGAGGCGCTCGACTTCGCCGCGCAGAACCTGCTGCGCATCCGCGCCGAGGCGGGCCCCGCGGCGATCTTCCACTACCGCTCGGGTGGTTCGCTCGGGTTGTTCAAGAACGTCGCCGACCACTTCTTCGAGCTGTTCGGTCCGGTCACCACCAAGCGCGGGGACATCTGCTCGGGCGGCGGCGAGGCGGCGAACCACGCCGACTTCGGCGCCTCCGACTCGAACGACCTGTTCGACCTGCTGCACAGCCGCCTGATCGTGGTGTGGGGCAAGAACGTCCACGTCTCGGGTTCGCACCTGCTGCCGGTGCTGCTCGAGGCGAAGCGGCGCGGCGCGCGCCTGGTCGGCATCGACTGCGTGCGGACGCGGATGGCGCCGCTGTGCGACCTCTTCCTGCAGCCGCGACCGGGCACCGACGGCGAGCTCGCGCTGGCGGTGGCCGGCGAGCTGTTCGCCCGCGGTCAGGTCGCGCCCGACCTCGAGCGCTTCGCCCACGGCGTCGCCACTTTCCGCGATCTCGCCGGCGCGCGGACGCTGGCGCAGCGCGCGGCGCTGGCAGGCGTCCCCGCCGCCGACCTCGCCCGCTTCGCCGAGCTCTACGGCGAGCGGCATCCGGCGGCGATCCTGGTCGGGTGGGGCCTGGCGCGCCGCGCGAACGGGGCGGCGGCGGTGCGCGCGATCGATGCGCTGGCCACGGTCCGCGGCAACATGGGCGTGAGCGGCGGCGGCGCGAGCTACTACTTCGCCCGCCGCGCGAGCTTCGATCTCTCGTTCGTGCAGGGCGAGGCGGCCGCACCGCGCACGATCTGCGAGCCGTTGATGGGGCAGGAGCTGCTCGCCGCCGCGCCGCCGGTGCGCGCGATCTGGGTGACGGCGGGCAACCCGCTGGCGATGCTGCCCGACGCCCGCGCGCTCCGGCGCGCCTTCGAGCGCACCGAATTCGTCGCCGTCGTCGACACCCACCCGACCGACACCACGGACGTGGCGCACGTCGTCTTCCCGTGCCCGACGCTGCTCGAGGACGCCGACCTGATCGGGGCGTACGGCAACCACTGGCTGCGGGCGTCGACGCCGGCGATCCCGCCGCCGCCCGGCGTGCGCCACGAACTCGAGCTGCTCGGCGGCCTGGCAGCGCGAGTCGGGCTCGGCGATCGCTTCGACGCCTCGCGCGAGCACTGGGAGGCGCGGCTCCTGCGCAAGGTGGCGCCGCACGGCATCGACGCGGCGCGCTTGCGCGCCGGGCCGGTGCGCAGCCCACTGGCGCCGGCGGTGCGCTTCGCCGGCAATCGCTTCGACACGCCGGACCGCATGGCCAACCTGCCGGCCGCGGCGCCGGCGCTACCCCCGCCGCTCGACGCCGCCTTCCCGCTGCGGCTGATGGCGGTGTCGACGCCGAAGGCGCAGTCCTCGCAATGGTCGCTGCCGCCGCCGTCACCGGCCGAGGTGCGGGTCCATCCGGCCGGGGCGATGGGTCTCGCCGACGGCGCTCCCGCCTGGATCGAGAGCGCGCTGGGACGTCTCGCCGTCGTCGTGCGCCACGACGCGGCGATCCACCGCGAGGTGGCGTTCATGGCGAAGGGGGGGCAGCAGCGCCGCGGCGACTGCGCCAACGTGCTGATCCGCGCCGCGCTCACCGATCTCGGCGACGGCGGCGCGCTCTACGACGAGCCGGTGCGGCTCGTCGCCCGCTGATCCGGCCGACTCGGCGGCTCAGCGCCGCTCGTCGTCGGCGTAGCTCGCGCCACCGCCGGCCGGGGCCGGACCGCCGCTGCCGCCGGCGAACTCCGCGTTGGCGAGTTGCTCGAGCTCCTCGACCGTGATCAGGAGGCGCTGCGAGCGGACCCGCTGCGGTCCGCTGCGCGTCAGCAGCGCGACGGCATGGCCGTTCACCCAGCCGAAGAGATGTTCGTCGCCTTGCAGCGCGAGCGGCGGCAGGTCGACCTTCACGGCCGCGCCGTTGGCCAGCCGACCGGCCTGCGCGGCGGCGATGTCGACGCGCGGGAAATGGCGCAGAGCGTTCTCGAGCGGCAGCACGTGCTGCGGACCGAGCGCATCGAGCGCGGTCGCCTCGTCGAGCCGGAAGCCGCCCGACTCGGTGCGAGTCAGCTGCGCGAGATAGCCGCCGGTGCCGAGCACCTCGCCGAGGTCGCGCGCGATCGAGCGGACATAGGTGCCGCCGGCCGATGCGACGGTCAGCTCGAGGTCGGGCCAGCGGTAGCTGGTGACCTTCAAGTCGTAGACGCGCACCTTGCGCATCGGCGCGTCGATGCCCTCGCCGCGGCGGGCCAGATCGTAGAGCCGTTCGCCGTCGACCTTGACGGCCGAGTAGCGCGGCGGCCGCTGCTCGATCTCGCCGACGAAGCGGCTGGCCGCCGCCAGCACCAGCTCCTCGGTCGGCGGCGCTGGCGCCGGCTCGCGCACGGTGATCGGGCCTTCGGCGTCATCGGTGACCGAGGTGGCGCCGAGCCGGATGCGCGCGCCGTAGACCTTGCGCGACTTCGCCAGCAGCTCCTGCAGCCGCCGCGCCCGACCGACCACCAGCACGAGGACGCCGGTGGCCAGCGGATCGAGGGTGCCGCAGTGGCCGATCTCGCGCGTCTTCAGCCGCTTGCAGGCGTGATCGACGGCGTCGCGGGAGGTGATGCCGGCGGGCTTGTCGAGGACGACGATGCCGTGGGGGACGCCCATGGGCGCTCCAGCTGTCCCCGGGACGAGGTCGCGAAGGCCGGGTCGAACACGCCGTTCGCCGAGTCGCGGGGAACGGAGCCTTATACCGCGTCGTGCGAGGTCGGCGAGGGCGTGCGGCATCATGCGTCGCCCGACCCTCGGCAACGGAGATCGCGATGCCGGCCGACCTGCTCCTCCCGCTGCTGTTGACGCTGCCGCTCCAGGGCGGCGCAGCCGCCGCGCCGGCCGACGTGCGGCCGACGCTGGCCGAGATCTTCCGCCCGCCGCGCCTGCTCGGGACCCGGCCGCGCGACGTCTCGATCTCGGCCGCTGGCAACTTCGTCCTCTGGCGGCAGGCCGAGGCGGACGCCGAGGAGCCGAAGCTCGCCTGGTGGATCGCCCGCGCGGATCAGGCCGAGCCGCGGCAGCTGTTCCCGGCCGCGGCCGACGCGGCGCTCGAGTGGTCGCCGAGCGGCGACCAGCTCCTCGTCTTCCGCGACGGCTGGCTCGAACGGCTCGATCCGCAGCAAGGCGGGGCCGAAGCGTGCGAGCCGCTGTTCCAGTGCGGGCCGCGCCGTGGCCGGCTGCAGTACACGCGCGACGGTCGCTTCGCGCTGTTCACCGCCGGCAGCGATCACGAGCTGTGGGTCGTCGAACTGGCCACCGGGGCGCGCTGGTCGCCGGCGCAGGCGCTCACCGACCGCGCGGCGTGGTTCGAGTGGATCGAGGCGACCGCCGAGATCGCGCTGTTCGCCGCGCCGCCGCCAGCGGCGGCGGGCGCCGCTTCCCCCGACCCGGCGGCGGAGCAGCCGGCGGAAAAGAGCGCGGACCAGGCGTCCGCGCGCGGCGGGGCGGCTGCGGCTGCACCTGAGGCGCCGAAGCGAGTGCTGTGGAAGGTGGCGTTCCCGGGCCCCGGCGCGCCGCCCGCGGTGGCGACCAGGCTCCTCGAGGGCGGCCGGGTCGACCTCTCGCCGGACGGCCGCTTCGCGCTGGTGCAGCAGTGGGAGCGCGAGACGCGCCGCGAGCTGATCATGGCTGACTACCTCGCCGAACAGGTGAAGGCGGTGCCGGTGCGCGGCGATCTGGCGGGCGACCCGCCGCCGAAGTCGAGTTTCGCGGTGATCGAGCTCGCGACCGGAGCAAAAGTCGCGCTGCCGCTCGACGAGGGCGAGCGGTTCTTCCGGGCCGACGCCCGCTTCGCGCCGACCGGCGCGCGCCTGCTGATCCAGCGGATCAGCGACGACGCCAAGGTGCGCCAGGTGCTGGTGGCGGAGCTCGAACCGCCGAGCGCGCGACCGCTGTTCGTGGAACGCGACGAGGCGTGGATCGGCGGACCGCTGCAGTTCGCCGACTGGCGCGGTGACGGCGCCGCCGTGGTGTTCTCGAGCGAGCGCAACGGCCACAACCAGCTCTTCCTCGTGCCGGTCGAGGGAGGCGCCGCGCAGGAACTCACGGCGCGTGGCAGCGAGGTGCAGGAGGTGCAACTGCTCCACGGCGGCAACACGCTGGTGGCGCTGTCCAACGAGCGCGATCCGGCCGAGCGGTCGCTGCGCCTGATCGATCTGCAGGGCGGCGCCTCGCGCGAGCTGGCCACGCCGCGGGACGGCTGCGTCGGCGAGTTCGCCGTCGCGCAGGACGGCAGCGCGGTCGCCCTGCTCTGGGAGGCGCTCGGCGTCCCCTCCGAGCTGTTCCATCTGGCGCTGCGGGAGGATGCGCGCGCAGTGCAGTTGACCGAGAGCTTTCCCGACGCGCTGCGCGAGCTCGCCCTGCCTGCACCCGCGATCGTCACCTTCCCGAGCGCCGACGGGACCCCCGTGCGCGCGCTCTTCTACCCGCCGGCACGGCCGCCGCCGGCCGGCGCGCGATCACCGGCGGTGGTCTTCGTCCACGGTGCGGGCTACCTGCAGAACGTCACCCGCTCGATGACCGAGTACCCGCAGAACTACCTGTTCCACCACCGCCTCGCGCGGCTCGGGTTCGCGGTGCTGGACATCGACTATCGCCACAGCGCCGGCTACGGCCGGAAGTTCCGCACCGACATCCACGGCTTCATGGGCGGCAAGGACCTCGACGATCAGCTGGCCGGCGTCGAGTGGCTGCGCGGGCGCGGCGACATCGACGTCGCCCGCGTCGGCATCTACGGCGGCAGCTACGGCGGCTTCATCACGCTGATGGCGCTGTTCACCAGGCCGGAGGTCTTCGCCTGCGGCGCGGCGCTGCGCTCGGTGACCGACTGGCGGACCTACAACTCCTGGTACACCACCCCGCGCCTCGGCGATCCGAAGGCGGACGCGGAGAACTACCGCCGGTCGAGCCCGCTCGACCATGCCGAGGGGCTGACGAAGCCGCTGCTGATCCTGCACGGGCTCAAGGACGCGAACGTCTTCGCCCAGGACTCGATCCGGTTGATCGAGAAGCTGATCCAGCTCGGCAAGGAGTTCGACGCGATGCTCTACCCGAGCCAGGACCACGGCTTCACCGACGCCGAGAGCTGGATCGACGAGTACCGCCGCATCGAGCGGCTGTTCCTGCGCGAGCTGCAGCCGACCGTCGCAGCGGCGGCGGGCGCGCCGGCTTCCGGTGCTACAGACGGAACTGGAACGGCACCCGCGCGGTGAACGGGCGTGGCGCGCCATCGCGCAGGCGCGGCCGGAACCTCCAGCGCAGCAGCGCCGCCTGCGCGGCGGCGTCAAGGAGGGGGTGGCCGGAGGAGGTCTCGACTTCGCACGCGCCGACCGTCCCGTCCGCGCGCACCAGCGCCAGCAGCACCACTTCGCCTTCGAGGCGCAGCTCGATCGCCCGTCGCGGATAGACCGGCTGCGGTGCTGATTCGGTGGCCACGTCGGCGAGTTCGACCGTCTCGACCGTCGGCGCCGCGGCGGGCGGCGCCACCGGTTCCGTCGGCGGCGCGGCGGGCGGTTCGGCGGCCGCGGGCGGTTCGGCGGCGACGGCGGGCGGTCGCCGGCGCAAGCGGTGGATCGCCGGCGGGTCGGCCAGCAGCGGGGACGGTTCGCCGGCAGCGGTGGCCGGCTCCGGATCGATCAGTTCGAGCGGCACATCGACCGGCGTCGGCTCGTCCGGCGCCTCGGGTGGGGGCGCGTCGATCGGTGTCATGGGCAAGGGCAGCGGCTCGAGCGGATCGAAGGCCGCCTCTTCGGATCTCGCCGCCGCCACCTTCGCCAGCACGGTGCGCGGCTCGGTGGGGATTCGCAGCCGCCACTCCGCGCGCGAGGCGATCACCAGCAACGTCGCGTGGACGGCGAGCGATCCGCAGATCGCGCGCGCAGCGGCGCTCGGAAGCAGGGAGCGGAACGATCGCGATCGCAAGCAGGCCTTCCGTGGTCGGGGGTCAGATCCTGATCCGCAGCGTGGCGACCAGGTTGGTGCCCGGCTCGTTGACCCCGGAGCCGTGCAGGCGGTAGTCGCGGTCGGTCACGTTCTCGACGCCGAGGGTGAGATCGAGATTCTCGCGCGGCGAACAGCCGCCGCGCAGGCCATACACTGCATAGCCGGGCGTGCCGTCCGGAGGAATCCGCTGGGTGTCGCGTTCGTCGAGCGGGTTCAGGTGGTCCTGCCGGTCGGCCCAGTCGACGGTGCCCTCGACCCAGAGGCTCGATCCCGGATCCTGCCACCGGAGGCGGACGCCGCCGTGCACCGGAGGAAGTTTCCCGAGCGGCTCGTCGTCCTTGACCCCGGGGGCCACGAAGGTGTCGACGCGGGCCGCCACGAACGAGACCGTCGCCGCCGCCGTCCAGGCGTCGTCGATCCGGAAGCGGCCGGCGAGGTCGAAGCCATAGGAGAAGCCGTCGCCGACGTTCGCCTTCTGGATCTCGTTGGCGCCGTTGACCACATTCCCCGTCGGGAACCGCACGATCATGTCGCGGATCAGCGTCCAGTAGACCGCGCTGCTGAGGTCGAATCGTCCGACGGTGCGATCGTCGCCGAGTTCGAGCGTGGTGAACTGCTCGGGGTCGAGGTCCGGGCTCGGCGTCTCGATCTCGCCGGAGAGGGCGATGTCGAAACGGGTGAGGTCGGAGAGGTTGGGCACGCGGATCGAACGGGACAGGGCGATGTGCGAGGCGGCGGCGGCGTCCCAGTCGCGGCGCAACCGCAGGTCGGCGGCCCACGACCACCACTGCTCGTCGATGCCGATGCGGTTGGCGGTGACCGGGTCCCGCACCTGGTCCGCGTCGGCGTGGCTGTACTGCGCCCGGGCTCCGCCGGTCAGCGCGAGGTCGCGGCTCAGCGCGTACTCGTCGGTCGCGAACAGCCCCACGGTGTCGTAGTTCGCGTCGTCGCCAACCGGCCCCTGGATGCCGACGCTGGTGAGCGCGCCGGCGGGGTCGTAGTTGCGCTGGTAGCTGTTCACCCGGTCGCGGGCGAGGTCGACGCCCGCCTGCAGGCGCCCGATCGCGCTGTCGCGTTCGACGTTGAAGTACCCCGCCAGCGTGTTGACGTCGACGCCCTGCTCGGTTCGGTTCCCGTTGCTGCGGATCCGCGTCTCCTCCTCGTCCTGCGAGTGGAAGCCGGCGCCGGCGCGGATGCGCTCGAACACCCCGGCCTCGCGCCAGTCGAGGCGCAGCGAACTGAAGTCCCGCAGCTGGTCGAAGTCGCGGCGCAGATCGGTGCCGACCGTCGTACCGTGCCAGGAAACGCCGTCCACGGTCGCGTGCGTCCGGGGGGCGTCGAAGGTGCGATCCTGCTGCTGGGCGAACGTCAGCTCGCTCCGGCTGCCCACCCGCCACGTCAGCTTCAGGTCGGCGGCGGCGGTGTCGTAGCCGGTGCCGTCCTGGATGCCGACATGGCGACCGCCCGACAGGTCGCCGAAGTGGGTCTGCGTGATGCCGACCGTGTAACGCAGCGGCGCATCGGCGGCGCCTCCGACCACGCCGCCCGCCTCGACGTGCCAGAGGCCCGAGCGTTCGGCGCTGGCGACGCGGGTCTCGAACAGGCCGGTGTGGAGGCGATCGGGGGCAGTCGGACCGGCTGCGCGCGACTCCATCACGAGGGTGCCACCCACGGCATCGGAGCCATGGCGGACGCTGCCGGCGCCGTAGCGGACATCGATGCGCTCGACGAGGAAACGATCGATGGTGCTGAAGTACTGGTTCGGACCCTCGCGCCAGGCCGAGTGGTTGAAGCGGAAGCCGTCGAGCACGAACAGCGTGCGGAAGCCGGTGAAGCCGCGGAGGAACGGACTGGCCTGGCCGAGCCCGGTGCGTTGCATGCCGACCGCCGGCAGTTCGCGGATCGCGTCGGGGAGCGTGCGCGACTGCAACTCCAGCCGGAAGGTCGCGGCGATCACGGACTCGCGGCGGATCGCCGCGGTGGCGAACGCGTCCTCGTGCGGCGGCGTCACCAGCACCGGATCGAGTTCGACGACCGCCGGGTCACCGGGTGCGAGGGAAGCGGCGCCGCCCGAACCGGGCGGGCTCTGCGCCGGAAGCGCGCTGGAGGTGACGACGGTGATGGCCGCAATCGCCGCGCTCAGGACCGGGACGGAGAGTGGGGCCATGCAGAAGTGCGATCCGTTGTGGTGGGAGGCGGCGGCCGCCGCGAAGTGCGGCCCGGTTCCGGGGGAAGTCCCGGGGCACCGAGCGTAACGAACCGAATGGCGCTCGGTTCGCCGCTGCCACGCCGGGCGCGCCGCCGCCAGCGCGCGTCGCGCCGTCCCTTGAACGCCCGGCGCGCCAGCGCTTGCATGGCGCCCCTTCATCGAGGGGCGACCGATGCCGAAACTCTATTTCTCGCGCGAGTTCAAGGAGGTCGTCGCCGCCGAGGCGCGGGACCTGCGGACGATCGCCGCCGAGCAGGGCATCCAGCTCTACGCCGGGCTGCATCAGATGCTGAATTGCCGGGGTCGCGGCCTGTGCGGCACGTGCAAGGTGCGGGTCAAGCCGCAGGACGTCTGCTCGCCGCGCACCGGTGCCGAGATCGCGAAGCTGCCGCAGACCGACTCCACCGTCCGGCTCGCCTGCCAGGTGTTCCTCTACGGCGACGCCGAGGTACAGACCTTCCCGCGCCCGCGTCAGGGCTGGATGGAGCACAAGGTCTACCAGCACCTGATCGAGGAGTGAGCCCCCGGGAACGCCGCGGGTGAGGCTCTTCGCGCTCTCCGATCCCCATCTCTCGTTCGGCACGCCGAACAAGACGATGGACCGCTTCGGCCCGCAGTGGGTGGGCCACGCCGACAAGATCGAGCGCGCCTGGCGCGCGAGCGTCGGCGCCGACGACGTCGTCCTCGTCCCGGGCGACATCTCATGGGCGATGAACCTCGAGCAGGCGCGCCCTGACCTCGAATTCCTCGGGCGCCTGCCCGGCCGCAAGGTGCTGCTCAAGGGCAACCACGACTACTGGTGGTCGACCATCGGCAAGCTGCGGGCGGCGCTCCCACCCGGGATGCATGCGGTGCAGGGCGACGTGGTGCGCCTCGGTCCGTTCGCCATCAGCGGGACGCGGCTGTGGGACCAGCCGGGGGTCTCGTTCCACGATGCGATCGACTGGCAGCCGCGGGAAGGCGGGATGGTCAGCGCCGAACCGGAAGCCGGCGACCTGGCCGAGGCCGCGCGGCTGTTCGAGCGCGAACTCGGCCGGCTCGAGCGGGCGATGGAGGCGCTGGCGCGGGAGGGGCGTGACGCCGCCGTCCGCGTCGCGATCACCCATTACCCGCCCTGCGGCGGCGACCTCGCGCCGACCCGGGCGTCCGCGCTGATCGAGCAGGCGGGCGCGCGCCACTGCGTGTTCGGCCACCTCCATTCGCTGCGGCGCGATCTCGCGCGGCCGCTGTTCGGCGAGCGGGCCGGCGTGCGCTACCACCTGGCTTCGTGCGACTGGATCGACTTCGCCCCGCTGCGGATCGCCGAGGCGTGAGCGCCGGGTCGGCGGCGACCGGCGGCGGGCCGCTCTGGTACCCGCGCACGCGGGTGATCGAGTTCGGGCCGGAGACCGTGGGCGACTACCTGGCGGTCCATGCCCTGCAGCAGCGCCTGCTCGCCGCCAGGATCGCCGGCGGGGACGACGTGCTGCTGATCGGCGAGCACGAGCGGGTGGTCACGCTCGGGCGGGCGACGCCACGCCCGTGGCCGCAACTGCCGCTGCCGGTGGTCGAGGTGGAGCGGGGAGGGCAGGCGACCTGGCACGGGCCGGGGCAACTGGTCGCCTATCCGATCGTGTCGCTGGCCGACCTCGGCATCGGCGTGCGCGACCATCTGCGCGCGCTCGAGGCGGCGCTGATCGCCCTGCTGGCTCGGTACGGTCTGGCGGCGGAGCGGCGCGACGGTGCGACCGGCGCCTGGGTGGGCGGGCGCAAGGTGGCATCGATCGGCGTCGCGGTGCGGCGCCATGTCACCTGGCACGGCCTCGCGCTCAACGTCGCGCCCGACCTCGCCGACTTCGGGCTGATCCAGCCGTGCGGCTTCGCGGCCGACGTGATGACGTCGATGGCGCGCCTCCTCGGCTGCGCGCCGCCGATGGCCGAGGTGCGCGACCGGTTGCTGCTCGAGCTGGTGCGGGCGCTCCGGTTGGCGCCGCCGGTGCGCGAGGCGCCGCCGCCCGCGGGCTGACCGCCGTCTATCGCGCGAGCGCCAGGATCAGCGCCGACATCGCGATCCAGCCGCCGATCGCGAGCAGCATCCCGCGATCGCCGAACAGCACCGCCGCCGGGTCTTCGCCGCGCTGCCGACGGTAGAGCAGCAGCAGGTAGCGGCCCATCCCGAAGAAGACGAACGGGACGGTGTAGAGCAGCCGATCGCTGCCGAGCTTGGCCACCGTCTCGGCCGCCACGGTGTAAATCGAGTAGCAGAGCAGCGTGGCGGCCCCCGCCATCGCCAGCAGCGCATCGAGCGCCTGCGGCGCGTACTGGTCGAGCACCGACCGCCCGCCGCCCGCGTCCTTGGTGACCAGCAACTCGCCGCGCCGCTTCGCCAGCGCGAGGAACAGTGCGCCGAAGAAGGTGCAGAGGATCAGCCAGGAGGAGACTTCGAGCGAGTGGCCGGGATGGCGCGGGTCCTCGGCGACCAGCGGGCCGCCGACCACGCGGATCAGGAAACCGAGCGCGACGCAGGTCACGTCGGCGATCGCGACGCGCTTGAGCCACGCGGTGTAGCCGACGTTCAGGGTGAGGTAGGCCGCCAGCACCACCGGTCCCGGACGCAGCGCGCCGTCGGCGAGGCGGACCTTGGTGGGGAGGAACCAGACGAGCAGCAGGGCGCTGATCGCGATCACCGCCGCCGCGGCGCGCGCCGCGCCGACCGACAGCGCACCCGAAGCGATCGGTCGCTGGCACTTGACCGGATGCTTGCGGTCCTCGTCGCGGTCGGCGATGTCGTTCAGCAGGTAGATGCAGCTCGCCGCGAGGCAGAAGGCGAGGAACAGCATCGCCACCGGCACCATGACCGCGGCGTCGCTCAGCCTCCGGGCAAAGAGGATCCCGACGAAGACCGCGAGGTTCTTCGTCCATTGGTGCGGGCGGAGGGCTTTCAGCAGAGTTGGAATGGCGTCTCCTCCGACCCCCGATCGGTTCGCCGTCGCCGCGCGCTTGACCGCCGCCGTCGCCGGACCGCCCGGAAGCCCCGCTCGCCGGCCGTCAGCTCAGCTTTTCCCAGAACTCCGGGGGCATGTCGTGCGCGATCTTGAGCGCGCCATTGGCGCCGCCGTAGGTCGGCTCGTCGACGCGGACCACGCGCCCCTCGCCGAGGCGCTCCTTCATCTCGGCCTCGAGCATGTCGCGCAGCCCGCTCATCTGGCTGCCGCCGCCGCCGAGCAGCGCGTTGTTCTTCAGCCGGCTCTGGAAATCGGGGTCGAAGCTGGCGATCAGCTGGTGGATGGCGTCGACCATCGGCGGGACGATCGTGCGGCAGGCGGCGCGCATCTCGGCGCCGATCTCGAAGCGGGTCGGCTTGCCGTTGACCGGCAGCTCGACGTGGACCGGGTCGCGGGCGTCGCCGACGAAGGAGTACTTCTCCTTGATCTCCTTCACCGTGTGGATCGTGACCACCGCGCCGGTGCATTTCGCCTGCAGCAGCTTCAGCAGCTGCTGGTCGACGTGGTCGCCGGCGAACTCGTTGGTCAGCTGGTCCTCCTCCGTCGGCATCGTGCCGTGCATGCGGCACAGGTCGGTGGTGCCGGCGCCGATGTCGATGACGAGGCAGTCGGAGAGCCGTTCGAGCCCGTAGGCGACCGTGAACGGCTCGGAGACGATCATCACCGAGTCGACCACCGGTCGCACCGCCTCGACGATCGCGCTCTTGTTCTTGACCGAGCAGCGGGCCGGGCAGCCGACCACGGCGTAGATCAGCTCGTCCGCCTTCGGTCGCGCCAGGCTGATGGCGTGGCGGATCAGGTCGCGCGTCGCCTTGAGGTGCCGCTGCGCGTCGGCGCTGTTCGGGTCGCCGTCGCTATGGCGGATCACGCCGCCCTGCAGCGGCCGGAGCAGGTCGAGCGCGAGCCGGTTCCGGACCGCCTCATCGCCGAAGAGCACGTCCTTCTTCAGCGCCTTGCGCGCGATGACGTCCCGCGGGTAGCCGACGTAGCTGGCCACCGTCTCGCGCACGCCATTGCTGGCGGCGACCGAGGTGCGCGAAGTGCCGAGATCGATGCCGAGGTAGAGCACGCCCGCCGGCTTCTCGGGGCGGACACGGGGGGAAACTGGGTCGCTCATCGGGCATCAGCTCCTGGAGTCGCGGTCTTCGGGGATTGCTCTGCGACGGCCGCGGGGCGCGGTTCGGCAAGGGTCCGCCGCAGCTCGAGATTGTGTTCGAAGATGGCGGCGAGCAACGATTTCTTTGCGGTGCGATCCTGCGCGTCGGCGGCGAGGCCCTGCGGCGTGCGATGCACCGACGGGACGCCGGGCGCCTCGGCCTGCGCCGCGCGGGTGCGGGCGAGCAGCTCCTCCGTCTCGAGCAGCTGCGCCGAGAGCTTGCGCACGCGCCGTTCGAGCCGTTCGCGTTCGGCCGCCTCGTGCGCGGCGGTGGCGGCGGTGGCGCCGCTCGCGGCCGGCGCGACTTCGCCGGCATCGGTGCGCAGCGACTGCTCGAGCAGCGCCAGCAGCGCCGACCGGAGCAGCGGCTGCTGCCGCTCGACTTCCGCGGCGAGGCGCTCGCTGCCGGACGCCGCCGTTCGCAGCGAATCGAACGCCGCGCCGAGCAGCGCGTCGAGGGCGTCCTGCAGCCGCTGCCGGGCGACGGTGAATTCCTGCTGCCGCCGCCGATCGAGCTCCGCGCGCGACTGCCGCAGCGCGCCCTCGAGCTCGACGCGCTGGCCGGCGAGCGTCGCACTCTGCGCCTCGAGTTCGCGGCCGTGGTCGGCGAGGCGGTCGTGCAGGCCGAGGCGGCGGAGGAACTCCACCTGCGCCCCGCCCGCCGCGAGCTCGGCCGAACCGCCGGTGCTGAGCGCCTCGCGCAGGGCCGATTCCATCGCCTCGCCGACCAGCTGCTCGAGCCGGCCGAGGTCGAGGACGTTCACGCTGCGGACCCCAGCCCGTTCGAGCTGGCGCAGCGTCGTGAGGTCGGACTTGCTCCGGAACAGTCCGGCCAGGCGTGACATGAAGGAGTTCTGCACGCAGGTCACCGTCGGGCGGAGGCTTGGGGCGGCATGGGCGTTCCATCTCTCGGTGGCGCCGTGACGACCGCTTGAGCAGGGTCGCGCTCCGCCCCGGGGGATGGTGCGGTGCGCGGGAAGGCGCACGGTATCTTCCGGCTCCCTCAGGACGAACGGGACGGCGGCGGCTCACGCCGCCCCGGGAGGAGAGCCGAAAGGGAGCCCATGGCCGCCGACCTCCCGCCTTCCGCTTCCACTGCCGCGCCGGGCGCCGGTGCGGCCCATGGCGGCGCCGCCGGCGCGATCCCGCTGCCGCCGGGCAGCGTGCCGCCGCCACCTGGCGACGAACTCGTGATCCTCGTCGACCGCGCGCTCGACCCGCGAGTGGTGGTGGCCCACGAGCCGCAGAGTGGCGTGGCCGAGCAGTACCGGACCTTTCGCGCCAACCTCGTCGCACTCAACCCGGGCGGCCAGCCGCGCGCCCTGGCCGTGACCTCGGCGATCAAGGGCGAAGGCAAGTCGGTCACCGTGGCCAACCTCGCCGTGGCGCTCGCCGAGCTCCCCGACACGCGCGTGCTGGTCGTCGATGCCGACCTGCGTTCGCCCTCGCAGCACCAGCTGTTCGGCCGTCCGCGCGAGCCGGGCCTCGCCGACGCGATGCTCGACTTCGTGCCGATCGAGCGGGTGGTCGCCGCGACGTCGCTGCCGTCGCTGTACGTGCTCTCGGCCGGGCGCGCGGTGCGCAACTCCTCCGAGCTGCTCGGCAGCTCGCGGATGAGCGACCTGATCGGCGCCCTCAAGGCCGAGTTCCAGTGGATCCTGTTCGACACGCCGCCGGCCCTGCCGTTCGCCGATGCGGCGACGCTCGGCACGCGCGTCGACGGGCTGCTCTACGTGGTGCGCCTCGAGAAGACGCCGCGCGACCAGTCGACCCGCGCGCTCGAACTGCTCCGCAACGCCGGCTGCAACGTTCTCGGCAGCTTCCTCGCCGGTGCGCGCAGCGACGACGGCGACGTCCGCTCCTACGTCGTGCCCGAGGACTGAGCGTCCGCCGCGGCGTCCGTGTCGTCCTCGTCGACGCGGGTGAACGCGTCGCCGTCGGTCGAGCGCCAGATGCCGCTGTAGCCCAGCAGGTGCAGCGCGCCGTCGCGACCCATCCAGAGCGTGCCGCCGCGGACGCGGTGGTCGTCGGGTTGCAGTTGCACCAGTTCGCCGCGCGCCTGCGCCGCGGCGACGGTCGCCTTCAGATCGGTCACGCGCTCGATCGCGGCCTTGCCCTGGCGGTGGCGCGACCGCCACTCGTCGGCGGCGGCCGGATCGTGGAACAGCGGCAGCTGCGCCTGGCGCTCCGTCGGATCGTCGCCGCGCCGCGCGACCGGTTGGCCGTCGCGCACCAGCATGAAGCAGCGCCAGCCCGCGGCATGGCCATGGAACGGCAGCAGGCCGAAGGTGCGGACCAGCAGGCGGTCCCAGCCGTCCTGATCGACGAACGGCTCGAGCGCCTCGTCGCCCTCGTACGGCTCGAAGCGGCCGTTCTCGGCCAGCAGATGGGTGGCGAGATGGTGGCTCGCGACGGTCGCCGGCGCGGCGCGGTCGCCGGCCTCCGCAGCGGCCTCGTCGGCGTCCTCGCCGCCCGCGGCGGCGGCGATGCGGAGGAACTGCATCCGGCCGGCCGCGTCGAGGCAGAAGAAGATCAACTCCTCGTCGTCGAGCAGGGCACCGGCGTAGCCCTCCTCGGCGCGCAACTCGAGGAACTCGCGCAGGTCGCCGGTGGAGAAGACGCGCGCTTCGACGCCGAGTTCGCGCACGACCGCCGCGGCGCGCTCGGCGCTGCTCCAGAGCTTGAACAGCAGTCCCGCCGGCTGCGCCGGATGCAGGCCGTGCAGCGGCCGGCCTTCGGCGTGGATCCAGTGGCAGGGGTGCTTCGCCCTCGCGATGTGCTGCTCGCGCATCTCGGCGTACCGCGGCAGCAGTCCCTGCAAGGTCGCCGCCAGCGGCGCCGGCGCATCGGGGTCGACCGTCAGCGCGACGCCGTCGAACCGCGCCACCTGCAGCCACTGTCCGTGCTCGGTCTGGTGGGTGGGGGAGCGACCGGGAGGCACGGCGCGCGCGTTGGCGGGCTTCGCGAACACCTGCAGGGCGGGACCCTGCGGGTCGCCCGGCGCCTCGACGAACAGGTACTCGTCGTCGCCGTGGAGGACGCGGGTCTTACGCGGCATGCGGTGCCCTGGCGTGGATCAGCGTGGCGATGGCGCGGCGACGAGCCGCGGCTTGCGCCGCGGCGAGCAGCACGCGGGGCGCCAGCAGCAGCAGGTCGACCAGCGCCTCGGCCACGAGGCGGAGGACGCCGGCGGTCGGGCGGAGCCGGCGCTCGAACGGCGGCGCGGCGCTCACTTGAGATCCGCCGCGCAGCGGAAGCCGAGGTGGGGCTCGCGGGTGGAACCGCCGGGCGCGACCCAGCGGAACAGTGCGCTCGCGTACTCGGGTGGGCTGCGGAAATGGCCGCCGCGGACGACCACCGCCGCGATGTTGGAGGGCAGCTCGGTCAGCGTGTCGCCGTCCTCGCTGGAGGCGGTCCATTCCTCGACGTTGCCCGACATCTGCAGCACCTTGAACGGCGACGCGCCATCCTCGAGCGCCTGCGCCGGCAGCGTCGCGCCGCGGTCGGCCTTGGCGTCGTTGGCGCGGCCGGCCAGCCAGTCGGCGCCCCAAGGGTAGGCGAACGCCTCACGGCCGCGCGCCGCGACCTCCCACTCGTCCTCCGTCGGAAGCCGCTTGCCCTGCGCCCGCGCGAAGGCGTCGGCATCGCGCCAGGTGATCATCGTCACCGGGTGATCGAGCAACTCGGGCGGTGGCGCGGCTTGACCGCCGGCATCCGCCGTCCAATGGCGAGGCGTCCGCGCCGCGCGCTGCTCGGCCGGCAGCGCCGCGAGGAACGCCTGATAGTCGCGGTTGGTCACCTCGCAGCGGTCGAGCATGAACGGGCGCACCGTAACCCGGCGCTTCTTGCGCTCGATGCCGAGGTTCGGGCCGACGGTGTAGGTGCCGCCGGCGATGTAGACCATGCCGGGGCGGGCACGGGCGCCGCCCGGCAGGAAGGTCTCCGGATGGAGCACGCGGTCGAGCTCGACGCCGGCGGCGACGCATTCGTCGCTGCGCTCGCGCCACGCCTTCACTTCCTGGCAGTGGCGATGGAGCAACTCGTTCCAGAGGAGCTCGAACCGCTGCGCGCGACCGAGCCAGCGGGCGGCCAGCGCCTCGACGTGCGCCGGCACGTCGTCGGCCGAACGGCCGGCCACATCGCGCAGCGCCGCGGTGGCGAACGTGTCGCGCAGCGTCGGTTCGTGGATGCCGCGGCGGTCGAGCACCTCGCGGAACGCTGCCGCCAGCTCATCGGCCTCGCCGCGCTTCTGCGCGCGCGCCTCGCGGGCGTCGCGGCTGCCGGCGCGGCGCGCGGCGAACTCGGCCTGCTTGGCCGCATAGGCCAGGCCGAATTCTTCGCCCAGCGTCGTCGCCCGATCGGGCTCGGTGCGGCGCCAGTCCTCCCACGCCCCCTCGATGCGGGCGTAGGCCAGCTCCAGCGCCTCGAGACTGGCGCTGCGCGCCTGCTCGCACTCGACCAGCCGCGCGCGCGCCGCGGCGGCGTCATCGCGCGGGGCCGCCGCCGCCAGCATCAGCGCGGCCGTGGCGAGCAGCGCCAAGCGCCGGCGGCTGAAAGCGGGGAGCAGGACCTTGCGCATGGCTCAAGTATAGGTGCGCGGCGTGGCACCGCGCGTCGCCCGTCCGCCCTCGAAGCCTGCGCCCGATCCGCTCGCGGCGCCGCTGGCGTCGCTGCGGGGTCTCGGCGGGAAGCGGGTGGCGGCGTGGGCCGCGCAAGAGGTGACGGAGTGGCGCGACCTGCTCGCCTTGCCGCCGCGACGTCATCTCCGTTTCGCCGCACCGGTGCCGATCCAGGCGCTCGTCGCCGGAACCGAGGCCGTGGTGCGCGTGCGGTTGGTGCGGAAGCAGGCGAGCGGCCGGCGTGGCGTCGCCGCGACGCGCCTGCTGGTCGCCGATGCGAGCGGTGAACTGACGGCGGTCGTGTTCGGGCCGCGCTGGCTCGCCCGTTCGTTCGGTCGCGCCGAGGAACTGCTGCTGCGCGGCACGGTCGAAGCCGCGGGCGCGGCGCCGCGGTTGCTGGTGCGCGCGTTCCTGCATGCGGAGGACCTGCCGCCGGCTGACCCGGCGGCGCCGACGCTCGCGCCGCAGTACGAACTCCCCGAGGCGATCGCGCCGCGCCTCCACCGTCGCTGCCTGCGGG
>VGYY01000053.1 GCA_016872815.1 Planctomycetota bacterium
AACAGCAGCGCCGCGGCGGCGGCCACGCCGCGCGGGAGCCGCAGGGCGCGGGCATGGCGGAACAGCGCGAGCGCCGCGAACCAGAAGGCGAGCAGCGCGAGCAGTCGCAGCCCGCGGTCACCGTCGCCGAGCAGCGTCGCGCCGAGCCGGTCGGCGCCGGCGTGCAGCCAGTGGAACGTTGGCCGCCAGAACGGGTTGGCGTCGCCGCCACCCGCGGCGAACAGCGCTGCCGTCGACTGGGTCCGCGTCTCGACGCGGATCGCCCAGCTGTCGAGCAACGTCGGTTCGGCGACGAATCGGCCCGCCAGCAGCGCGAGTGCCGCGCCACAGCCGCCGATCGTCGCGACCCGGCTCCACCGGGGTCGCGCCACCTTCTCTCCCGCTTTTTCCGTTATCGCCGGGGCGATGCCGAACGGACGAGCAGCGCACTGGCGGCCGCGAGCAGCAGCAGCGCGACGATCGTCTCGATCGCATGCGGATGCGGCAGATCTCCTTGCCGCCGCGACCCGGCGAAGAAGGCATACGCCACCAGCGCAACTCCCGCCAGACCGGTGCCGGCGACGAATCCGGATGCGCACAGCACGCCGCCCTCGAGCGGCTCCTGCGCCCCCTTCGCGCGCGCCTCGGCCAGGCGCCGCAGGCAGCCACCGACGAAGATCGTCGTCATCGTGGAGAGGGGCAGGTAGATGCCCAAGGCCACCTGCAGCGGCGCCAGGCCCACCAGCGCGCTCACCAGCGTGATGCCGCCGCCCATCGCCACCAGGTCCCACGGCAGCGAGCCGCCGACCACCGCCTCGATGATCGCCTTCATCATGTTGGCCTGCGGCGCGGGCATCGCATTCGGGCCGGTGAAGCCGCCGTCCTCCTGACTGCCGATCATCAGCACCACCGCCGCGACCACCCAGCACGACACCGCCGCGGCCAGCAGTTGGCCGACCTGCTGGCGCGCCGGCGTCCCGCCGACCAGCCACCCGGTCTTCAGGTCCTGCGAGATGTCGCCCGCCTTCGAGGCGGCGACGCAGACCACGGTGCCGACCGTCAGCACCGCCGCGCGCGTGCCCGGATCCTCGGCGCGGCCGAGCGCGACGAAGAAGAGCGCCGTGCCGGCCAGGGTGATCAGCGCCATCGCCGACGTCGGGTTCGAGGAGACGCCGATGACGCCGACGAGGCGCGAGCTCACCGGGACGAACAGGAAGCCGAACACGATCACCGCGGCCGCGGCGAGTAGGCGGATCCCGAAGGGCAGGTCGCCGCCGATCACGCCCGGCGTGAACGCGAGCAGCAACCCGAGCAGCGCGAGGCCGACCACCAGCACCAGGGCCGGCAGGTCGCGGTCGGTGGCGACGCCGCCGCCCGTGGCGGCGCCCCGACGCAGCCCGCGCGCCACGGCGGCGAAGCTCCGCCCCATGGTCGGCGCGGTCCTGAGCACGGTGATGAGCCCGGCCGCCGCCACCGCGCCGATGCCGATGTAGCGGACGAAGCCGCTCTTCGCCGCGCCGTAGGTGAGCTGCGCCGCTTCCGGGCCGGCACCGATCTGGTGCATCTTCGTGACCAGCGGGTAGAGCACCAGCGCGCCGAGCAGGCCGCCGGCGACCATGATCGCCGCGGCGCGGTAGCCGACGATGAAACCGACCGCCAGCAGCACGGCGTCGATGCTGAGCGTGAGCGCGCCGTTCGGCAGGAAACCGAGCTCGAGCTTCAATTCCTCCGGCACGTAGCGCATGCCGCCGGCCAGCGCGTCGGGCGGCGACAGCAGCGGCCAGCCGCTCACCGCCAGCTTGATCAGCACGCCGAGCGCGAGGCCGATGAAGATCCAGCGGCCGCCGGCGGAGTCGCTCTTCGCGCTCTTCAGCACCTCGGCGCAGGCGCGCCCCTCGGGATAGGGCAGTTCGGCGTCGGCTTGCACGATCAGCAGGCGGCGCAGCGGCACCATCGCGAGGATGCCGAGCAGGCCGCCGGTCAGCGCCAGCAGCGCCACCTGGAGGTAGCTCGGCGCGAGTCCCCACATGAACAGCGCCGGGATGGTGAAGATCGTGCCGGCCGCCAGCGAACTCGAGGCGCTGCCGATGGTCTGGGCGAGGTTGGCCTCGAGGATCGTGCCGCCGCCGAACAGGCGGAACGCGGCCGCCGACAGCACCGCGATCGGGATCGAGGTCGAGACGGTGAGCCCCGCCTTGAGTCCGAGGTAGGCGTTCGCGGCGCCGAACAGCGCGCCGAACAGCAGGCCGCAGGCCACCGACTTCGCGCTCCATTCGCGCTCGGCCGGCGCCGACCCGCCGCGGTCTCCGGGCGGGCACGCAGGATCGGTCATCGCGGTTCGCTCCACGAGGCGGCGGGCGTTGCTCCATTTCGGTGGCGCCCGCGCAGCGGCCGATCTTCTCATGAGACGGCATCGCCGTATCGTGCGCACCGTCATGACTTCGAGGAGCCAGAGTCCGTGCGCGTCGCCTGGCTGATCACCCTGCTGCTGGACCTCCCGGTCCAGGAGTCCGCGGCGCCGGCACCGCCGGCTGCGGCCGGCCCGGTCGGCGCGACCGACCTCCCGTTGGTCATCCAGGGGCTGCGACCGCCGGTCGAGCGCGACGATCCCGGGCGCGCGGCGCGGCTCGCGGCGCAGGGCGACGAACTCGCCACGCTGCTCGCGGCGATGGAAGCGCACGGCCAGGAGGAGGCGTGGATCGCCGACGCGAAGCGGCGCTACCAGGAGTGGGACGCCGCCCACCCCGGCGAGCCGGGCTACGTCACGGCGGGGGAGTGGACGCTCACGACCGCGTTGTTGCGGGCGATCTCGCTGGCCAGCGCGCCGAAGACGAGCGGAGTGTTCGCGCCGAAGGAGGACGGCACCTTCAACCTCCTGCTGACGCTGGTCGACCTCGATCGGCAGTTCGCCGCGCGCGGGATCGACTTCCTGGTGGTCAGCGTGCCGTCGAAGTTGTCGATCCACCCGGAGATCACGCTGCCCGATTTGCCGGCGGCCGGCTTTGCCGGGATGGGCGCGACCGTCGCGCGCCACCTGCTGAACGCGTCGCGCGCCGGGGTCGAGACGCTGTCGCTCACGCCGGCGTTCGTCGCCGCGCGCGGCGCCGCGCCGATCGAGCCGCTCTACCTGAAGAGCGACCCGCACTGGACGGTGCGCGGCACCGAGCTCGCCGCGGAGCAGGTGGCGGCGCGCCTCCGCGCCTATCCGTGGTTCAAGCCGGGGCCGCTGAAGGAGGGCCGGCAGTTCCGCGTGCGCGAGGGCGAGGTGAAGTACACGGCCGGGACCGAGCTCTCGAGCAAGGGGGCGCGCGACGAGGTGATGCAGGGACGGGCGGTGCTGGTGGCCGCGCGCACCTCGACCGGCGACGAGCCGTTCGAGGCGGTCGACGACAAGAGCCCGATCCTGGTCTTCGGCGACAGCTACACGCGCGTCCACCATGAGCAGGGGGCCGACTTCGTCAGCCACCTCGCGCGCGCCATCGGGCGCCGCATCGATTGCGTCTACGCCGCCAACGGCGGCCAGCGCGAAGTGCGCCAGAAGCTGGCGCGGCGCGACCTCGAGGCGTGGAAGGGCAAGCGCCTGGTGATCTGGCTGCTGCCCGACCAATTGGCGATCGCGCCGATCCGCGTCGAACCGCTCGAGCTGTTCGCCGGGGATGGCGGATGATCGCGGCTCTGGTCGCACTGGCGCTGCTGCAGGAGCCGGCGGCGGACGCGGCGGCGTCGACGCGACCCGGGCGGCTGCTGGCGCAGGAGCGCGAAGCGCTGGCCTTGGCGGCCGCCATCGACGCGGCCGGCGTCGAGCCGGGTTTCTGCGCCGCGCTGCAGGCCGTGCTCGACGCCCATCCCGGCGATCCGGAGACGCTGCCGTTCGTCGACGTGCGCAACGGCAAGGTGCCGATCGGCGCGTTCCGGCAGTTCGCGCGCTGGAACCTCCCGGACCGCTGGCCGCTGCCCGCCGACGGGGCGGCCGCAGCCGGGCCGCAGGTCGCCGTCGATCGCGCCGTCGCCCACCATCCGCTGCCGGCGATCGTCGATTTCGATCGCCAGCTCGCGGCGCACGGGATCGAGCTCCTGGTGGTGCTGCTGCCGTCGCGCCTCGAGATCCATCCCGAGCTGCTGATCGACGTGCCCGCCACCGGGTTCGTCGGGCTCGGCAGCGGGACGCAGCGCTTCGTCGCCGAGCTGGCGCGCGAGGGGGTCGACGCGGTGTCGCTGACGGCGCGCTTCGTCGCGGAGCGCTTCGGCGCGACGCCTTCCGACCAGCTTTTCCTGCGCTCCGATCCGCACCTGACGCCGCGCGGCTATTCGCTGGCGGCACGTGCAGCTGCCGAGCGGCTGGCGCAGTTCCCCGGCTTCGTGCCGGGAACGCTCGCGGAAGGGCGCGACTTTCAGGTGGTGGCGGCCGAGTTCGGCTACCAGCCGAGCGAGAGCCTCGTCACGCGCGGTGCAACGATCGAGGCGGTGCGCGGCGAGACGCTGCAGAAGGAGCGCGCGATCGTCGACCTGCACGACCCGGCGGCGCCGCTGGTGGTGCTGGGCGACAGCCACCTGCGGCTGCATGCGTTCACCGCGTGCGACTTCGTCTCGCAGTTGGCGCGCTTCCACGGCGCGAAGGTCGACTTCCTCAAGGCCGATGGCGGCGCGATCGACACCGTGCGCGTCAAGCTGGCGCGACGCGACGAGGCGCGCTGGCAGACCATGAAGACGGTGGTCTGGCTGCTCTCGGAGACGGTGATCGCGCCCGGGCCGCGCTGGAAGCGGATCGCGCTGCCGCCGCCGTGACCGCCCGCCGCGGCGTCTACTCCGCGGTCTCCTTGAACAGCAGCGGGTAGTGGATCACGTTGCGGCCGACGTCCATGGCGGGGTTGAACTGGAGCGAGGAGCTCTCGCCGAAGCGGAGCCGGTGGTCCTCGAGCAGCACCTCGAAGCGCATGCCCGGCGAGTAGCGCGCGGGCGGCAGGTCCTCGCCGAGCGCACGGCCCGGGAAGCCGACCCACACCTTGTCGCCCTTCGCCTTCGGCGGGAGCGCGCCCTCGATCACGCGCACCACGTTCAGCTCATGCACGCAGAGGGTGAACTCGTAGTCGAATTCGGGGTCGATCGGCGACGCGAGCGCGAGCTCGACGATCAGTCGCACGCGAGCGCGCGGGACGTCCGCGGCGGGCTCGTAATCGGGCTCGCGCAGCGTGTCGGTGGTGAGCCCCTTGGTGCCGATCGGCTGGCCGACGCCTGGCAACTCGGTCGGCGGGGTGACCGGTGCGTCGGGTTGCTCGCCACCGCCGTTGCCGCTGCTGCCGCCCGGCGGCGGGAACTCGACCTGCTTCCACTCCTCGTCGCCCGAGGCGAGCATCCGCACGCCGAACTGCCAGATCACCACGCGCTTGCCGGCGAGCGGGTCGCCGGGACGGCGCGCCAGCGCCTCGCGCACCTGCGTCGCCGAGCCGCCGGCGATGGCGAGGACGTCGAGCGGTCGATCGAGGTGCAGGGCGAGGTGCTCGCCGAGGCCGGCCGCCTCACCGAGCCCGAGCTGCGGGTCGGAGAAGACCTTGGTCAGGCTGTCGCCCAGCAGCACGACGTCGGAGCGCGGATCGGGGCGCACCGGCGCGCCGGTCGCATCGACGATCGGGGCGATGGTGAGCTCCATCGGCGGATGGATCGTCTGGCCGTCCGGCAGCGACAGCATCCGCAGCAGGTCACCCTGGCCGGAGAGCGACATCGGTCGCATGGAGAAGCGGGGCGCGCGTGGCGCATCCTCGAGCAGCAGGTCGCGCACGCGTTCGGCGATCCGCCCGGCGCAGAACGCCATCGTCTCCGGCGACCAGTGGGTGTCGCGCGGCAGCGACAGCGGTGCATGCGGGTCGCCGAGTTCGGCGCGCCGTTCGGCGAAGAGCTCGTCCATGCGTACGAAGGCGTGGCCGCGCTGCTCGAGCTCGGCGTAGAAGCGCTCGAGGTCGGGGTTCGGCGCGGCGGTGATGCCGGCGCTGAAACGCGACAGGAAGTGGGCGTCGAGCAGTTCCTTGCTGTACGACGGCACCAGCAGCAGCTGCACTCCGCGCGCGTCGAGCTGGTCGCGGAAGTGGTCGATGGCGGCGAGCGCCGCCTGCCCGCCGGCGTCCGGCTCCAGATAGCCCTGCCCCCACGCGCTGCGCAGGTCGTCGGCGAAGAAGAGCCAGCCGTCGCGCCCGCTGACGGCCTTCTCGTTGCCGTGGCCGAACAGGCCGGTCAGCAGCCACTGGTACGGCGGGAGCGCCGCCTTCGTGACGAACGAGACGTCGTGGAGGTCGGTCTCGAAGCGGCGCAAGCGCTGGTCGTCGATCACCGCCTCGCCGAGCGAGACGGCCCACTCGCCGGTCGGCCGGCCGCGCGGGCCATGGAGGAAGTCGAAGTAGTCGAGCGCCTGCAGCGGCTGATCGCGGGCCGACTCCCAGGCGAGTTGCACCAGCGGCGCGCCGAAGCAGGTGGCGACGAAGAGCGCCGCGGCGGCGCGCAGCGGGGCGCCGGCGCGCGGCGGGTGGAGCGCGGCGCCGGCGGCGGGAGCGCCCGCGGGGCCCGGTCCGGTGCGGCTCGAGTGGGGTTGGCTCATCGGGTCCGCCGCCTCAGAACCGGAAGTAGAGGAAGGGGTTCTCGGCCTGCGAGAACAGGGCGAGCACGCTGACCACGAACGCGGCGAAGAGCCCGAGCGCGATCCGCCAGCTCCGTTCGGCCCGGACGACCAGTTGCCGCGTCTCCGTGCCGAGGAAGACGACCGCGGCGCACAGCAGCAGCGCGAAGCAGTACCACGGCGTGATCACCTGGCCGGCCAGCACCGCCTGTCCGGTGGCGTTGCCGCGACCGCCGAACATCGCATCGAGGTAGTCGGCGCCGTCGGCGAGCGTCTCGCAGCGGAAGACAATCCAGTTGAACTGGAAGATCGCGACCAGCACCGCCGTGCGCGCCACCTTCGGCAGGAACCACCAGAGGCAGCCCTTCCCGGAGAGCCGCTCGAGCACCAGCATCAGCCCGTGCGCGCCGCCCCAGATGAGGTAGCGCCACGCCGCGCCGTGCCAGAGCCCGCCGAGCAGGAACGTGATCATCGTGTTGCGCGCGGTCTGCCACTTGGTGCCGCGGCTGCCGCCGAGCGGGATGAAGACGTAGTCGCGCAGGAACGTGGTCAGCGACAGGTGCCAGCGTTGCCAGAACTCGGTGAAGCTCCCCGCCTTGTAGGGCGAGGCGAAGTTCTCGACGAAGGTGAAGCCGAACATCTTGCCCAGCCCGATCGCCATGTCGCTGTAGCCGGAGAAATCGAAATAGAGCTGGAAGTAGAAGCAGACCAGCCCGAACCACGCGGCGCCGGTGCCGAGCGCCACGGCGTCGTCGAAGCAGAGGTCGGCCGGCTGGCTCACGGTGTTGGCCAGCAGCACCTTCTTGATGAACCCGCACATGAAGGTGAGCGCGCCGGCGGCGAAGAGCTCGCCCTTCTGCGGCCGTGAGCGCAGCTGGTCGGCGACGTCCTGGTAGCGGACGATCGGGCCGGCGACCAGCTGCGGGAAGAGCGACACGAAGCATATGTAGTCGATGAAGCTCTTCGCGCGCTTCGCGTGGCCGCGGTAGAGGTCGATCGAGTAGGACATCGTCTGGAAGGTGTAGAAGCTGATCCCCATCGGCAGCGTGATCAGCACCACCGGGCTCGGCGTGCCGCCGAAGAGTTCGACCAGGCGATTCCAGTTCTCCTGGGCGAACATCGCGTACTTGAAGTAGCCGAGCAGCGCGAGGTTCGCGCCGAGCGAGAACAGCAGCCCCGCCTTGCGTTGCCGCGGCGATGCCCCGGGCGCGCAGATGATCGCGCCGGCCCACCAGTCGATCACGCTCGACAGCGCCATCAGCGTGACGAACCACGGGTTCCACCAGCCATAGAAGACGTAGCTGATCAGCGTCAGGAACAGGTTGCGCCAGCGCACCGGCAACAGGTAGTTGCCGAGCAGTGCCAGCGGCAGGAAGTAGAAGAGGAAGATCTGGGTCGAGAAGACCATCGCGGTCCTGTCCGCCGCCGGCGCCGTCCGGGGGTGGTCCCGGTCGAGGTCCCGCCGCGGCGCCGCGCTGCTGGCGCCCGGGCGGCGGGATGGTACTACGGTGCCGGGCGATGGCAGCCGGAGCGGCCATGAGACGAGATTCGCGCGGACGAGGTTTCGCATCGGTGCGGGGCGCGGTCGCCGTCTTGGCGGCGCTGCTCGCGCTGCGGCCGACGCTCCTCGCCGCGGACGCCCGGCAGGACGCTCCCGCCGGTGCCGCTCCCGCCGGTGCCGCTCCCATCGACGGCGACCCCGTCGCGGCGGCGCGCGGGGCGCGGCTCGCGGCCGACCGCCTGGCGCTCGAGCGGGAGCTCGCCGCGATTCGCGCGTTCGGGCAGCAGGAGACCTTCCGCTCCGCGTTGCAGCGGATTCGCGACGACGCCAACGGCCGCCGCTGGTGGCCGGTTGGCGAGCCGACCGACGGCGCGATCTCGCTGGTCACGGTCGAGCAGTGGCTCGACTGGAGCGCGGCGCGGCCGGAGCGCGCCGTGCCGTGGGCGCTCGAGATCGCCGCCGAGACGCATCCCGGCGTCGCCATCGTCGATCTGGCGCGGCAGCTGAACGCGCATGGGATCGAGTTCGTCTACGTCTCGTTCCCGACGCGGATCGAGCTCCATCCGGAGCTGATCGCTCCGGCGATCGCGGCGGCGATGGAGCCGGCGGCCGCGGCCGGGGACGGCGCCGCCGCGGCGCCGTTCCGCGGGATGGGCGAGGCGAACGCCCGCTTCCTGCTCGAACTGGTCGGCGCGGGAGTCGAGGTGGTCAATCTCGCTCCCGACTTCGTCCAGCAGCGCGACCTCGGCGACGCCGAGGAGCACGCCCGCCGCCGCCTGCTCTACCACCGCTGGAACATGCACTGGACGCCGCGCGCCATCGAACTGGCGGCGGAGCGGATCGGCGAGCGCCTCGCCGCGCAGCCGTGGTACCGGCCGGGTCCCTACAAGGAGGGCAAGGCGTTCACGCTGCGCCGGAAGGCCTTCGACTTCACCGCCGAGGGCAACGGCCAGGCGCCCGACTCGCTGCCCGAGCCGATCGCGCTGAACGCGGTGCACATGAGCGGCGCGCCGCTGAAGAAGGAGACGAAGCAGGCCTCGCCGATCGTCCTGCTCGGCGACAGCTTCGCCAACATGCACAAGGACTACGGCGCCGCGATCCACGACCACCTTTTCCGCGTGACCGGCTGGCCGATCGACGTCATCGCGCCGCCCGGCGGCGCCGAACTGCAGTGCCGCGAGACGCTGCGCCGTCGTGGCGACGGCCTCGCCGGCAAGAAGGTGGTGATCTGGCTGATGCAGGACGCCGCATTGCTCGCGTCGCCGCAGTTCCGGCCGGTGGCGCTGTTCGAGAAGTGAACGGCGCATGAACACGCTGCGGCGAGGCGACAGCTGCGCGAGCCGCGGCAGCGGCCCTGCGACCTGGCTGGCGGTGGCGCTGTTCGGCGCGCTTGCCGGATGCGGCGAAGGCGGTGGCGAGGAAAGCGCCGCTGGCGCCGCCGCCGCCGGCGAGCCGACGGCCGCCGCCGAAGCTGCGGCCGAAGCTGCGGTGGTGCCGAAGGTCGCCCGCGCCGATCGCCTGGCGCGCGAGCGCGCGGCAGCGCTCCTGCGGCTGCCCGTGCTCGAGGCGGCGCCGCTCGCGGCCGAGTTCGCGGTGGCGGTGGCCGCTTTGGCCGAGCACGAGTCGCTGAAGCGGTTCGTGCAGTTGGGGGACGACTGGCTGCCGAAGTCGGCGGCGCGCGGCTGGCTCGATTTCGCCGGCGACGTGCTGGCGCGCGCGCCGGACGCCGCCGCGCTCGAGCGCCCGTTCGGCGTGCTGGTCGACCTCGAGGCGCAGCTCGCGCGGTCCGGTTGCCACCTGCTGTTGGTGCCGGTGCCGTCGCGTCTTCAGCTCGAGCCGGAGTTGCTGCTGCCGGCGTTGACCGGTCATGCCGCACCGGTCGCCCGCGTGGCGGCGACCACGCGGTTCCTCGCCGACCTCGCCGCCGCCGGCGTCGAGTCGGTCGACCTCGCGCCGGCGTTGATGGCCGAACGCGACGATCCCGATCCGCGGCGGGCGCGGCTCTGGTTGCGCGGCAACAACCATTGGGCGCCGCGCGGCGCCGAGGTGGCGGCGCGGGCGGTGGCGGCGCGGCTGCGCGAGATGGAGTGGTTCGCGCATGGGCCGCTGCGCGACGGCGTCGATTTCAGCGTCGCGCGCCGCCTCGGCCAGTGCCGCGGCGAAGGGGTCGGGCAGGCCGAAGGCGCACCGCCCGAGGCGGTCGGCGTCGACGCGGTCGAGTGGCGGACGGCGGCGCCCACCGCGGAGGTCGCGCGCATGAGCCCGCTCCTGCTGCTCGGCGACAGCTTCGCCGGCATGCACAAGGAGCTGAAGGCGAGCTTCGTCGATCAGTTGATCCGCCACAGCGGCTGGCCGGTCGACGTGATCGCGCCGCAGGGCGGCGCCGAACTCGCCTGTCGCGAGGCGCTCGCCCGCCGCGACGCGCCGCTCGCGAGCAAGCGGGTGGTGATCTGGCTCCTCCCCGAGCCGCTGCTGGCGCCGTCGGGAGCGTGGAAGCGGGTCGCGATCGGCGGGAGCTGAGAGCCCGGGCGCCGGCCGGATGGCGTCGCGTTTGCTCGAGGCAGGGCCGAGTTCGGTGGCTTATCTCTCAGCGGTCGTGGACCGCGGCCCGTCGTGGACCGCGGCCCGTCGTGGACCGCGGCCCGTCGTGGACCGCGGCCCGTCGTGGGCCGCCGCGGGATCCCGCGGTGGCCGGCGGTGGCGTATCCCCGAGGCGCTGGGCGGACGGTACCGGTGCGGCGATCTGGCGCCGCGAAGAACGAAGGAGCCATGCATGTCATCCATCGGGATCGAAGGCGGCGTCTGGAGCTCGCGTTGGCTGCTCGCGCTGGCGGCGGGAGCGGTGGGCGGCGCCGTGGCAGGGTGCGGGACGGTCGTGGCGACCGATGTGGCGCCCCCCGCGGGAGCAGGCGCGCCCAGCGGCGCTGCCGCCGGCAAGTGCCCGGTGATGCATGACGCCGCCGCGGTCGAGGGGGCCCCCTCGGGCGCCTACGAGCCGATGGCCAACCGTGATTGGTGGCCCGAGCAGCTCGACCTCTCGGTGCTGCACCAGAACCACCCCGCCGGCAACCCGATGGGACCCGGATTCGACTACGCGGCCGAGTTCGCCAAGCTCGACCTCGCCGCCCTGAAGCGGGATCTCGCAGCCGTGCTGACCACCTCGCAGGAGTGGTGGCCGGCCGACTACGGCACCTACGGCGGGCTGATGATCCGGCTGGCGTGGCACAGCGCCGGCACCTATCGCATGACCGACGGCCGCGGCGGCTCGGCCGACGGCACCATCCGCTTCGCGCCGCTCAACAGCTGGCCCGACAACGGCAACCTCGACAAGGCGCGCCGCCTGCTCTGGCCGCTGAAGCAGAAGTACGGCGCGAAGATCTCCTGGGCCGACCTGATGATCCTCGCCGGCAACGTCGCGCTCGAGTCGGCCGGCTTCGCGACGCTCGGCTTCGCCGGTGGTCGCGCCGACGTCTGGGAGCCGCAGGCCGACGTCTTCTGGGGACCGGAAGGGAAGTGGCTCGCGGATGCGCGCCACGCGCCGGATGGCGAGCTCGCGAATCCGCTCGCCGCGTCGCAGATGGGGCTGATCTACGTCAATCCCGAGGGCCCCGGCGGCATTCCCGATCCGCTGAAGGCGGCGGCCGCCATTCGCGTGACCTTCGGTCGGATGGGAATGAACGACGAGGAGACGGTCGCGCTGATCGCCGGCGGCCATACGCTCGGCAAGGCGCATGGAGCCGCCGCTCCCGGCCCGCACGTCGGCCGCGAACCGGAGGCCGCCGCACTCGAGGAGCAGGGGCTCGGCTGGAAGAACTCGCACGGCAGCGGCAAGGGCGGCGACACCATCACCAGCGGCCTCGAGGGCGCGTGGACGTCGACGCCGAACGATTGGTCGCAGGGGTACTTCCGCAACCTGTTCCGCTTCGAGTGGGAGCTGACTCGGAGTCCGGCCGGCGCGCAGCAGTGGAAGCCGAAGGGCGACGCCGGGCGCAACGTCCCCGACGCGCATGATCCGGCGAAGCTCCACCAGCCGATGATGCTCACCACCGATCTCGCGCTGATCACCGATCCGGAATACCGCAAGATCTCGCAGCGCTTCCACGTCGATCCGGTGGCGTTCAACCAGGCGTTCGCGCGCGCCTGGTTCAAGCTGACCCATCGCGACATGGGTCCGGCCGCGCGGCTGCTCGGGCCGGAAGTGCCGGCGGCGCAGCTCTGGCAGGATCCGCTGCCGGCGGTCGATCATGCGCTGGTGGGCGAGAACGAGATCGCTGATCTGAAGCAGCGGCTGCTCGCGACCGGTCTGTCGATGCCGCAGCTGGTGACGACGGCGTGGGCGTCGGCGGCGTCGTTCCGCGGCTCCGACCTGCGCGGCGGCGCCAACGGTGCGCGCGTGCGCCTCGCGCCGCAGAAGGACTGGGCGGTGAACCAGCCGGCAGAGCTGGCGCAGGTGCTCGCGGTGCTGGAGCGGGTCCAGCGCGAGTTCAATGCCGGTGCGGCGGGCGGGATGAAGGTCTCGCTGGCCGACCTGATCGTGCTCGGCGGCTGCGCCGCGGTCGAGGAGGCGGCGCGCCGCGCCGGCCACGACGTGCGCGTGCCGTTCGCTCCCGGTCGCACCGACGCCGCGCAGGCGCAGACCGACGTCGCGTCGTTCGCCGCGCTCGAGCCGACGGCCGACGGCTTCCGCAACTGGAGCGGCGCCAAGGCGACCGGTTCGGCGACGGCGGGCCTCGCGGCCGAGTGGCTGGTCGATCGCGCGCAGCAGCTCACCCTGTCGGCGCCCGAGATGACGGTGCTGCTCGGCGGGCTGCGCGTGCTGGGCGCCAACGTCGGCGGCTCGAAGGACGGCGCGTTCACCGATCGGAGCGGAACGCTCTCGAACGACTTCTTCGTCCACCTGCTCGACGTCGGCACCAGCTGGCGCAAGGCGGCGGGTGACGGTCGCTACGAAGGCGTCGATCGCCAGAGCGGCCAGGTGAAGTGGACGGCGACCGCCGTCGACCTCGTCTTCGGCTCGAACTCGCAACTGCGCGCCATCGCCGAGGTCTACGCCAGCGACGACGCGCCGGCGAAGTTCGTCGCCGACTTCGTCGCCGCCTGGACCAAGGTCATGAACCTCGACCGGTTCGACCTCGCGGCGACGATGCAGAGCTGAGAGCGTCCATTCGGCCGTCCGCGGCTCCGCACTCACGGGGCTCCGGACGGCCGATCTCACGCTTCAGGGAGGTCAGCGAGCGCCGGCGGTCCGCGTCGCCCGGCGCCACCGGCTCGCCCGTTGCCGCAACGACCGCCGAAGTCACGCAGGTGTCGAGCCGGGCGCGGCGGCCGGCGACGGCGCGGCGCGGCGCGACTGCTCGCGGCCGAGCCAGAAGGCGAGGCCGATGCCGGCGCAGAGCGGCGCGAGCGCCAGCGCGGCGCAGGCGGCGAGCGAGCAGGCGGCCGACAGCAGGTCGTAGCCCCAGATCGACAGCTGGTCGAAGGCGCGGTAGAGGCCGGTGTCGATCAGGCTCTTCGCCTGGTACTTCTCGTCGCGCGAGACGACGGTGAAGAGTGCCTCGCGACCGGGCTTGGCGAGGCCGTACTCGAAGCCCTTCAGTGCCACGCCGGTCAGGATCACGCCGAGCAGCGCCGGCGACAGCGCGACCGGCGGCAGGCCGAGCCAGCGGTGCCAGGCGGCCTCACCGGCCGTGAACGCATCGGCGCCGCCGAGGGTGGCGGCGAGCAGCGCGAAGCCGGCGATCCCCGCCGCCATCTGCAGCGCCAGCGCCGCGCCGCTGCCGAAACGGCGCAGCAGCGCGCCGGCCACCACGCCCTGGAGCAGCAGCGTCAGTGACTGCGTGGCGACGTCGCTCCAGCCGAACAACCGCGTGCGCGTCGCCGAGTCGAGCGCCGCGAGCCGGAAGATCTCGGTGCGCTGCGCATAGAGGAAGCTCGACGCGACGATCGAGCAGAACAGGAACAGCGCGATCGCCAGCAGGTAGGGCGAGCGGGCGACACCGGCGGCGCGCGTGAGCCAGTTCACCGGCCGGGTCGCGGGACGTGCGTCGCCAGCCGGCGTGCCGACCGGTCCCGTCGCGGTCTCCGGCACGCGGCGCACCACGACCCGCGCGCACTGCGTCGCCGCCTCGAGCAACGCCACCGACACCAGGAGCAGGCCGAAGGTGTCGAGCGCCTCGGCGAAGCAGAGCGCGATCCACGGTCCGGCCAGCGCGCCGAGCGTCACGCCGGTCGCGATCTGGCCGAAGCGGCGCCGCCCCTGCGCCGCGCTGAAACCGTCGGCCATCAGGCTCCAGAAGACCGACAGCACCAGCAGGTTGAAGACGCTGATCCAGACGTAGAGCGCCGCCTGCGCCAGCAGCACGCCGCCGAGCTTGACCGCCGGCGCGCCGAACTCGAACCAGGCGTAGAAGCCCAGCAGCGTCGCCGCAACGCCGCGGTAGACCCACGGAATGAAGCGCCGCCGCGGCCAGCGCCCCACCAGCCGCCAGTAGGGCGGCAGCACCAGGAGCGTCACCACCAGCGTGCCGAGCCAGAGCCACTTGAGGTTCCGCGCGCCGCACTGCACGCCCATCTCGTCGCGCAACGGTTTCAGCACCGCGTAGGCCGCCATCAGGAAGAAGGCGTAGAGCGCGGCGAGCAGCACCACGCGCCGCTCGGCGCGCGCCATCGGCGCCGGGTCGTGCTCCGCGCGACCGGTTGCTGCGGGAGTGCCGTTCACGAAGGCCGCTGCGCCCCGCCGGCTCCGGTCGCGCCGGCGGCTGCCGGCGGCGACTTCGCCCGTTCATGCCACGCCGCCAGCGCCGCCTTCTCGCGCTCGCGCGTGAGGCCGCCGCGCAGCGCGCGCGCCTTCTGCGTGTCCCGGAACCAGGTGATCGTGTCGCGCGCGGTGTCGATCAGCGGCCGACAGGTGAGCCCGGCGGCGAGCGCCTTCTCGATCGACACCTGGCCGATGCCGCCGTACGGCCGGCGCGGGCTCATCCAGACCGGCAGGTCGCTCCACGCGGCGATCTTCTGCTCCTCGAGGAAGGCGTCGTCGACGTAGGTGAAGGTCGCGTCGCTGCCGGCCGCCTCCTTGCACGCGTCGAGCATCCGCTGGATCGGGATGCCGCCGCTCACCGGCCCGGTGGCGTTCATCACGCCCATCGTCCCCTGTTCGACGCAGTGCAGGAGGAACGCCGCGAGGTCGCGCACGTCGATCACCTGCACCGGGTCATCCGGCGTGCCCGGGGCCAGCACCTCGCCGCCCTCGGCGATCCGCAACGGCCAGTAGGTGAAGCGGTCGGAGTCGTCCTCCGGCCCGACGATCAGCCCCGGCCGCACCACGGTGACCCGCCCCGGCATCAGCTCCTCGGCTTTCTGCTCGCACAGCGCCTTGAGCGCCCCGTAGGTGCCGCCGGACAGCGGCGTCTTCTCCGGATCGGCGGTCGGCGGCAGCTTCGCCACCGGCCAGCTCTCGTCGGTGTTGGCCGGATCCATCGGCTCGTAGACCGAGATGGTGGAGACGAACAGGTACTGGTCGCAGTGGTCGGCGAGGATCTCGACCGCCTGGCGCACGTAGCGCGGCTCGCTCGGCCACAGGTCGATCACCATGTCGAAGTCGCGGCCGTCGAGGGCCGAGAGCTCCGCCTTGGCGCGGTCGCCGTAGAGCTGCTCCACCGGCAGGCCGGCGAACGCCTTCGGATCGGAGCGGCCGCGATTGAACGTCGTGACCGCATGGCCGCGGGCGACCGCGCGCTTCACCAGGTACGGCCCGATCAGCCCGGTGCCGCCGAGCACGAGGAGCTTGAGCGGGCGGGTCACCCGGCCGGGGTCGTCGGCGGTGCCGGAGGTTGCCGCGGCCGACTGCCCCGGGGCAAGCCGCGCCAGCGCGAGGCCGGCGGCGATCGATCCGGCGTGGGCGAGGAACCGGCGGCGAGCCGGCGCGAGGCGGTGAACGGTCACGACGATCTCCGGCGTTGGCAGCAGGGCGGTCCGCTGTACGGCGCGCGGGCCACGGAGTTTCGCAAATGCGCTCGTCGCGCCAGAATGCCGCGACCTCGCGCCGTTCCACCCCACGGGATCCGCATGGACACGGAAATCGTCGACGTTCGCGCCCTCGAGATCCTCGACTCGCGCGGCAATCCCACGGTCAAGGCGTACGTCGAGCTGGCGAATGGCGCGCAGGGCGCCGCCGCCGTCCCGTCCGGCGCCTCGACCGGAACCCACGAGGCGGTCGAGCTGCGCGACGGCGACGGCAAGCGCTTCCTCGGCAAGGGGGTGCTGAAGGCGGTCGGCAACGTCGGCGAGCGGATCGCGCCGGAGCTGATCGGCCGGGACGCGCGCGACCAGGCTGGCTGCGACCGCGCCATGCTCGACCTCGACGGCACGCCGCAGAAGGGGGAGCTCGGCGCCAACGCGATCCTCGCAGTGTCGCTGGCGCTGGCGAAGGCCGCGGCGCAGGCGAGCAGCCTGCCGCTCTACCGCTACCTCGGCGGCGCCGGCGCGCGGCTCCTGCCGATGCCGATGATGAACGTGCTGAACGGCGGCGCCCACGCCGACAACCAGCTCGACTTCCAGGAGTTCATGGTCTACCCGGTCGGCTTCACCTCGTTCCGCGACGCGCTGCGCGCGGGCGCGGAGATCTTCCACCACCTGAAGAAGGTGCTGGCGGCGAAGCACCTGAACACGGCGGTGGGGGACGAAGGCGGCTTCGCCCCTGATCTCCCGAGCAACGAGGAGGCGCTGAAGCTGCTCATGCAGGCGGTCGAGAAGGCGGGCTACGAGCCCGGGAAGCAGGTCGCCTTCGCGCTCGACGTCGCCAGCAACGAACTGCTGAAGGAGGGGCGCTACTCGCTCGAGGGCGAGAAGAAGCACGGCCTGACCGCCAGCGCGATGGTCGATCTCTACGAGCAGTGGCTCGAGCGCTACCCGATCGTGTCGATCGAGGACGGGCTCGGCGAGGACGACTGGGACGGCTGGAGCGAACTGACCCGCCGGCTCGGCGGCCGCTGCCAGCTGGTCGGCGACGATCTCTTCGTCACCAACCCGGCGCGCCTGGCCAAGGGGATCGCCGGCGGCCAGGCCAACGCGATCCTGGTCAAGATCAACCAGATCGGCAGCCTGACCGAGACGCTCGACGCGGTGAACCTCGCCAAGCGCCACCGCTACGGCACGGTGATGTCGCACCGCTCGGGCGAGACCGAGGACACCACCATCGCCGATCTCGCGGTGGCGACGCTGGCGGGGCAGATCAAGACCGGCAGCCTGTCGCGCACCGATCGCGTGGCGAAGTACAACCGCCTGCTCGAGATCGAGGAGGAACTCGCCGGCGGCGCGCAGTACGGGATTCCGCTCAGGCAGGGCTGAACGGAACGCCGCGGCACCTCGGAGGCGGGGCTGGAGAGGCAGGTTGGAGCGGACCCGAGAGCTCTTCCGCGACTACGGGCTCACGCTCGTGCTGCTGCTGGCGGCGGCGCTGATCTATTGGAAGACCACCACCCCGGCGCTGAAGAAGAACGAGCGCTTCGGCGCCGCGCAGGACGAGATGCAGCAGCGACGCGATCTGCTGGACGAGGAAGTGCGTCGCCTGCGCGCGGCGGAGGCCGGCGTGAACGATCCCGAGACGATCGAGCGTTTCGCGCGCGATCAGAACGGCGCCAACGGCCTGCCGGCGAACGAGGTGATCGTCGGTCCGGAGGCAGGTGATGGCGAGTGATCGCAGGCGGCGGTCGCCGCGGCGGTCGCCGGCGTGGTCGCGGCTGCTGGCGCTCGGCCTGCTCGCGGCAGGCGGCGCGCCGGCAGCGGCGCAGGCGACGCTGCCCGAAGCGCTCGATTTCAGCAACTCGACCGACGTCGGCGTCGAGCCGGAGGTCGCGCGGCTCGCCTTCTACCGGGCGGAGGAGCATCTCACCGCCGGGCGGGAGAAGGCCGCCGGCGAGGAGATCGTGCGGCTGTTGCGCAGCCCCACGAGCGGGCGGGTGCGGGTCGGCGAGCGCCTCGTCGTGCCGCTCGAGACGGCCGCGCTGCTCTTGCTCGCCCGCCTGCCGGCCGCCGTCCGCGACGAGCTGGCGCGGGCCGACGCCGCGGTCAC
>VGYY01000054.1 GCA_016872815.1 Planctomycetota bacterium
AGCTCCGCCGCCTCGCGCAGCAGGGCCTGCGCGAAGGCGCGGTCGAAGACGCGCGACAGCGACGGCTCGTCGAGCGGCAGCGCGTCGAGTTCCACCGACTCGCCGGCGGTGCCGGCGCGCCGCGCCGCCGCGCGCTCCTCGAAGCGGCGGGCGACGTTGCGCGCGACGCCGTGGAGGAACGCCTGGAACGGTCCCCGCGCCGGATCGGCGCGACCGAGCGCCCCGCCGTCGCGAAGGCACTCGAGGAAGACCTCCTGCACCGCGTCCGCCGCCTCCTGCACCTGCGGCCCGCCGCGCCAGCGGGCCGTGAAATAGGCGCGCAACGGTTCGGCGTAGCGCTGGGCGAACGCCGCGCGCTCGGCGGCCGCGCCGCCGGCGGCGGCACGGATCACCGTCCAGCACGTGGGCGCGTCGGCATTCATCCGGCGGCGTTCAGCGACCCCGCGACCCGGTCACTTCGGGATCGCGGCGAAGACGTTCTCGCGGCCCTTGACGAACACCTGCTTCGCCAGCGCGTTGATCTCGGCCAGCGTGACCTTCTCGAAGGTCGCCTTGAACGCCTTCATCTCGTCCAGCACCTTCGGCTGCGCGTGGGCGCGCTTCAGCGCCGCGAACCAGACGTCGTAGCTCTTCAGCTGGGCGTCGACGTCGCCCAGATGCGCCGCGCGCAGGCGGTCGAGCTCAGCCTGCGTCGCCCCCTTGGTCCCGAGCGCCTCCATCGCCGTCGCGCACGCCTTCGCCATCGCGTCGACCTTGCCGGGATCGACCTGCAGGTCGAGCGTCACCCAGCCGAGCCCGCGCCACTCGTCGCTGCCCCAGATCGAGGCGTTGGGCGAGTAGGTGCCGCCGAGCTTCTCGCGGATCTCGACGCGCAACCGGTCGCCGACGATGTCCTCCAGCAGCGACAGCCGGCGCGCCATCGCCGGGTCGACGGCGTCGGGGCACGGGTAGATCAGCTGCAGGTGGGCCGACTTCTCGCCGCTGTCCACGGTGTGGCGCGCCTGCACGCCGGTCTTCGGCGGCGCGACCGTGCGGCGCTTGTCATCGACGCCGCCGGCGCGACGCTGCGGCAGCGACGAGAACGTCGAGAACACCGCCTTCTCGAACTTGCCGGCATCGACGCCCGCACCGGTGATGCGCACCGGCCCGTCGAGCTGCGATTCGAGGAACGCCTTGACCTCCTCGAGCGTGACCGCCGCGACCGCCTCCTTCGTCGGCCGGCGCAGCCGTGCATCGGTCGAGCGGATCTCGTCGTGGAACCGGCCGAGCAGGCGGCCGGCGCTCTCCTTGCCCTCCGGCTCCTTGAACTCCTCGTCGAGCTTCTTCTTCCACTCGTCCCACGGCTCCGCGGCGAAGCCGGGGTCGGTGAGGAAGGCGCAGATCGTCTCGAACTCGCGCTTCAGTTCGCCGCCGAAGAGGACGTTTCCGCGGAACACCAGTCCGTCGGCCTCGACGTCGAAACCGGTGGCACCACCGGCCGCCTGCACCGTCTCCCAGTCGTTCTTGCCGAGCCCGCCGCGCAGGAAGTACCGCGCGGCCGCGTACGCCACCGCGTGCTCGGCCGGCTCGAGCGCAGCCTCGCCCTCGCCGACGCGCACCTCCCAGCGGCCGAAACCGCGGACATCGCCGTCGGACTTGCGGTAGTGGACGCTGACGCCGTTCTTCAGCGCCATCGAGACGACCCGCATGTCGTCGTGGCGCGTGATCGTCGCCGTCACGTCCTTCACCACGTCCGGACGCGCATAGGCGAACTTCGACGGGTCGACCTTCTTGCCGCTCTCCTCGGGCTTGGTCTCGCCTTCGGCGGCGCCTTCGGTCGTCGGCTGCTCCGGTTCCGCCGCGGCCGTGATCGCCATCGGCTGGGCGAGATCGGTCTGCTTCGCCGCGTCCCAGATCTCCATCAGCTCGGCCTGCGGGTCGGCGCCGAGATCGATGCCGCCCTCGGTCCAGATCACCAGCTTCCCGGCGTTCCACTCCTCGCGCAGCACCTTCATCACCACTTCGGCCGTCACGCCCTTGGCGCCCGGCCGGATCGCCTCCTTGCGCGCCTTGTCCTCCATCGGCACGTAGCGCAGGTTGCACGCCTGCAGCAGGTTCTGCACGTACTCGAGCGTGTGCGGCGGCGGCGAGATCGGCCGCTGCGCCAGCGTGCGCTGGAAGTCGGTCCAGCCCTTCTTCACCTCGTCCTCGGTGCAACCCTCCGTCAGCAGCCGGCGGATCTCGCGTTCGGCGGCCATCAGCGCGTCGCGCCACTTGCCCGACTCGCAGAAGACGCGCACCAGCGGACCACCGAACTCGTTCTGGAAGTCGTAGTCGTCGGCGGCGGCGCCGGTCCACGGCAGCTTGTCCTTCTCCATCCGCTCCTGCAGGCGCGTCGCGACGACGTTCATCGCGATGCTGAGCGGCACCGCCTTGGCAGCGTTCTCGGCGTTGTCGCGCGGCTGCTTGCGCTTGCGCAGCTTCGCGATCGAGATGTGACCGTGCGTGCCGCCGGTCTCGACCGCGAAACCCTGGTGGCGGAAGGTCGGCTCGCCGAGGTCGGGCCGCTCGTCCGGCTCGCCCTTGGCGGCGGGGATGGTGCCGAGGTGCTTCTCGATCAGGGCGGTCGGATCGAGCTCGCCGAGATCGCCGGCGATGATGAAGGTCATGTTCTCCGGCCGGTACCAGCGCTTGTAGAAGGCCAGGCAGCTCTTCGAATTGAACTTCGCCCGCACCTCCTTGGTGCCGATCGGCAGGCGCTTGCCGAAGATCGTCCCGTCGGAGAGCTTCCCGAGCTGGTCGACGAAGGCGCGGAAACCCGGCACGTCGCGCGAGATCTGCTCGGAGTCGATCACACCCTTCTCGGCCTGGACCTCCTTCTCGTCCATCTTGAGGCCGCAGGCGATGTCGCGCATCCACTGCATCCCGAGATCGAGACGCTTGCTCTCGGCGTCGGGGAGGTCGAGCTCGTAGACCGTCTCCTCGAAGCTGGTGTGCGCGTTGACGTCGTAGCCGAACTTGATCCCCTCCTTCTGGAAGATCGCCACCAGCGAGCCGGCCTTGAACTTGGTGGTGCCGTTGAACGCCATGTGCTCGACGAAGTGCGCCATGCCGAGCTCGGTGTCGGTCTCCACCAGGCTGCCGATGTTCACGTGGAGCCGCAGGAAGATCTGCTTCGGCGGCGTGCGATGGGAGAGCCAGACGTAGCGCATCCCGTTCTTGAGCGCGCCGAAGTTGAACTTCTCGTCCGGCGCGAGGTCGGAGCGCTCGTGCTCCCACTCGCGCGGCTCGATCTCCACCGTCTCCACCGGCGCCTTGGGCTTGGCCTGCGGCGTGGCGGCGGCCGGTGCGCTGCCGACGACGCCGGCGGCGAACACGGCCGCGCAGAGGGTCAGGCGGACAGGGCGGCTCGACATGAGTTGTCCTCGTGCAGCGGTGCAGGGGGTCGGGGCGAGACGGTAGCGCCCGAGGGAGCCCGTCTGCCGGGCCGCTCCCCGGGGAGCCGTCGTTGGAACGAACCGACCGCCCGGCCGTTCCACCATTTGCATCCGAAATACCCATACCCGGCATCAACTATTCGCGCCGCGCACGCCCCTCACTCTGGAAATCCGCCCCGGGCTGCTCCCATCATCCCCGCCGCGTCGTACCGAGCGGACCGCGACCTCGAGGGGCTGTTCGGCCCGCCCGGACGACGGCGTTCGACCCGAGTGAGAGCAATCGGCCGCGGCGGCGACCCGACCCCGCGACCCGACCTGAAACGGGGATGAGAGGAGTCGACTCCGATGGTGAAGTTCACGCTCGTGGCGGCACTGCTCGCCAGCGCTGCGCTGGTTCCGGCCGAGCCGCTCGCGGCGCAAATTGCCGCCGGTGGTCAGGCCGCTGGCGAGGCAAAGGCCGAGTCGACCGGCAAGGTCGGCGAGGTACTGCCGAACGTCTCGGCCAACGTCGTGCGCGGCGACAAGACCAGCACGGTCGAGACCGCGAAGATGGGCAAGCCGACCGTGTTCCTGCTGGTCGGCGTCACCTGCCCGGTGACCAAGCCGTACGCCGAGCGCATCGCCGCGCTCGAGAAGGCGTACATGGAGAAGGGCGTCGACTTCGTCCACGTCTACACCAACGTGCCGGAGAAGGCGGAGATGAAGGCCGCTTTCCACAAGGAGATGAAGTTCGCCGGCGCGTTCTGGAACGACGAGAAGGCTGCCTTCGCCAAGGCGATCAAGGCCGGCAAGACCGGCGAGGCGATCATCGTCGGCAAGGACGGCAAGGTGATGTACCGCGGCGGCATCGATGACAGCCCGGGCGACGCGACCAAGGCGAAGGAGAAGTACCTCGCCAACGCGCTCGACGAGTTGCTCGCCGGCAAGGAGATCACCAAGCGGAACACCATGCCGGCTGGCTGAGGCATCAAGATGTGAGAGCTGCCGGTCGGCAGCTCCTGAACGGACCCGCGCGGCGCACGGCCCGCGGTGCCGTACGGTGAGTGACCTGCGGGGAGGCGCGACGCGCCTCCCCGCTTCTTTTTTCCGCCGCCTGCGCCATCCTCCGGGCATGCACCTGCCGCCCGATCGCGCATCCGCCGCCGCGCCGCGCCGACGCCGCTGGCCGGGCCGCCTTGCGCTGCTGCTGGCGGCGCTGGTCGGCGTCCTCGCCGCCGCCGAGATCGGCCTGCGCCTGACCTATCGCGGCGACGTGCGACGCGCTCTCGAGTCGCGCCGGCGCGAGCTGGCGCCTGACGCGCAGACGGTGCTCTGCGTCGGCGACTCCTACACGTTCGGCCTCTACTACCGGCCCGAGGAGTCGTATCCGGGCCGGCTCGAGCAGCTGCTGTGCGCCCTGACGCCGCCGCGCGCCGACGGCCGGGCCGGCTGGTTCGTCGAGAACGGCGGGATCCCGGCGCAGAACACCGCGCAGATGGCGGCGCGACTCGACGAACAGCTGGCGCGGCTGGCGCTGGCGGGCGGTGCCGCCGACGGTTCCCGCCTGGCCGAGTTCCGCGAAGACCGGATCGCGCTGCCGGGACGGGACGGCGCCGGCGGCGGGTCGGGCGGGACGCCGATCAGAGCAGCAGCCCGCTCCCGTCGCCGAACGCCAGCGCCGCCGAACCCATCCGGTGCAGCAGCGAGGCGTGCAGGTTGCACAGCGGCGTGCCGGCCGGTGACCGCAGGTGACGACCGCTCGCCAGCGGCGCGAAGCCGTTGCCCGCGCCGCGACCGCCGAGCAGCAACGGCAGGTTGCGCGACTCGTGGCGGTTGCCGTCCTTCAGCGCCGAGCCGAACAGCACGAGGCAGTGGTCGAGCAGCCGCGCGCCGCCCTCCTCCCGCGCGGCGAGCCGCTGCAGGAACGCCGTGAACTGCAGGACATGCCACTGGTTGATCTTCTGGTACTGCGCCGTCTTCTCCGGCTGATCCTCGTGGTGCGACAGCTCGTGATGGCCGCCGCGGACGCCGGGCAGGAAGCCCATGTTCACGCCGGAGACGGCGTTGCCGAACATGAAGGTCACCACGCGCGTGGCGTCGCTCTGCAGCGCCAACGCGATCAGGTCGAGCATCAGCGCGACGTGCGTCGGATGGTCCGCCGGCAGGCCGGGCGGCGGCACGACGCCGGCGACGGGCGCCGCCGGCGCGGCGACGCGGTCGATCCGCCGCTCGAGCTCGCGCACCGCATCGAGATACTCGCCGAGCTTCGCTCGGTCGCCGCCGCCGAGCCGCGCGGAGAGCCGCTGCGCATCGCCGCGGACGACATCGAGCACGCTCCGCTCGCGCACGCCGTCGCGGCGCTCGCCGGCGCGGAACAGCCGATCGAAGACGTGGCGCGGGACGATCTCCTTGGTGCACGGCGTCGTCGCGCTGCGCCAGCTGATGTGGCCGCCGTAGACGGTCGAATAACCCATGTCCTCGACCGGCCGCACCGGCTCGCAACCGAGCTCGAGCGACGGCAGCGGCGTGGCGCCGCGCTGCGCGTGCGCCGCGACCTGGTCCATCGACACGCCGTTCAGCAGGTCGCGCCCGCCGGTCCGGCGGATGCGCGCGCCGGTGAGGAATGGCGCCGTCTTGGCGTAGTGGCCGTCGCCGTCGCTGCTGTTTTGGTTCTCGAGCCCCGACAGCACCAGCACGTCGTCGCGCACCGGCTCGAGCGGCGCCAGCGTCGGCGACAGCGTCCAGCCCGGCCCGTCGTCGACCGGGTCCCACGCCGGCGGCCAGACGCCGTTGGCCATGTAGAGGACGACGAGGCGATTCGGTCGCGCCGCCGCTGCCCCATCCGGTGGCGGCGTCGCCGCGTGGTGCGGCCGACCGCCGAGCCGTGCCGCCGCATGCGCCAGCGACTCGAGCCACGGCAGCGCGACGCACGCTCCCGCACCGCGCAGGAACGCGCGGCGGTTGCGACCGGCTGGAACGGGAGGCGGCGGCGTCATCGCGGAGCGCGAAGGTAGCGGAACGGCCGGCTGCTGACGATGCCCTCGACGAAGCGGCCGAAGCGGGCGCCGTCGGCGCGCGCATCCGCCACGATCGCGCCGATCGTCCCCTCGTCGAGCCAGCCGGGCGGACGTCCGACCGCGAAGGTGAACAACCGCCGGGTGAAGGCGCGCAGGAACGCCTGCTCCTCGCCGCGCAGCCAGTCGCGCAGGCCGAGCGGACCGTCGATCACCGACCCGTCCGGCAGCGTCGCACGGGCGTCGATCGGCGGCAGCGGCGCGGCGGACGCGGGCGACTCCGGCGCGGGTTCGTGGGTGGCGCGCCAGCCGCCGATCGCGTCGTAGTTCTCGAGCGCGAAGCCGAGCGGATCCATCGTCGCGTGGCAGCCGGCGCAGCCGGGGTCGGCGCGATGGCGCTCGAGCCGCTGGCGCAGCGTCAGCGCGTCGGACTGGCGGTCGTCCTTCGGCAGCGCGGGGACGGCGGCGGGCGGCGGCGGCGGCTCGCGGTCGAGCAGCGTGCCGAGGATCCACTTGCCGCGCAGCACCGGCGACGTGCGCAGCGGGAACGAGGTGGTCGCGAGGATCGCGCCGAGGCCGAGCAAGCCGCCGCGGTGGCGCTGTTCCGCGGTCAACGGCACGCGCTGCAGGCCGCCCCCCGCCGGCGCCGGCAAACCGTAGTAGGCCGCCAGCGTGGCGTCGGCCATCGTCCAGTCGCTGTCGATCAGGTCGCGCACGTCGCGATCCTCGCGCACGAGGGTGGCGACGAACTCGAGCGCCTGGGCGTGGAACCGCTCGCGCAGGCCGAGGCCGAAGAAGCGGCCGAAGCGGCGGATGTCGACGGCGACGTCGGCGATGCCGCCGAAGCCGAGCCACTGCGCGGCGAAGTGCTCCGACAGGGTGTGCGCGCGCGGATCGGCGAGGAGGCGCCGCGCCTGCCGGCGCAGGCCGTCGGCCTGGTCGAGCTCGCCGGACTGCGCCGCCGCCAGCAGCGCGTCGTCGGGCGGCTCCGACCAGAGGAAGTAGCTGAGCCGCGTCGCCAGCTCGAAGCCGGTCAGCGGGCGGACCCCCTCCGACTCGCGCGCCGGGTCGCCGCTCTCGGGTCGGAACAGGAAATCGGGCGCCATCAGCAACGTGCGCAGCGCGGTCGCCAGCGCGTCGACGGCCGGGGCGCCGGCGGCCTGGCGGGCGCGGAACAGCTCGAGGCGCGGCGCGAGTTCCTCCGGCGCGACCGGCCGGCGGAACGCCCGTTCGGCGAGCGGAGCGAGGATCGCGTGCGCCGCTGCCGCATCGAGACGGCCGCCGTTCGCGAGCGCCGGCGCCAGCAGCCGCTCGCGCTTCGCGTCGTCGGCGAGCAGGCGGGCGACGATCGCGCGGCTCGCTTCGTCGTACTTCTCGAACAGCATCGACGGCAACGCCTGCACGTCGCCGAGGTCGTCGATGCCGTGCGCGATCGGGTCGGCCGGGAAGAGGTCGCCGGACGACCAGTCGATGCCGAGCAGCGCGCGGATGGAGCGGTCGTACTCGAAACGGCCGAGGCGACGCAGGGTGACGACGCCCGGATCGTCGACTTCGTCCGGCTCGCGCGCCGTCAGCGTCTCCTTCAGCGCGGCGGCCAGCGCCTCCCGCTCCGCAATTGCCAGCGGCGGTCGCGTCTTCGGCGGCATCCGGACCGCCTCGATCCGCGCGATCGCCTCCTGCCAGAGTTCCCCTTCCTGCCGCGCCGCGCGTGCGCCCGCCGGGCCGTCGAGCCGCGCCAGGCCGCTGCGCGCCGCCGCGCCATGGCATTCGAGGCAGTGGCGCTCGAGCAGAGGCCGTGCGATCGCGGCGAACGGATCGCCCGGAGGCGGCGGCGCCGCGGCCGGCGCCCCCGCCGCCTGCGCCAGCCCCAGCGCCACACCGGCCGCGATCGCGTTCATCGCCGACGGTCCTCGCGTCCACGCCACCTGGATGGAAACGACTCTGCCGGCCGGGCGTAATAACAGGTCGTTCCCTCGGGCCGCACCCGCACCCTCCGGATCGGGCTGATCCACGACAGGAATGGAGTCGACATGAACCGCTCGAAGCTCGCCGCCGCCGCCCTCGCGCTGGCGGCCACTTCCGCCGCCTTCGCGGCGCGCCAGCCGGTGACGCCGGCGTAGGAGGGCGGCGCCACCTGCCGCGTCGCCTGCGGCGGACTCTGGCTGGTCACCGACTTCGAGGGAACCATGATGGGCGGGCCTTTCTCCGGCCACGAGGTCGTCGGCTACGACGCCACGCAGAAGAAGTACACGCTGACCTGGGTCGATTCGATGACGCCCACCGCCCACACCGGCACCGGGAACTTCGACGCCGCGACGAAGACGATGCACACGCAGGTCAGCGGCGTCGATGCCGCCGGCCAGCCGAGCAAGTTCCACGGCGTCGACGTCTGGAAGGACGCCGACCACCGGACCTGGTCGATGATGATGGCCGGGCCCGACGGCAGCGAATTCCCGGCGATGACCATCCGCTACCAGCGACGGAAGTGAGCGCCGCAACGCTCGAGTAGCGACTCCCGGACGGCGCGCCGCTTGGAGCGCGCGGCCGGCCGTGCCACGATGGCGTGCCACCCGGCGCGCTCCGTGGCGCGCCGTCCGGGGTCGAGTCGATGAAGCTGCCGCCCGCCTTCGCCCGTTCCGCACCGCGCGCTGCCGGCGCCGCAAGTTCGCCCCCCGCGGCGGACCCGCCGACGTCGCGCTGGTACATCCGACTCGCTTTCGCGCTGACCACCTTCCTCGGCGGCACGGCGCTGACGCTGCTGGTCGTGCTGCTGTTGCGCAAGGCCGAGGCCAACCGCTTCACCGAGATCTTCCACCGTCGTGCGGCGCAGGCGGTGGGCGAGCTGCAACGCGACTTCGAGCGGGACGTCGAGCTGGCCTTCACCATCGCCGCGCTGTGGGACTTGAGCGAGTCGTTCCGCACGCCGATCTTCGAGCGCTTCGTCGCCGGCGACCTCACCTTCGAGTCCGACCTCGAGGTCCTCGGCTGGATCGAGCGCGTCCCGAGCCTCGGGCGCGAGGCGTTCGAGGCGCGCCTCGCGGCGGACGGCTCCCCGCTCCGGCTGATCGAGCCGGGCGCCGACGGCGTCGCCATGCGCGCGACACGCCGTGCCGAGCACTTCCCGGTCGTCGTCGCCGCCGGCCGCGACGGGGCCGCCATCCCGCCCGTCGGACTCGACTTCGCCGCGTTCCCCGATCGGCTGGCGGCGATGGAGCGGGCGCGGCGGACCGGCACGATCCAGGCCATCGGCCACCTGCCGCAGCTGCTGCTGGTCCCGCACTACGCCGGGGAGACGCCGCCTGACGACGAGGCAGCGCGCGACCAGCGGCTCGAAGGCTTCGTGGTGGTGGCGGTGTCGATCACCGACTGCCTCCGGCGCGCCGCCCGCGCCGTCCGCGACGACGCCGAGATCCACCTCTTCGCCCTGGACGAAGGACGGGAGCAGCCGATCGCGCTCGAGCCGGCGAGCGGCGCGCTCGCCTCAGCGACCCTGCTCGAGCAGCGCCATGCCTGGCGCGAGGAGTGGGTGACGGCGGGGCAGCACTGGCGCACGGTGATGGTGCCGACCGCGGCGGCGGAGGCGCGCGACGGCGCGCGCTGGTCCTGGCTGGTGCTCGCCACCGGGCTGTCGCTCTCGCTCGCCGGCGGGCTCGCGGTCGCGCGCGTGACGCGCGAACGGCGCCGCCTCGAACGCGAGGTGCGCCAGTTCTGGGAGCTCTCGAACGAGCTGCTCTGCCTGCTGGACGCGGCCGGAGTGGTGCGGCGCGCCAATCCGGCGTGGGAGGCGCAGCTCGGCGAGGCGATCGCTCCGCTCGGCCGGCCGCTGCTCGACCTGCTGCACGAGGAGGATCGACCGGCGGCCAGCGACGCGCTGCACAAGGCGCGCGGCGGCGCGGCGGCCGCGGGCTTCGATGCGCGGCTGCGGGAGCAGGGCGGGCGCTGGCGCTGGTTCCAGTGGAGTCTCGCGCCCGACGAGGCGCGCCGCTCGTTCCACGCCGCCGCTCGCGACGTGACCGCGCAGCGGCAGACCTTCGAGGAGCTGGAGCGCCGCGCGACGCTCGACCCGCTCACCCACGTGCTGACGCGCCGCGCGCTGTTCGAGCGGCTCGGAAAGGAGATCCACCGCGCCAAGCGCTACGGCACGCCGCTGGCGCTGGCGGTGCTGGACCTCGATCACTTCAAGGAGGTGAACGACCGCCACGGCCACGCGACCGGCGACGAATTGCTGAAGCGGCTCGGGCTACTGCTGCGCAAGGCGCTGCGCGACAGCGACCTCGCCGGCCGCTTCGGCGGCGACGAGTTCGTCGTGGTGATGCCGCAGACGGAGTTCGACGCCGCCCGGAAGGCGGCCGCCCGCATCCTGCGCAGCTTCCACGACAAGGGGGCGATCACGGCGGCCGACGGGACGGTGATCCCGCTGCGCTGCAGCATCGGCGTCGCCTCGCTGGGGCCGGCCATCGAGGACGCCACCGCGCTGGTCGAGCAGGCCGACGCGCAGCTCTACGAGGCGAAGGTGCGCGGCCGCGGACGGATCGAATAGCGCGCGGTGCGCGGCGCTCGGCGCCCGCCGCAACCGCTTCCGCCGTCGGCGCGCTCTCATGCCATGGGAGCCCCATGCCGCCGTGAGTCCGTCGTGATTCGTCCTGCCGCCGACCGCCCAGCCGACGACCCCGCACGCGATCCGGTCGCGGCGCGCGAGCTGGAACCGCTGCTGCGCGAGCGGCGCTGGCGGAGCGGCCGACTGGCCTGCGCCATCCGCGCGCCTGGCTGGCGACGATCGACCGGCCGCTCCACCTCTGCGCATCGAACATCGAGCCGACGCCGCAGGTGGGCGACCCGCGGATGCTCGGCGACGGCGAACTCGACCGCGCGCGCGACCGCTGGGCGACCGACTGGGAGAGCGCCAGGTGGATCTCGCTCTGGTGCGAGCGGACGCTGCTCGGACGGGCGCCGCTCAGCGATGCGGCAGCGACGCCGAGGGGCGCGTGCGGTTCGAGGCGCTGCGACCGGGGCGGTACGAGATCACCGTCCGTGCCGAGGGCTTCGCGCCGCACTTCGCCGTCGTCGCGGCGCGGCTCGACGGCGGGTCGGTGGAGTTCTCGTTGCAGGCCGGGAACGCGACCGTCGCCGGGGTCGTCGTCGATGCGAATGGCGCACCGCTCGTCGGTCGCTGGGTCGACCTGCTGACGCGCGAGGGGACGGTGGCGCTGCCGCATCCGGAGTACCGGGCACTCACCAACGCGGTCGGCGCCTTCGAGTTCGCCGGCGTCCCGGACGGTGACTACGTCGTGGTCAGCAGCACGCCGCCGCGGCTCGAGTCCGCCGGCGGGGCGCCGGCGGCGGCGCTCGCCAGCGCCGGCGACCGTGACATCCGGCTGGTGGAGCTGCCGGCCGTCACGCTGAAGGCGACGCTGCGGTTCCCGGACGGCGTGTTCCCGATGTACCAGTTGCGGGTGCGCGATGAGCAGGGCGCGCCACTGCTCGACCACACCCGTCCGGCGCAATGGACCCGCTGTGCCGGCACCGAGCAGACGCTGCGCCTGCCGCGCGGGGCGCACACGATCGAGGTCTTCGCCCCCCCCGCCATCGCGGCGGTCCGGTGCGGTTCGTCGCGGTCGAGGACGGCGAGGTGGTGGTGGAGGTGACGGAGTTCGACGCGGCGCAGCGGTAGACGCGCGGCTCACGCCGTGATCGGCGAGTACGCGCGCGCCGCCTTGACCTGCACGATGCGCTGCTCCTCGGCAATCCACGCGGTCAGTTGCTTGCCGTAGACGCAGCCCGAGTCGAGCGCGCGCAGCTTCGGGCCGAGGACGAGGCCGCGGCGCGCCCAGTGGCCGCAGACGACGATGCGCTCGCCGCGCCAGAAGTCGTCCCACGGGCGGAACGGCGGCGGCGGCGACGGATCGTCGTCGTCGTCGGGCTCGGCACCGTGCGGATCGCAGAAACGGACCGAGGTGGCGAAAGCGACCTCGGGGAGGCGCCACGGCGAGCGATCGCGGACGAGCGCGTCGTCGAGGGCGGCGCGAAGCTCGGTCGCCTTCCCGGCGAGGTCGGCATCGCGCCAGTCCGGGTGGAGGCCGGCGTGGACGAGGACAACGTCGCGCTCGACGTGCAGCAGCGGGCGCGCACGCGTCCAGGCCAGCAGCTCGTCGTGGTCGGGCGCGGTGAGCAGCGCGTCGAGGGTGTCGCGCTTCCCGAGGTGGCGCCGCTTCGCCTCGATCTCGAGCCAGTGGAGCTCGTGGTTGCCAAGCACCATGACGGCGTCGAGCTGCTTCAGCAGCCGCAGGCAGCCCGCCGAGTCGGGCCCGCGATTGATCGCGTCGCCGACCGAGTGGAGCCGGTCACGCGCCGGATCGAACTTCACCGCCTCGAGCAGTCGCTCGAGCTCCTCCCGGCACCCCTGCACGTCTCCCACGTAGATCCGCCGCATGGCCACGCATCATGGCGCCCAACCATCGAATCGCGCCCCCCTCCGCCGCAACCAACCGGAACAACTGATCCAGGAACAGTTTGTCGGAACAACTGTTCCAGGAACGGTTTGTCCGGTTCGTCACCGCGCCACCTTCGCGCGGTTCTCTTCCATCCAGGCGATGCCCTTCTTCAGGCGCCCCATCGGATCGTCGTGCCAGCCGTGGCCGCCGGTGTAGGTGACCAGCTCGACGGTCGCACCCTCCTTCGCGAGCTTCTCCTTCGCTCGCTGCGCATCCGCGAACTTGCACGTCGCGTCCTCGGGCGAATGGTCGAGGAAGAACGCCCGCCCTTTTGCCCGCGAGAGCCGCACCTCGCCCTCGCGGAAGACCGACTGTGCGATGTAGCTGGCGGCGAACGGCGTCTTCTCGTCGAGCGCCATCCGGTAGGCGCCCGGGCCGCTCGACGACCAGACCAGCTGGTAGGTGCGCTTCGGGTCGAGCTTCACCTTCTGCGCCTTCGCCACGTCGGCGAGCGTCGCGTCGACCTGCTCGTGGGTGGTGAACTTCATGCCCGGCTGGTCGCCCGGGTCCATCGGCCAGATGATCTTCGGGTCGACCACCCACTTCGGCGCCACCAGCTGCACCACGACGAAGTCCGGCGGGCAGCTGCTGTTCCAGATGTTCTTGACGAAGCCGTGGAACTCGGGACCGCCGGGGCCGCCCGGCATCACGACGAGGCAGCCGCAGCCCTCCTTCGGAGCGCGCTTCCCATCGCGCGGCCCGATCAGGAAGTAGCGCTTCATCTCGTCGCCACCCGCGAACAGGTCGCGCACGGGCACGCCGTTCTCGTCGACGGTCGGCTCGACGGGAGCGGCCGGTCGCTTCGCCCCGCCCGCCGCTTGCGGTGCCGGCGCGAACCCGCTCGCCAGCATCGTCAGGGCGAGCCACGGCAGCGCCCGCCGCCGCACCGACCGCCATGTCCGCCGAACTTCCGGAAGAGTGCAGACCATCGGCAAGCTCCATCGACGAGCGCCCGGGCGGCGATTTGAACGCGGCGGGTGTCCCGAACCAAAACGACGACGTATCGTGCCGGCGAACACGAGGAGCGGCGGGACGATGGCGGCGAAGTTGCGATCGGCGGCGGCGGTGGCGGCGATCACGCTGCTGATCGTCGGCTTCGTGCGCTCGTACGATCGCATCCAGGTCAGCGACATGTTGCTGATCTTCGTTGCCGGCCTCCTGCTCGGCCTGTCGCTGCGCGGCACGCGCCGTTCCGGGCTCCCCGCCGCCAGGCCGACGCCGAAGTCGGGGGCGTGAGATGCCCGCTCCGCTCCGCGCCAGCGCCGCCGTCCTCGTCGCGGCCGTCCTCGGCCTCGCCCTCGCGGCCTGCAAGGCCGGCCCGCCACCCGGGCTCGCCTCGCTCGCGCCGCCGGTCGCCGTCCATGGCTCGATGCAGGAGCAGATGCGGGCCGGGCGGTGCGACGAGGGCGTGGCGCTGCGCGACCTGCTCACGCGACCGAACCTCTACGCGATCGGCCCCCTCGCCGGGCTGCGCGGCGAGCTGCTGGTCTGGGACGGCACCGTGTTCGCCAGCCGCGTCATCGACGGCGCTGTGCGCGTGCGCATCGAGCCCGCCGCGCGCGCTGCGTTCCTCGTCGCCAGCCACGTCCGCCGCTGGCGCGACATCGCCGTCCCCGACGACGTCGTGACGCGCGCCGACCTCGAGCGCTGGTTGCCGCAGGCGGCCGCCGCGCTCGGCCTCGCCACCGATCGCGCGCACACCGTCCGACTGTTCGCGGCGGTCGCGTCGGCGCAGCTCCACGTGATGGACCTCGCCCCCGACGCGCCGCTCGACCCCGCCGCCCACGCCGCCGCCGCGCACAAGCTCGAGCTCGGCGCCGCGCCGGTGCAGATGCTGGGCTTCCTCTCGCCCCCCGGCGAATCGACCTGCCCGATCGCCTCGCCCCCGCTGCACCTCCATCTGCGCACGCTGCTCGGCGACCGGGTCGGCCATGTCGATGAGCTGGTGCTGGCTCCCGGTGCCAAGGCCGAGTTCGCGATCCGCTGAGCGCGCTGGCGCGCTCACCAGTGACGTTCAAGTTCCTCCCGCCAGGCCGCCAGCGCTTCGGCGTCGCCGGCGAGCAGCGCTTCACGCGGTGACTGCGCCGGCGGCGGCGCCAACGCGGCGAGACGGGCGAGCACGCGCTCGCGCCACGGGCGCTCGGGCACGGTGAGCAGGTGCCACAGCGGCAGCGAGTCGCGCGGCGACGGCAGGCACGGAGGTGCCCCGTTGCCGACCTCGCCGCCCAGTGTTGTCAGCAGCTGATCGAGCGCCACCGCGGCCGCCGCGCCGTCCCCCCGTGCCGGCGCCGCTCGGGACGTGGACCTTGCGGCCGCCGCTCTCGAACGAGACGCTGCCGGAGGTGACCTTGAGGAAGGTCGCGCCGTCGTCGGCCACGGTGGTCTCGTAGATGCAGCCAAGGTCGACGGCGATCCCGCCGGGAGTGCCGAGCGCGAAGACGCGCGGCGCCGCGAAGATCGTCGCGGCCACCGTCCCGCGCTCGAGCTCGAGCTGGAACGCGCCCGCCTTCTCCGCATCGCCGTGGCCGGCACCGACACGCAGTCGCGTGGAGGGCTGCAGGCTCAACCAGCCGACCTCGCCGACGCGCACTCGCGCCGAGCCGCCGTCGCCGCAGACGATCCGATCGCCGACGCGCAGCGCCCCCGTTCTGTCGGCCGCTCCCGGCGCCGCCGACTCGACCGCAACCTCGCCCTGGCGCTCGGCCAGCGCCACGTCGACCACCGGCGATGAGTCCGGCGTCGATGCGGGCGGCGACGCGGGCGGACGCAGTGCGCGCCAGGCGGCGCCACCGCCCACCAGCACGAGGAGCGCCGCCGCCGCGCGCCGTGACGCGCGCCGTGGTCCGCCTCACGGCACCAGCACGCCGAACCAGCGCAGGCTGCCGGCGGCGCGGCCGGTCACGCGGAGCTCGACCGAGCGTCCGGACGCGAGGCGGCTGATCGGCAGCGAGAGCGTCATGATCCCGGTGCCGTCCTCGGAGTGGGCGGCGCGGCACTCGAATTCGAGCGCGGCCGGCAGCTCGCCGGCGGCCGGAGCGAGCGGGCCGGTGGAGGGCGCGATCCAGCGCGCGTCGTGCACCACCGCGTCGAAGTCGAGCAGCGGCACGCCGTCGAGCGCCAGCTCGAAGCCTGCGGTCGGCTGCGACACCAGGCCCATCGCGACGGCGAAGCGGAGCTGCACCCGCGTCGGATCGCCGGCGACCGGCTCGGCCGGGCCGCTCTTCCAGCGCACGACACCCTTGCCGTCCGACTGGCGGCAGTAGTGCATCAGCGTGGTGCCGAGCCAGCTCGGCTGCTGGAAGTCGTCGTGCCGCTCGAGCAGTTGCGCGAAGCCGTTCAGCGGCCGGGCGGCAAGCTCGGCGCGGCCGGCCGCCATCGCGTCGGGCGGGACGGCGCCGAGCCGGTACGGGCCGCTGCGCGTCCATGCGATCAGGTCGGCGAGGTCCTGCGCGGTGAGCCCTTCTTCGAGCCCCTCCGGCATCAGCGAGAGCTTCGACGCCTTCACCTCCTTGACGTCGTGCCGCAACAGCGGCCGGCGCAGGTCGTTCGCCTGCACCAGCGTGAAGCCGTTGCTCGATTCGCCGCGGATCAGGCCGGAGAGATCGCTGCCGTCGTGGAGCAGCACGCGGTGGTTCACGAACTCGCCGTTCACCGCCGCGTTGGGATCGAGGAGCGCTTCGAGCAGGCGCGCCGGACTCTTGTCGCCGAGCGCCGCAAGGTCGGGCCCGACGTCGTGGCCGGTGCCGCGGAAGGAGTGGCAGCTGGCGCAGAGCCTGGCGAAGAGCTGCTTGCCGTGCACGAGGTCGCCCGGCAGCGCCAGCGCCGGCTGGAACTGCGCGACCACCTGCGCGCGCTTCGCCGTCCCCTTCGGCGCCAGCAGCTTCGCCGCCCGCTCGCGCAGCGCGGGGTCGTCGAGCGCGAGCAGGCGTTCGCGCGCCGCCGCGTCGAGCAGCGCGCGCGGCACGGCGCCCGACTCGAGCGCCGCGAGCAGCTCGGCGCGCCATGCCGGCCGCGACAGCAGCAGCTCGATCGCCGCCGCGCGAATCTGCGGCAGCAGTCGCGGCAGCCGCGGCAGCAACTCCTTCGCCGTCGCCGGATCAGCGAGCCGCTGCAACGCCCCCAACGCCGCCGCGCCGAGTTCCGCCGACCCGTGCGGCTCGACGAGGCCGGCGACGAACCGGACAAACTGTTCCTGGATCAGTTTTTCCGGTTCGGGCAGTGCGGTGGTCAGGTCGAGGGCGGCGATTCGGCGTTCGTCGGGCTCGGTCGGGTCGGCGAGGGCGCGGCGGGCGGCGGCGGTGACGCGGGCGAGGTCGGCCAGCAGCACGTCGTCGCCGGCGAGGTCGCTCGCCGGATCCCTGCCGGCGATCAGCGGCGCGAGCGCGCGCCAGCGCCACGGCTCCTCCGCCTCCGCTTCGAGGCGGGCAGCGAGGCGCGCGGGATCGACATCGTCGGCGCAGCGTTTTGCGCTCCCGAGCAGTGCGGCGAGCGCAGCCTGCTTCGCCTCGCGGCGGTCGTCGGGGAGCGCGCCAGCGGTGGCGACGACGGCCTGGATCGACTGCTGGCGCGCTGCCTCGTACGCCTGCCGCTCGCGTTCGAACGACTCCTTCGTCTTCCCTTCCGCTGGGTCCCACTCGGTCGGCCAGGAGCTCCTCCCCGACAGCAGTGCATCGAGCAGCGCGCCGGCATGCACCGGTGCCGCCGCCACGATCGCGGCGCGGATCCACGGATCGTCGCCCTCGGCGACGAGCGCCTCGCCAAGCAACCTGCCGGCGAAGCGCGTCGGACAATTTCCGAGGGCGATCGCCGCCCCGAGCCGTTCGGCGCGCGTCGGCTCGAACGAGCCGCGCGGGGCGGCGCCATCGGGCAGGCGCCCGTCGAGCTCCTTCCAGTTCGACGGAGTCCAGACGCTCCACTCGGTCACCGGATGCGGCGGCGCCAGCGAGCCGCCGACGTCGTTCGCCGCACTCGCGGCCTCGGTCAGTCCGGCCAGGAACGGCTCCGCCAACGGCATGCAGGCGGCCCGCACTTCGGGCAGGGCATTCAGCGCCAGCACCTCGCTCACATCGCCCTCATCGAGCCAACCGAGCTGCGCGAAGCACCACGCCTCCTGCACCTGCGCCGCCGGCGACCGCGCGCGCATCGGCGTCGCGAGCGCATCGCCGCCGCGCGCGCCGCCTCCCGCCGCCG
>VGYY01000055.1 GCA_016872815.1 Planctomycetota bacterium
TCCGCGCCGACGGCACGCGCGCCTCGACCTCGCGCGCCACGCCGTGGCTGCGCGCGGCGGCCGGGACCATCGTCCCCGGCGCCGGCCAGGCGCTGAACGGCCAGCTCCTGCGCGGCGTCGGCGTGCTCCTCACCTGCTGGCTGATCGTCCCGTGGATCTGGGGCGTCGCCGATGCGTGGCGCACCGCGCACCGCATGGCGCTCGCTCCGGTTCCCGCAGTCTCGGCATCCCGTTGACCCATCTCCCGTTTCGGAGGATCGATCCCATGTTCAAGTTGCTCGGCAAGACCCTCGTGCTCGGTGGCCTCGGCGCAGGCGCGCTCGGCTGCCTGTACGGCAAGGACCAGGTGCTCGCCTGGTTCCACCAGGGCAAGCAGGAGATCGTCGCCAAGATCGACGAGCTCCAGGGCATGAAGGGCGAGCTGCGCGCGATCGAGACGCGCGTCCATTCGCTGGAAGGCGAGATCCGCGAGCTGCGCGAGCACTCGATCGGCGAAGAGGTCGAGGTCAAGCGCCTCGAGCACGAGGCCGCCGACCGCCAGGGCGCCCTCGAGCGGCTGCGCAAGAACCTCGAGAAGGCGCAATCGCTGCTGGCCGGCGCCGGCGACCGCTTCGTCATCGGCGGCACGAGCTACTCGCGCGAACAGGTCGAACGTGACGTCGCCGAGAAGCTCGACCTCTGGCAGGTGCAGCAGGACACGCTGGCGCAATTGCGCCAGACGCTCGAGGTGCGCAGCGGCGCGCTCACTCTGGCGCGCGAGAACGTGGTGCGCGGCGAAGCTCTGCGCGGCGAGCTGACCGGCAAGCTGCGGCTGCTCGAGGCGAAGCTCGAGAAGCACCGCGCCCGCGAGATCTACGCCGAGGCGGTCGCCGGCGACTTCGATGCCGCCGAGTTCCAGACCGTCATCGGCGAGGTGCGTCAGGCGTGCGCGAAGTTCGAGGGCAAGCTCGAGGTGAAGGGGCGCATGCTCGACGAGCGGCTCCGCGTCGCCTCGGGTGGCAAGCCGGAGGGGATCGACTACGAGTCGCCCGCGCCGGCCGCCAACGACGTGACCGACCGGCTGTCGCGACTGCTCGGCCCCGCGGTCGAGCCGCAGCAGCAGGTGGTGTTCGTCGACCGCGACTGATCGCCGCCCCTCCCGTTCCCATCCGTTCCCCATGGTCCGCCGCGCGTCTCGGCGCGCGGCGGACCCGCGGAGCACCGAAATGCGCGCCAGCACCTGGATCTTCTTCGGACTCGTCGCCGCCTTCGTCTGCTTCGGCGGACGCGGCATCCAGATCCGTCGCACCATCGCCTGCGAACATCGCCCCTGCCGCGCCGAGCCGGTCGCGGCGGTCGACCCGTCGCGCAGCAGCCGGGTGCGCGCGCTCGAGCGCGAGCACGCGCAACTGCTCTCGCGCGGCCGCGAGCTCGATCTCGCGCTGCAGGCGATCGACGGATCGCTGCGGACGCTGCGCCAGCTGGCGAAGGACGGCGGCGCGGCGATCGCCTCCGAGGCGGCGGCGGTCGAGGCCGGTCGTGACCGGCTGCTCGCGCTGCGTCAGGCCAATGCGGCGCAGGCGGCCACCGCCGCTGCGAGGGCGCAGCTCGCCAAGGCCGGCATCGAGGACGCGCTGCCGCCTGCCCTCACCGCGGCCGCGGCGCCGGGTGATCCGCTGCCGGTGGGGCCGCTCGAGGCGCTCAATCGGCTCGATGTCGAGACCGCCACGAACGCCGCGCGGCCGAGCCGCGGCGGGCGCGACGGCCGCGTCACTTCACGCGAGCGGTGATCCGCAGCTCGCTCGGCTGCGGGCTGAGCGAGGTCTTGAGCTTGACCACCCCTTCGACCTTGGCGGGTGCCGGGGCGTTGTACTTCAGGTTGAGGACGATGCAGCGCTGCGCGGCGTCGACCTCGTGCGCGACCTCGAGACCGGCCACGTCGCACTCGATCGACTCGACCGCCGGCGCTTCCGCGCTGGGATAGAAGAAGCGCATCTCCTTCTCGACCGCCTTGCCCACGTCGACCGAACCGAAGGCGACCACGCCGCGCTCGAAGTACCAGGCCGGGACGACTTCGCCGGTCACGCGCATGACGAGCTCGCGGTGCAGCAGCTTGTCCTTCGGGATGAAGCAGAGCTGGGTCAGGAATTGCTCGAGCGGCTGGCTGCCGTCGAGTTCGAGATGGAGCATCGCCACCCAGTCGCGCTGGCCGCCGGCCGTGGCGGTGATCACCGGCTCGTCGAAGCGCAGCTTGATCGGCAGGTCGTGCGAGATGAACGGTTCGAGCTTCGGGACCGTGGTGATCGTGGCCGGCAGGTGCATCGTCACCCGGATCGAGGCGGTCGCCGTCTTGCCGCTCTCGACCCGGCCGAAGCCGACGCCCTTTGGCTCGACCAGGATATCGGGCACGATCGCGTAGTGCACCTCGACGCGCACCTTGGACTTGGCCTGATCGGACAGATGGAGGATGGCCGCGGTCTTGCGCTCGTTCGATGCGTTCGCGACCACGCGCACCGCGACCTTGATCGAATCGCCGGGCTTCAGCATCTTCCGGTCGACATCGAGCGTCATGCACTTGCACTCGGTGGTCACGTAGACGACGTTGAACGGCCGGTCGCCCTGGTTGACCACGCTGAACTCGAGGTCGTGCACCGTGTTGGAATCGACCACGCCGAGCTCGAAACTCGGCGGATCGATGCGGTACTGGCGCGGCCCTTCGTGGATCGAAGGAGCGTCGGCCCGGGTGACGAACTTCGGCGGCAGGTCGGCCGGCAGCGCAACGGCGGAGGCTGCGGAGGAGGTCGTTGCCGCCGGGTCCGCCGCGGGCTCGTCGACCGGGCGCAGCGTGCGCTCCGGTTCCTTGCCGCAGCCACCGACGGCGACCGCGGCGACCAGTACCAGCACCGAGAGACTTTCACCGACCGTTCGCATGGCGTTCCTCAGCGGACCCTGGCCCGCACCCGCAGCACCAGCGGGTCTGGCAGCTGCGCGAGACGGACCGTGACGTCCCCGGTGAACTCACCGGCGACGCTCGGCTTGAACTCGACCTGGAGCCGGAAGGAGCGGGCGCCCTCGTCTCGGAGCGCCTGCGCCGTCAGGTCCGGGCTGGAGCAGGCGATCTCTTCGACATCCACCGGCTCCCGAGTCCAGCGTAGCCGCACGGTCCCCCGGCGGACGCCCCCGATCTCGCCCACGCCGAGGTGCAGCTCGGCCGGCTCGATCCAGGCCCCGCCGTGCACCGCCCCGGTGACGGGGAGGACTGCCCGCCGGTAGCCGGCACCGGCGAATTCGAGATGCCCGCGGAAGGGCGCCACCGGCTTGGCGGCGTCAAGCCGGAGCAGGAGCGGCTGCTCGATGGCGACCAGGCCGCCGATCGGCGCCGCCGCGGTCACCGCTCCCAACTCGATCGTGACCGGCGCGCCGACCTCGACCTTCGGCGCCAGGCGCAGCGGCGCGACGCCTTCGGGCAGGCGATAGCGGATCGAGAGCTCGAGCTGCGCCGGCGTGCCGACGATGCGCTGCCCGAAGTCCGCGCGCAGCGGCAGGAACTCGAGGTCGGGTTCGATCGCGTAGCGGATCGAGACGTGGCGCGTCGTCACTTCTCGATCGCGCGCCTGCACGAAGGCGTCGAGCACCTTGTTGCCGCGGTTCTCGGCACTCACGACCACGTCGACGCGCCGGCGACCTCCCGGCGGGACGTCACCCGGCCGCCACTCGAAACCGACGCAATCGCACGATCCGTCCACGTGGAGGAGGTCGAGCGGACGGCGATCGCGATTCACGATCTCGAACGTGCAGCGGGCGGATTCGTCCGGCCGCAGCACGCCGAGATCGATCGTCTCCGGCTCCAGCACGAAGTCGAACGGAGCGGCATCGCTCTGCACGTAGACGCCGCGCGGGACCGCGCCGCCGTCCGGCGGCGGCCGCGGAGCGGGCGGCGCCGGAGCCGGCTCCGGCACCGCCTCACCGCCGGTCGCGTCCGACGGCGCCGCGGCGGGGTCGCAGCCAGCGGCGAGCACCACCACCGACGCGAACCGGACGAACGCGCGTGCTGGAGGCCACCTGTTCATGCCCAGCCGGCACGCTCCCGTCGCCGCGGCGAGGTCGCGGCCGAGACACGGCGTCAACCGCCGGGCCCCGGCGCGAACCTGCCACCGCGCACCCGCGATCAGTCGGGAATCACGAGTTCCTGACCGACGCGCAGCACATCCTTGTTCGGGATCGCCGCCGCATTCGCCTCATGGATCTTGCGCCACTTCGTGATGTCGCCGTTGTAGTACCGGCGCGCCAGCTCGAACAGCGTGTCGCCACGCCGGACGACGTGCGTTCGGACGGCCGTCGTCTCGGCGCCGCGCGTCATCGTCTCGTCGACTTCGGACGAACGCGGGCTGACGCTGTCCCGCGAGTCGTAGGTCGCCGGCTCTTCCGGGATGTCGTTCTCGACCGACGGGCTGTTCCGACAAGCTGCGCAGGCGATCATCGCCGTCAGCCCCGCCGCCGCCCGCAACTGAAGCCACGCCCTCATCGCCGCCCTCCCCATCACGCGCCGCCCGACCACGAGCCGCTGCCGCCATCGTCACGATGACGGCAATCCGGCCGGCGTCGGCACGGTACCGCCCGGCGCACCGGGCACCTCGAAACCGCCAAGGCGCGGGAGTGTAGCAAAGGTGCGCACGCGTGTCGGCGCAGGCGTGCGCGCGGTCTCCCGCGATCAACGCTCGCTTTCGCCAGCCCCCAGCTCCGGCCGCTCGACCTCCTCGCCGATGAGGTTGCGCTTGAGCCGCTGCAGCAGCTGGATGCGCGCCACATCGCCGCGCGACCGGTGCATCTGCACGAGGTTGCGCATCATGCGCAGGAGCATCGCGCCGTCCGTCATCGGCTGCAGGAAGCTCGGGTCGAACTCGATCGATCGTTCCTCGAAGTAGCGCCGGCACTGCCGCTCGCCGAACACCTGACCGCCGTGGAAGGGGTCGGCGAAGATCCCCGGCGCATCCCCGACGTGCTTGACCAGGAAGTGGCCCGGCAGGCCGATCCCGACCAGCGGGATCTCGAGCCGCCGCGCCACGAACAGCCAGATCGCGCACAGCGACAGCGGGATGCCGAGCCGCCGCGCCAGCACGCGGTCGATCAGGCAGTTCTCCGGGTCGTAGTAGTTGCGCTGGTTGCCCTGGAAGCCGAGTTCCCGGGCCAGCAGGCGGGCCATGACGTCGACCACCACGGCCGGCTCCCGCGCCGTCCCGAGCCGCATCCCGAGGTCATCCGCCATCGCGTCGAGGCCGGCGCGCACGGCGTCGGCGTCCACATCGGGGGAGCGCGTCCGCGCCAGCAGGATGCACCCCTCCTCCAGCGCGCCGTCGTCGTGGTCGATCCGTTCGCCGAGGCGGCGCATCTCGGCTTCGAGCGACTGCAGCCGCAGCTCGTCGCGCAGGAGCCGCGCCCGGGCGCGCACGCGCGCGTCGCCCCCCTCGACGGCCTCGTCGAGCACGGCCGTGGCGTACGACCCGTGCTGAAGCAGCGCTCGCCGTGCCTCGGCGCAGACGCGCGGATTCGCGTCGGCAAGCAGGGAGACCAGGGCCCGGAGGCGCGCAGGGTCATCGAGCGATGGATCGGGGGGAGGCATCGAGCGTCTCGCTGCGACACCGAACCAGGCAGTGACCCGATCTATAACGCCGCTTCGCGAGCCGACAAGACGTTGCGACCGCCGCCACCCCCGCCTGGCCGGGTGCCGCAGGAGCCCCCCGGCGTCGCCGCGCACTCTCACATCCCGGCGGCCTTCGCCGCCTGCCAGGCGCGCTCCATCTCGGCCAGCGTCGCTCCCGGCAGCCGGTCGCCGAGCCGCCGTTCCACCTCGCGGTAGCGGCGCTCGAACCGGCCATTGGCCCCCCGCAGCGCCTGGTCGGCGTCAAGGTCGAGCTTGCGGGCCACGTTGACCACCGCGAACAGCAGGTCGCCGAGCTCGGCCTCGAGCCGCTCACGCGGGCCCCCGCCGGTCCGCTCGGCCTCCAGTTCGGCCAGTTCCTCGCGCACCTTGTCCAGCGCCCCCGCCGCCTCGGGCCAGTCGAACCCGGCCTTCGCCGCCTTGCGCCCGAGTTTCTGCGCGCGTGCGAGCGGCGAGAGCCGCAGCGGCACCTCGTCGAGCCGCGAGCGCGGGTGCGCCGCTCCGGCGACGGCCGCCCGCTCGGCCTCCTTGATCTGGTCCCACTGCGACAGAGCCTGGTCGGCGGTCCGCGCCGTCGCGTCGCCGAAGACGTGCGGGTGGCGATGGACCAGCTTCTCGGCGATGCGCCGCGCGACGTCGGCGAGGCCGAAACGCTCGGCCTGTTCCGCGATGCGCGCCATCAGGAAGACATTCATCAGCAGGTCGCCGAGCTCCTCGCAGATCGCGTCGGCGCCGCCGTTCGCCACCGCATCGGCGACCTCGGCCGCCTCCTCCTGCGCGCACGGCGCCATCGTCGCGAGCGTCTGCTCCCGGTCCCATGGGCAGCCGTCGCGCAGCCGGTCGACGATGGCGGCGAGACGCGTAAGCTCGACGACGCGCGGATCCATGGGGCGGCTCCCGGGACGGTGACGGGCGCGGATGCGAGGCCGATGATGCGGTTCGACCCGGACAGTGTCGATTGGCCGCCCTCGCGCCGGCCCGGGATCTCGGTGCGCCTGCTCTGGCAGGACGAGTCGAGCGGCGATGCGGCCGTCCTGATCCGGATGGAGCCCGGTGCGACCTACCCGCGCCACCTGCACGTCGGCGACGAGGACGTCCTGGTGCTCCAAGGCGGCTTCCGCGACGAGCAGGTCGAGCTGAAGTGCGGCGAGTTCCGCCGCTTCCCGGCCGGCTCGATCCATGCACCGGTGGCGATCGAGGGCGGCCCGCCGTGCGTCCTGTTCGCGGTCGCCCGCGGCGGCATCCGCCTCGTGCGCTGATCGCGCCGTCGCGCTCCGGTTCGGGCAGACGAACTCACTGCCGCCAGCGCAATGCCTCGGGCGTGAAATCGACGCGCGCGACGCCCGCCGGGGCGTCGCGCCCGGTCAGCTCGCCGTCGCCGTCGAGGTCGAGACGGCGGAACACGGCGTCGCGGCCGGGGAATTCGCGTCTCCCGATGCTGCCGTTGCCGTCGATGTCGTAGCGGGTGAAGAAATCGTCGAACGCGGCGGCAGGCCCTTCCGCGCGGCCGGCGGTGACCGCCGTCTCGAGCTCGATGGCGTCGAGGCTCGCGTCGGCATCCTGATCGAATCGCTGCAGCGCCAGGCCGAAGCGGCCGAGTTCCGAGGCGGAGAGCCGACGATCACGGTCGCGATCGAGCAGTTCGAGCGCCACTGCGGCGTCGCCCACCATCAGCAACGGGAAGGGCCCGCCGAAGCGGCGCGATGCCGGCAGTTCGACGCGGTCGAGCTGTCCGTCGCCATTGCGGTCGAACAGCTGCAGCAGCGCCGTCGGCGTGCCGAGTTCCTTCAGGCTCACGCCACCGTTCTTGTCGCGGTCGAGCTTGCCGAAGAGTGCGCGCCGATCGACCGTCAGCGGCAGCAGCGCGAACTCGCCGGGCGAGAGGAGCTGGTTGCGGTCGAGGTCGGCGCGCTCGTGCGCCAGCCGGCCGAGCTCGCCACCGTCGAGGCGGCCGTTGCGGTCGCGATCGAATTGGTGGAGATCGCCACCACCGACGACCATGCCCCACGCCGCGGCCGGGTCGCCGGTTCCGAAGCTCGCCACCGCCAGGGCGACGCGATCGCGCAGGTCGCGCAGCCAGTCGACCACCGCCTTGGCGTCCTTCTCGCTGATCTTGGCCTCCTTCTTCGCGCGCATGGCGCGAACGGTGTCGGCCCAGCCCCGTACGTCCTTGGCGACGCGCTCGACCCGCGTCTGATCGTGGCAACCGAGGCAACTGCGCCGGAACGGCTCGATCAGGTCCGGCAGGTCGCCGATCGCCACCGCGATCCGGTCGGCGTCGGCGGCCGTGGCGGCCGCGGGCGGCGCCTTCGCCGTCTTGGTCAGCTCGGGTCCGGTCAGCCAGCCGTCGCGGTCGACATCGAGCACGAGGAAGGTCGCACCGCTCCAGCTCCACTCGTCGCGCCCGACGAAGCCGTTGCCGTCGCGGTCGAGGCTGTTCAGGAACTGCGCGGCCGCAGCGCTCGAGGGCGGCGCCTGCGCCCGCACCGCGGCGGCGGCGGAAACCGTCGCGCAGAGCGCCGCCGCGACGACGCGACCGGCGGCCCGCCACGCGCCGTGCGCCGACCGGACACGGGGTGCGAGCGCCGTCATCAACCGCCCTCCCGGAGCGCGAATCCGCGGACATCCTCGGCGGCGAGCGGCACGCGCAGCAGTCGCGTCGCCTCGTCGATCCCGAAGTAGCGCGACCGCGGATGCGAGATGTCCTTCAGCTGCCGGCCCGACTCGTCCACCATCCGGTCGAGCGGGAACTCCTCGACGACGAGGTCGCGCACGCGCAGCCCCTGGCCGAAGAGCGTCCCCACCAGGGTCGGCTTGTCGCTCGCCGAGGTGTCGACCACCGCCACCGCCTCGCGCCCGGCGACCAGCGCGTATCGCCGCAGGAAGGGCGGCTGGTACCAGGCGGCGGTCGTGAAGCGGAAGGCTCCATCCGGCGCGGGAGCGGCGGAAACGACCTTCGGCAGGTCCGGATCGGTGATGCGCACGGTCAGCAGCGCGCCCGGCGTCATCGTCTCCTCGAGCGGCTGCACGGCGAAGAGCGCGTAGTCGCTCTCCTCGGTCGGGATGTCCCCGCCGGGACTGCCGAGGTCGAACCGCGACAGCACGCGCACGTCGAGCAGGCGGTTGGTGTTCTCCGGCTGCGACGAGGTCGCCGGCCGCGGCACCGGCACGCCCGCGGGCGGGAACAGCCGCTCCGGCGCCGCCGGTTCGGTCACGTCGACGACGAACATGCCCTGCACCCCGCCGGCGACGACCGCGAGACGCCGCGCCGGGATCCGCTCGCCGAACCCGTTGTCCGGGCGCGACGGCTGGAACAGGATCGCCACGGCATGGGCGTCGTCGAGGAACGCCGGATCGCCGTTCAGGTCGACGTGCCCGGCGAGGTCGGCGCGGCCGGCCGTCGCGACGTCGAACACCTTGAGCCCGGCCGGGCCATCGGCGACGTAGAGGTGCGGCCACGCAAGGTCGATCCCGCGCGCCTCCTTCGTCGGCAGCTGGTGCGTCGGCTTCGGCTTGCGCGGATCGGCGACGTCGAACGCACGCACCCCGCCGGAGCCATCCGCCACCCAGAGCGTGTCGGCGCGCACGATGAGGTCGCGCGGATCGTCGCAATCGATGAACGCCACCACCTCGGGGAACGCCGGGCGCCGGGCGTCCACCACCGCGACACCGGCCTCCGCCAGCGCCACGAAGATCGTCTGGAATCGCCCCTGCAGATCGTCGCACCGCGCGGCGAGCGCGAGGCCGCCCGGAAGGGGCACGGTCGCCAGCGGCGTCGCGCCGTCGAGCGCATCGCGATCCACCGCCAGCAGGTGGAGACCGCGCGTGTCGAGCACCGCCGCGAGCTCGCGCGACAGGCCGAAACTCGGCGAACCGAACCCGAGCGTCGCCGACGACCGGTGGCAGTCGACGCAGCCGCGCGCCGCCCCGCGCGTCGAGTGCAACTGGTGGTGGATCATCGTCATGCCGGACATCCCGGCCGCGGTGACCGGCAGCGACTGGTCGAGCGCCAGCTTGCCGGCGGCATCGTGGACGCTCCCCATGGTCGAGAAGCCGACGAGGTAGGGCGCGACCATGCCCTCGTCGTTCCAGCCCAGATAGAACTGCCGGAACGTCGCGAACACCTTCTCCTGCGTCGTGCAGCGCCCGGCCGTGCGCTTGCCCGAGAAGTGGTCGAGTTGCGTGAACGACTCGTTGCGATCGAAGTGGAAGCCGAAGAAGTTCACGTTCCAGCCGGCATGGCACGCGTAGCACTCGAGCTTCTGGTGCTGCGGCGTCATCGCCCGCGCCGCCTTCGGGTTGTATTCCGGCCGCGCCGGATCGATGACGTGCGCCGCTTGCGGCACGTAGTGGCGCTTGCCGTCGACCTTGGACACCAGGACGAACCGCCCGTCCTCGATCTTCAGGTGGTCGAGCTTGCGTCCGCGCGACGTCTCGAGTTGCGTCACCTCGTCGAACGTGCCGTGGCAGTCGCTGCACTCGATCTCGACGGCGTGCTCCATGAAGCCGTAGATCTCGCCGTCGCCCATCACGTCCCGGACGGTGTGGCAGTCGACGCAATGCATTCCGCGCTCGTGGTGCACGTCGGGCGGCACCACCTTCGGATCGTTGACGTAATAGACGCCGTTCAGAAGCGAGTCGGTCGTACCCGGGACCTCGGGTCCCGCCGGCATCCCCGGCACCAGCTGGGCGAGGCCGCGGAAGTGCAGCCCGATCGACGCGTCGCCGAAGTGGCAGCGCACGCAGGTCTGCGTCGGCGCCGCGGTCACCATCTCGTGGCGCAGCGGGTGCCCCGGCTCGAACCGATCGACCGTGGGGTCGGCGCTGCGCGAGATGCCGTCGTCGGCGTAGGTGACGTGGCAGGCCGCGCAGCCGCTGCCGCGGTAGTTCCCGTCCTGCCCGAGACGGCCGCGCACCGCCGTCCCGCTGCTCCAGAGATGGCACTGCATGCAGCTCTTGCGACCGAGGTCGGCGACATGGCCGGCCAACTCGTCCGCGCGTGCGCGGTCATCGCCGGCGGGGAACTGCGACAGCTCCGAATAACCGTGCTCGCCGATGCGGCCATCCGTGTCCCTGACCGGGAAGATCGCGTAGCGCGTCGTGCGATCCCTGGTCAGGCCGTTCTCGTAGAGGCTGTCCGAGAGGTGGCCAGCGGTGGTCGCGTGCAGCGACTTGAACAGGTTGTCGCACTCGGTCTGGTGGCACGTCCCGCAGGTCCGACCGACGACGCGGAGATCGCTCGGGTTGACGAACTGGACCCAGGCCGGGTCGTAGTCGCGCGGCAGCAGTCGCTCGTCGTTCGGCGGCGGCGAACGCGGCTGGACGTGAGCCTGCTCCTTCTTCGTCGCGCGCGGGTCGCCGCCGTGGCACGCGGTGCAAGAGAGCTCATGCCACGGGTGAATCGACTCGATGCCGACGTGGCAATCGATGCACCGCTCGGCGGCGGCAGCGCCTGCGGCCGCGACCCCGGCGCCCCCCGCACCCCCGGCGCGACCGACGGCATGCGTCGCTGCGGCGGCGGACACGAGGAGCGCGCTCGCCGCCAGCAGCCAGCGCCGCCGGATCATCGGTCGTCGCTCAGCCCAGCAGGCGCGGCAGCGGCTTGCCGCGCGCCAGCGGCGCCTCGACCCCGAGCAACCGGCAGATCGTCGGGCAGAGATCGATGGTGTCGCAGTCGGCGGTGATCGTCTTGCCCGGCTTGAAATCGGGGCCCCACGCCACGCATGCCACCTTGTTCAGGTCGTCCGAACCGTCGCCGTGGTCGAGCCCGTTGCGCTGGTTCAGGTTCTTGTCACGACCGAACTCCGGGACGACGAAGATCGAGGTCGAGTCGCGCAGCGTCGCGTCCTGCTCCACCGCATCGAGGATGCGACCGAGCTCCTGGTCGTTGCGCTTGATCACGTCGACGTAGGCGTTGTAGGAGCTGTGCGCGACGTCGGCGTTGGTGAGCGAGACGCAGGCCAGCGTCGGCTTGAAGATCTGCAGGATGTTCCCGGCGATCCGCAGCGCCTTGGCGTCGCCCGCGCCGGGACCGGTCATCGACACCGTCTCGCTGCGGGTGATCTCGTCGACGATGTACTTCTCGACCCGCGCCGCCGTCGCCTCGTCGTTCAGCGCCTTCGCGTCGCCATCGACCCGCACCGCGCCGCGCAGCCGCGCCAGCGCGGCGGCCTCGGCCGGCGAATCGCCGCGCGGCGTCCCGAACTGCGCCAGCACCTCGCGGAACTCCTGGTTGAAGATGCCGTCGCCATCGATGACGTTGGCGCCGAACGGGGCGCCCCACTGGCGGTGGAGCCCGTAAGCGAAGTTCACCCCCTGCGAACCGTTGTTCGCCGACAACCAGACGCCGCTGGCCGGCAATGCCAGCGACTTGCGGACGTACTCGAACACGGTCGGGTTGTAGCCGCGCGAGTTCTCGCGGATGCCCATGTACTCCGGCGCGCCGGTGAGGATCGAGAGCGAAGCGCCGTAGTGGCCGAGGTTCGCGGAGCGGCAGTTCGGCAGCACCACGCCGCCCTTGGCCATGCGCATCAGGTTCGGAACGTTCGCCGGCGTGCCGATGGTGTCACGGCTGCGCACGCCGCCGGCGAACAGCACCAGCAGCACGCGGCGCGTCTTGTACGCGGGGGCGAGCATGGCCCACGCCGGCCCCGGCAGCGCGGCGACGCCTGCCAGCGCCACGCCGGCCTTGAGGAAGCCGCGACGACCAAGCGCCGGAACGAACGGCGAACCGACTTCGCGTTCCATCGTCATCTCCTCGGATCCACCGGAGCGGGTTGGCGCGTCCCGCTCAATAGCCCTGATACTCGCCATGGGTGAGCAATGCGCGAACGACCAGCTTGCGATCGGCCCCCTGCGCCAGCTCGCGGATGAAAGCCCCGCTCTCGGTCTGGGTGGGTTCGCGGGCGAGGAAGCGCAGGTAGCAGGCGCGCACCAGCGCCGCCGGCTCCGGATGGGCGGCGAGGAGCTGCTCGGCACCGCCCGCGTCGAGCATCAGCTTGATCAGCACCGACCGCAGGGGGCGCGAATCCGAGAGCGCCAGCAGCGCGTTGCGGCAGCGGCGGAACTCCTGGTAGTCGGGCACCCGCTCGTGCAGGTCGGCGTAGAGCCCGCGCACGAAGACGCGATCGCTCTTCGGCCGCGCCGTGACGAGGCGCTCGTCGTAGGCCTGCGACAGGATCCAATCGGCGACGATCGCCGACCACGCCAGCGGATCGGTCCGCAGGCGCGCGGCATCGGCTGCGATCCGCTTCTTCGGCGCGTCATCGACGAAGATCCCGGCGAACCGCCGCGCCAGGAAGAACGGCTCGAGATTCTCGTGGTCGATGGCGATGCGCACGAGGTCGGATTGGTTGGCGCCCTTGCTGCCGAGGAAGGTGGCGGAATACCCGTCGTACATCCGCTTCCCGGCCTCGAGGATCGCCGGCTCCTTCTGCACGGTGAATCCGAGCAGTTGTTCGAGTACGACGGTGACGAACGTGTCATTGCCCGGATTGCGCGAATTGAAGAACTGGCTCGACACGAGCTGCCGCAGGAACTCCTTCACCGACAGGCGCCGCTCGGCCAGCAGGCGCGGCACCTCGAGGAACGAGTCCGTCGATGGCCGGAAGTTGTCGATCAGCAGGAAATAGAACAGCTCTTCCTCGAGGAAGCTGTCGGCCGCGGGAAGCCCCTGCGCCAGCTCGCGCACCCATTCGGTGCGCGGACGGCCGAACGCGCGGCCCCATTCGTCCGGAAGCGGGGTCCGCCCGGCCAGATCGATCGTCACTGCGCGGATGAAGCGGCGGTCACCCGGCGCATCCGCGAGCGCAGTGGTCGCCAACGGGCTCGCCGCCTCGAGCGCAGCGGGCGACACCGTTCCCGGCCGCGTTGGCTGCATGGCACCAGACAGTGGAAGGTGGACCATCGCCGATCTCGACTGCCTGAGGGGCCGAGGGGGGGCGCCCGCGCTTGCTAGTGCGCGACGTTACCTCGCATCGGCCGGGGCGAGCGTCACGCCGCTCTCCTCCTCGAACTGCGAAATGGACGCACCCAAGCGCGTCACCGTGAATTCCGGGGGGGGCGGCGCGGCCCGGCGTCGGGCGGAGGCAGGCCGAAACGCGAACGGCCCGGGCGTCGCCGCCCGGGCCGTTCGATCTTGCACGATGCACCGAACAAGGAGCGTCCGGGATCCGGACGCGTCACCTCACGCCTTGGCGACCTTCTTTTCCTCGTTCCACTTCTTCTTCAGCGCGAGCTCGCGCGCCTCGACGGCCTTCATCTGCTCGTCGAGGGCGGCCTCTTCCTTGGCCCACTCGCTCGTCTTCTGCTTCGTCGAGCTCGCCTTCTTCGTGGCGAGGGCGGCGCGCTTCGCCTCGATCTGGTCGATCTCGGTGAGGATCGTCTTCGACTCTTTCACGATCGTCTCGAGGTCGGTCTTGTAGACCTTGCTCGCCGCGCGCTTCATCAGGCCGAACACCTTGGACGGCGAGATGTCCTGCGCCTCGACCGCGCCGACCTTGGCGCCATTGTGGTCGACGACGACCATGCGCGGCAGGCTCTTGCCGCCGAGGATCTTCCAGAACGGGTTGGTGTCCTTCACCTTGTTGCCGTTCATCTTGAGCTGGTTGAACATGCCGACGCCGATCTGGACGTTCTCGTCCATCAGCGTCGTGCCCTCGATGTTCTTCATGAACTGCGCGTCATCGGCCAGGTCGCTGGTGAGGAAGACCAGCGTCGGCTTGCCGGACTTGTAAGTGTCCGGCAGCGCGGAGTAGAGGTTCTCGGGGTTGGCGCCCTCGTAGCTGTTGAACTTGGCGTCGTCCCACTTGTACTCGATGCGCGCCATACTGGCGCCGCAGCGTCCGCCGCCTCAGCCACCCTTCAGGTCGGGCGTGATCGCGAGGGCGGCGACGACCGCCATCGCGCCGGCCAGCACGAAACTCCGCATTGCAGACTCCTCATCTGGAAAGGTTCGGCAGCGTCCGAGCCGCGGACAGGGGGCAAGCGTCCGTCGCCACCGAGGTCTTCGATCGAGAATTACGCCGCAGCGACTGAATCGTTGCAAGGGGCCGGCCAAAAAAATCCCCGGGGGACCCGCCCGGCCGGGTCGAGCGAGTTCGCGCCGCCGCCACGCCTGTCACTTGCATGACGGCGATGACGGCGGGCCGGCTGCGCCTGCGGCGACCCAACGCGCCGAAATGGCTCGCCAAGGAGGTTCCAATGCGCTCGCCGCGCGGACTTCACCCGCTCGCTTGCTGCCCCTGCCATGTCGCGACCGCCGCCGACCGGTCGGGGGAAACAACGCGAGGCGCCACCCGTTCAGGTGACGCCTCGCGCGACATTCGAGCGGTCAGGGCCGTTCAGGACCGTTCGATCGCCGCCCGGCGGCGATCGAACGCAGCGCTCAGCCCTTGGCGACCTTGCGGTCGTCGCCGAACTTCTTCAGCAGCTCGGCATCCTTGTCCTGCACATCCTTCAGCGCCTTCGCCAGCGCCGCTTCCTCGGATTCGATCTGCTGCAGCTTGGCGGCCTTCGCGCTCTTCTTCTGCTCGGCCAGGAGCTTCTGCTTCGACTCGATCAGGTCCATCTCGTCGAGCAGTTCGCGCGTCGACTTCACGACCTTCTCGAGATCGGTCTTGTAGGTCTTCGACGCGGCCTTCTTCATCACCTTGAACAGGCCGGACGCCTTCAGTTCACCGCCCTCGAGCGCCCCCGCCTTGTTGCCGGCCGCATCGAAGACGACGACGCGCGGGAGTTCCTTGCCGCCGATGTCGCTCCAGAACGGATGTTCCTTGGAGACCTTGTCGCCCTTCAGCTTGATCGCGCGGAAGAGCCGTGCACCAACGGCGACGTTCTCGTCACCGAAGACGCTCATGTCGAGGTCCGACATGACCTTCGCGGCGTCCGGCACATCCGTGCCGAGGAACACGATCAGCGGCTTGCCGGACGCAGCGTAGTCCGACGGCAACACGGAGAAAAAGTTCTCCTTGTCGACGCTGTCGTACATGTTGAGCTTCGGGTTCTCCCAGTTCATCCGGAGACGCGCGACGCTCGACGTGCCCTGGCGCGAAAGTCCGCCGCCGGAACGCATCCCACCACCTCGGGCGGCCCCGCCGCCCCCTCCGCCGCATCAGCCGCCGTTCAGATCCGGCATGAGCGCGAGCGCGGCAAGTGCCGACATCGCGACGCCCAGCATCAGGCTCCGCATGGTGAACTCTCCTGGCCCAGGGTGAGGCCCGTTCGCGACTGGCCGATCGCAACGCAGGACGGCGGAGAACCAGCACTGGCCAGCTGGATCGCCCGACCGCCGCTGAATGACTTATAGCGGTCTCGGTCGCCCGCCTCACAAAGCTGTGGCGGCGTGGGCCGAACGAGGGGCGAGCGCACGGCGCGCGACGGGCGCCGGGAGCGGGAAGGTGGCGGCGACCACATCGAGCAAGCCGGCGATGGACATCCGAACCGCCGATATGAGCCTGATCGAGTTCCGCGCCCCGCCGTCGAATCCGCTGCCGCCACCGCCGATCGCCGACGCGCGACCACGCCGACGGGCGTCAGTCGCCGCCGATCGCGGTGCGGGCATAGGCGAGTTCGGCCACCAGGGCCGCCACCAGCGCGCGCGGCTCGGCGCCTGCGGGCAGCGCTGGAAAGGTGTAGGTCTCGACCTCGAACACCGCCGGCGGCCGTATCCGCGTCGCCGCCGCCACGGCGTCGAGGTCGCGCCGGGTCGTCGCCAGGACGCCGAAGTTCGCGCGATCGATCGGCACGTGAAAGTGGACGCGCAGTTCGGCTCCATCCGGCGCAGCGGCGAGAGCCGCGATCCCGAGGTCGAGGTCGAGGTGCCCGGTGAGCGTGCCGTCCGGCTGCCGCAGGAACGCCTGATGCAGCCAGCGCGGTTCGCGGAACGCCGCGAGCGCTGCGAGGGTCTCCGCGCGCGCCGCCGCGCCCTCGGTCCGCAAGGCGCTCGACAGCTGCACCTTGCCGATGCGGATGCCGGCGGCGTCCAGTCGCGCGATCGCCGCGCCGCCATCCTCGAACAGGACGGCCTGATGGCAGGTGTCGTAGCAGAGCGCAAGGTGGCGCCGCAGCGCCGACTCGGCGGCGGACGCGACGCCGCCGGCCGCGACGAAGCCGCGGCGCGCGGCGCTGTCGCGCGCCCACACCTCGCGCTCGAAGAAGGCGACCGCATCCGCCACCGTCTCGAGCAGCGTGAACGGCTCGGGCTCGAGGCACAGCACCAGCTCGCGGCCCGTCTCCTGCTCGAGGCGCGCGAACTCGGCGGCGACCCGGCCGAGGTTGGCCCCGATCGCGGCGACCGTGGCGGCGCCACCGTCCACCCGGCCGGCGCCCGCCAGCGTCGAGATCGGCACCACCGCTCCGGGGGGCGCGAGCCGTGCCGCCGCCCGCGCCGCCTGCAGCGTGTAGTCGACGCGCCGCGCATCGCGCCAATCGGGCCGGTAGACCGCCTCTTTCACCGCTTCGGCGTGGAATCCGCCGAACGGGAAGCAATTGAGCGTGGCCAGCGCGAGGCGATTCGCGGCGAGGAACTCGCCGAAACGGCGGCAACGGTCGGGCGCGGCGAGTTCGGTCGCGCTGCGCGCCGACAGCCAGAGCCCGACGGGAAAGGCGCCTTCGGCGCCGGCGAACGCCCGCGCCACCGGCACCGTCCACGTCGCCAGCGAGCGCTCGACCTCCGCGAGATCGGCGCCGGGATGGACGTTGGTGCAGTAGGTCAGCGTCGTCACTTCACGGCGACGTTACCGTGCCCGGGATGCCGACCGACCTCGCCGCCCGTCGTTCCGAACTGCTCGCGTGGTACCGACGCGCGCACCGCGACCTGCCGTGGCGGCGGACGACCGATCCGTGGCGGATCTGGGTCTCCGAGATCATGCTGCAGCAGACGCGCGTCGACACGGTGCTCGACTACTACGAACGGTTCCTCCGCCGCTTTCCCGACGTCGGGACGCTGGCGGCCGCGCCAGTGACCGACGTGCTCGCGGCGTGGTCGGGACTCGGCTACTACCGTCGAGCGCGCTTCCTGCATGCCGGCGCACGCCTCGTGCGCGATCGCCACGCCGGCCGCTTTCCGCGCGACGTCGCTGCCGCGCGCGAACTCCCCGGGATCGGTCGCTCCACCGCCGGCGCGATCGTCTCGATCGCGTACGGCACGCACGCGGCGGTCCTGGACGGCAACGTGAAGCGCGTGCTCTCGCGCCTCCTGGCGCAGGACCTCGCCGACGGCCCCGCGCTCGAGCGTGCGCTGTGGCCGCTGGCCGAGGCGCTGGTCGACTGCGCCGACGCCGGCGATGTCAATCAGGCGCTGATGGAGCTGGGCGCGACGATCTGCCTGCCGGGATCGGCGGCGCGCTGCGACGCCTGCCCCTGGCGTGCGCGCTGCGCCGCTCGCGCCGCCGGTCGGGTCGCGGAGCTGCCGCGGCTGCGGCCGCGCGC
>VGYY01000056.1 GCA_016872815.1 Planctomycetota bacterium
GCAGCGGCGGCGCAGGAGGGCGCCGAGGCAGCGGGTGCGACCGGCGGGACGGCGCCCCCGCTGGCGGCGGCGCTGCTCCACCCCGAGGCCGTCATCGGCCCGGCTGCGGCGGAACTCCACGGCGAGGCGCTGCGGCGCGAGGTGGTGGCCGCCATCGAGCAGGCGCGCGATTGGCTGGTGGCCAACCAGAACCCGGACGGCTCGTTCGGGACGCACCACACCGCGCGCAGCTGGGAGATCATGGCGTCGGTCCCGGGCTCGCTCGACGCGTTCCGGTACGCGACGTCGGCGCTGTGCGTGATGGCGCTCGACCAGTGCGCGCGGCCCGACGCGAAGTCGGCGGCGGCGGCCGGCCGAGGGCTCGACTGGCTGCTGGCGAACCACCAGGTGAAGCGCCAGAACGGGATGGAGTTCTACAACACCTGGGCGCTCGGCTACGGGTTGCAGGCGATCGGCGAGTACGGACTGCGGCACGGCGACGATGCGCGTCTGCCGGAGATGAAGGCGGTCTGTCGCAAGCTGCTCGACCGGCTGCCGAGCTACCAGATCCTCGACGGCGGGTTCAGCTACTACGACTTCTCGCTGCAGTCGTTTCCGCCGAGCGAGTCGGAGATGAGCTTCACCACGGCGACGGTGCTGATCGGCGTCGCGCGCGCGGAGGCGCTGGGCGAGAAGGCGCCGGACGGGCTGGTGGCGCGTGCAACCGAGCGGTTGCGCGAGGGGCAGATCCCGCTCGGGTCGTTCGTCTATGGCCGCTACCTCGACAAGGTGCCGCGCATGGGCATCAACGAGCCGAAGGGCTCGGCCTGCCGGACGCCGGGGAATCTCTACGCGCTCGAACTGTTCGGGACGAAGCCGAAGGTGGCGGTGAGCTGGCACGAGGCGGTCGACAACCTCGTGCGCAAGTACGTGGGCTTCCAGCAGATCGCGGTGCGACGGCCGGTCCCGCACGAGAGTTGGTACTCGATCAGCGGCTACTTCTACCTGTACGGCTTCTACTACGCGGCGCTGGTGCTGGACGAGAAGCTGGCCGACGGTGAGCGCGCCGAGCTCTGGCCGTGGCTGGCGCGCGGGGTGTTGTATTGCCGGCAGCGCGACGGCTCGTTCTGGGACTATCCGCTCTACAACTTCCACTACCACTACGGGACGGCCTACTCGCTGTCGGCGCTGAGTCGCGCGCCGAAGGGATGGCTCGACACGCCGCTGGTCGAACCGACGGCGGCGAGCGCGGCGGCGGCCGGATCGTGAATCGTCGCGCCGCGACCGGGTCGCTGCTGGCGCTGACGGTCGCGGTGCTCGGCTGCGCCGGCCGCGCGCGGGAGGAGCGAGCGGCGGCCGAGAGGGCGGCGGCGGCAGAGGCCGCGGCGAGCGCCGACGAGCCGACCGCGCTGCCACCGAACAGCCCGTATGTCGTGGTGCTCGGCACGGCGCAGGATGGCGGGCTGCCCCACCTCGGGTGCGAGAAGGAGTGCTGCACGGCGGCGCGGCGCGATCCGGCGCGGCGCCGTCTGGTCACCTCGCTGCTCCTGTGCGATCCGCGCGACGGGCGGCGCTGGCTGTTCGACTGCACGCCCGACCTGCGTGCGCAGATGGACCTCGCGCGCAGCCATCCGGCGACGCGGGTGATGGAGGGGCCGCGGCCGGCGCTGCTCGACGGGCTGTTCCTGACCCATGCGCACATGGGCCACTACGGCGGGCTGCTCGAGCTCGGGCGCGAGGCGTATGCGGTGAAGGGGCTCGCCACCTGGCTGACGCCCCGGTTCGCCGACTATCTCCGGACCAACGGGCCGTGGCGGCTGCTGGCCGAGGAGGGGCGGCTCGACCTGCAGGCGATCGATCCGGGACGGGCGATCGAGCTGGCGCCGGACCTGCGGGTGCGCTGCTTCCGCGTGCCGCACCGAGACGAGTTCTCCGACACCGTCGGCTTCCTCATCGACGGACCGAATCGCGACCTGCTCTACCTGCCCGACATCGACAAGTGGGAGGCGTTCGACGCCTGGGAGCCGCCGCTGGCGGAGCCGGGCGAGCCCGCGAACGGCGGCATCAGGACCATCGAGGCGGCGATCGCCGCGGTCGACGTGGCGCTGATCGACGGCTGCTTCTTCGCCGACGGCGAGATCGCCGGGCGCAGCATGAAGGAGATCCCCCATCCCTTCATCGCCGAGTCGATCGCCCGTTTCGCCGCCCTTCCCGCCGCCGAGCGCGAGAAGGTCTTCTTCACCCACCTGAACCACACCAACGCCGCCGCCACCCGCGGCGGCGCCGCCTGGAAGAGCGTCGTCGCCGCCGGCATGCACGTCCTCGACGACGGCCGCCTCTTCGGCCTCTGAACCAACCGGAACAACTGATCCAGGATCAGTTGTTCCGGTTCGTCATCGCCGCCGGCCCCGCGATCGGAAGACGATTCCCGTTCGCCGCCGCCGCCCGCATGCGCGCGAGCTGCCGTCGCCGCAGAAGAATGGCGCCCAGCGATCGGCCCGCGGCGCGATGGGCGCCCGTCCGCTCGCCCCGCCGCCACGGCACTCCGCCCGCAGGACTTCGCGTGCACCCGTACCTGCTCGACCCGAAACTGCAGACGCGCTGGATCAACTTCGAGAATCCGTCGGGTGCGCCCGGCATGGGTGGCCGCACCGCAAGCTGGCTCGGCGTCGGCCGTCGCGGCGCCCCGGCCCGCCTGGTCCCGGCCGGCGAGACGATCCAGCTCTGCGACGTCGAGGGCCCTGGCACCCTGCGCGACTTCTGGTGCGCGACCGCCCCGACCTCCGCCGCGCTGCGCGGCCTCATCGTCCGCGCCTGGTGGGACGATCAGGAACATCCGAGCATCGAGTGTCCGCTCGGCGACCTGATGGGCTGCGCGCACGGCACCGTCGCGCCCTGCACCAGCGCGGTCCATTCCGCCGAGCCCCACGGCTCGTTCCACCTCTGGCTGCCGATGCCGTTCCGCGCCCGCGCGCGCCTCACGCTGGAGAACGACAGCAACGACCCGCTGCCGTTCGCCTTCCAGATCGCGGCGACGCTCGGCGATCCGCACGAGTCGCTGGTGGGCCGCCTCCACGTCGCCTTCCGCCGCGACAACCCGACCGTGCTGCAGCGCGACTTCGAGTTGCTGCCGCTGCGCCAGGGGCGCGGGCGCTATCTCGGCTCGGTCATCGGCGTGCGGGCGCTCGGCGACGCCTTCTGGGGCGAGGGCGAGGTGAAGGTCTTCCTCGACGGCGATGAGGCGTTCCCGACGCTCTGCGGCCCGGGCGCCGACGACTGGTCGGGCTTCTCGGCGATCCACGCCCCGCGCCACGCGCTCTACCACGGGACCGCGATGCAACGCGGCCGCTTCGCGTCGATCTACCGCTGGCACCTGCCCGACCCGGTCCTGTGGCACCGGGAGGCGCGCGTCGTCGTGCAGCAGATCGGCTCGCGCGAAGGGCGCCTGTGCGAGACGCGCGACGACTGGAGCTGCGCCACGTTCTGGTACGAGCCGATCCCCAGCCACCGGCTGCTGCCGCTTCCGACCTGGGACGAGCGCAGCGTCGACCTCTGGCGTCCCGACGCCCCATCCGCCCCGCCTCAGCTCGATCCACCGGCGGAACGGGGTGCTGCCTGATCGACCCGCTGCCTCAGCTGCGCGGCGAGGACCTCGCGCCCGCGATGGGCGTCCACTTCACCACGCTCACCAAGGCGAAGCGCGGCGAGACCGTGGTCTTCGCTTGGATCGTCTACAAGTCGCGCGCCCATCGCGACCGCGTCAACGCCAGGGTGATGCAGGACCCGCGCATGACCTCCATGTGCGATCCGAAGAACCTGCCGTTCGACTGCGCGCGGGTGGCGTTCGGTGGATTCGACGTCTTCGTCGAGCGCTGACCGACCCGCCGTCGCCGCCCGGCAGGATCGTTCACCCGCTGCGCACGGACGCCGCCACGGCGGCCAGCGGCAGCGTCTTCTGCTCGCCGGTGGCGAGCTTCTTCAGCGTGAGCGACTGCTGCGCGAGTTCGTCGCTGCCGAGGAGGCCGGCGAACGGCGCGCCGATCGCGTTGGCGTACTGGAGCTGCTTGCCGATGGCGGGGGCGTCGGCGAAGAGTTCGACACGCAGGCCGCGTTCGCGCGCGCCGTCGGGCCGGATGCGCTCCGCGCGCAGTTGCGTCGCCACCCGGATGGCGTCGGCGGCGCTCACGTCGGGAAAACGGCAGAGCAGCAGCTCCGGCCCGGTGGCGAGCGGCGGGAACATCCCGCGCTCCTCCATCACGAGCAGCACGCGCTCGAGCCCGAGCGAGAAGCCGACCGCCGGGATCTGCCGCTTGGTGAACATGCCGATCAAGCCGTCGTAGCGGCCGCCACCGCCCATCGAGCCGGCGAGCCCGTCGACGGCGATCTCGAAGATCGGGCCGGTGTAGTAGCTGAGCCCGCGCGCGAGCGTCGGATCGAAGGCGAGGTGCGGGCCGGCGGGACCGGCGGCGGCGATCGCCAACAGCTCGACCAGCTCCTTCGCGGCGGCGGAACCGGGGCGCGTCGCCGCGCCCGCCCGTGCCGCAAGGAAGCCCGGCGCGCGCGCCGCCGCGAGGACCTCGAGCAGCTTCGCCGCCGCGCCCGCGCCGATCCCCTTCGCCACCAGCTCCGCCAGGACGCCGTCCGCGCCGATCTTGTCGAGCTTGTCGAGCGCGATCAGCGCGACGCCCTCCAGCGCGGCGTCGATCCCCGCCTCGGCCACCATCGCGCGCAGCAGCTCGCGGTGGTTGACCAGGATCCTGAAGCTGCCGGCCGGTTGGCCCGGCTTCGCGAACCCGAGCTCGAGCAGCACCGTCGCCACGGCACCGCACACCTCCGCCTCGGCGACGAGCGACTTGGTGCCGCAGACGTCGACGTCGCACTGGAAGAACTCGCGGAAGCGCCCCTTCGCCGGCCGGTCGGCGCGCCAGACCGGCTGGATCTGGTAGCGCTTGTAGAAGGCGGGCAGCTCGGGGTAGTTGGCGACCACGCGCGCGAGCGGCACGGTCAGGTCGTAGCGCAGCCCCTCGTCGGCGAGGTCGAGCTCGGTCGGGCGGCTGCCGTCCGCCTTCGGCTCGAGCGCGCGCGCGAGCCGCTCGCGGCGGTGGAGGATCCGGTAGAGCAGCTGATCGCCCTCCGGACCGTACTTGCCGAGCAGCGTCGAGAGGTTCTCGATCGTGGGCGTCTCGAGCGGCGCGAAGCCGAACGACTCGTAGACGCGCCGAATCACCGCGATCGCGTGGCGGCGGCGCGCGAGGTCGGGCGCCAGGAAGTCGCGCATTCCGCTCGGCGGCTTGGTCGAGATCTGCGTCATCGGGCGTCCCTGCGAACCACGGCCCCGTCCACCACCAGCGGCCGCGCAAACGACGCAGGATAGTCGCCCCCGCTCTGTAGAAACGTCGCAGCGACGATTCTTCGGTGGAAACGTCGCAGCGACGGTTCTTCCTAGCGGCGGGGCGGGGCGGTGAGCCGCCAGATCGGCCGTCCCTTCGACCAGGCGCCGGCGCGCGTCCAGCCGGCGTGCTTGAAGCTCGCCTCGATGCCGGTCCAGGCGAAGACGTCGGGCATCGCGCCCTGCTTCGGGATGACCGGGTAGCCCTCGACCGCCGGCGCGCCTTTCGCAAAGGCGAACTCGGCGGCGGCGCGCAGCAGGCGGCTCGACAGCCCCCGGCGGCGCGCGCTCTTCGCGAGGTAGAGGCAGCTCACCGACCAGACCGCGACGTCATCGAGCGGCTTCAGGACGCGCGATCCCTCGAGACGCCGGAACTCGCCGCGCGGCGCGACCGAGACCCACCCCACCGGCGCGCCGTCGTGGTAGGCGAGCAATCCCGGCGCTCCGGCGTGAGCGGCACGATCACCTCGTCGCCGGCCGCGCCTTCATCCCTCGCGACTCCGCGTGATCAGCCACGCGAGCGCGATGCACGCGATGGCCTCGACCCCCGGCACGAGCGCCGCGTTCAGCAGTTCGCCCGCCTCCCAATGCGTGTCGGAGAACGCGCGCGCCACCTTGGAGAGCCGCGCCAGCGGCGAGCGCTCGCTGAAGAACGGCGCGTAGGTGATGAACAACCGGTCGGCAGCGGCACCGAGCCCGCTCTGGAACAGCGCCAGCAGCGTGAACGGCACGATCGCGCCGATGGCGGCGGCGCCGACCGACGGCGTCGCCGCGGAGACCAGCACGCCGAAGCAGGCGCAGCAGAGCAGCGCCGGCAGGCCGGCCCCGGCGGCCAGCGCGACCTCGTGCCACTGCTCGGCCGCGCTCGCCATCTCGAAGCCGTCCTCGACGATCGCCGAGTAGTCGTGCCCGAGCGCCGCCGCGGCGAAGGTCGCCAGGAACAGCGCGAGGAACGCCAGCACGACGTAGACGCAGGTGGCCGCCGCCTTGCCGACCACCACCGCCGCCCGCGACCGCGCGAGGTACCACTGCGGCAGGCTGCCCTGATCGCGCTCGCGCGCCAGCGTGAACGCGCCGGTCAGCAGCGCGATCATCACCAGCGCCATCGCGCCGAGTCCGCCGAGACCGTCGGCCAGCGGCCCGAACGCCGGCTCGGCCGCGACCTCGGCTCCGCCGCCGATCGCCGCGGCACCGCCATCTCCGCCGCGCTCCGCCAGTTCCCGCGCCGCCCGCAGGGTGGCGACAAGCTCCGCCACCATCACCTGTCCCGCGCCGAGCAGCGCCGGCACCACGAGCCCGATCCGCCCGGCGCGCGTCCGCGTCAGCCGGAACAGCTCGGCGCGCACGATCGCGAGCGCGCTCATCGACCGGCTCCCGCCGCCGCCAGCGTCCGCCGGAACAGCTCCTCGAGCGTCGGGCGCTCGGGTGCGATGGCGTCGACCGCGACTCCGGCGGCGTGCAGCGCCGCGTTCAGCGCCGCCGCCTGCCCCGCCGCCGCGATCTCGACGCGCAACGCCTCGACCCCGTCGATCCGCAGCACGGTCACGCCGCGCACCTCGGGTCGCCGCGCCAGCACGGCTCGCGCCGCCTCGGCCGGCCGCGCAACCACACGCACCGCCGGCGCGATCGTCGCCAGCAGTTCGGCCATCTCCCCGTCGAGCAGCAACTTCCCGCGATGGAGCAGCACCAGTCGATCGGCCACGCGCTGCAACTCGGCCAGCTGATGGCTCGACACCAGCACCGCCGCCCCGCGCGTCCGCGCCGCTTCGAGGCAGAGGTCGAGCGCCGTCGACGCCAGCGCCGGATCGAGATGCGCCACCGGCTCGTCCAGCACCAGCACGGCGGGCTCGAGCAGCAGCGCGCGCGCCAGCGCGACGCGGATCGCCTCGCCCTGCGACAGCCGCCCGGCACGCCGCCCCACCAACGGCCGGAGTCCGAGCCGCTCGAGCAGCGGGCCGGCGTCGACCCGGCCGCGCCCGTGTCGCAGCGCATGCAGCGCGAGGTTGTCGGCGACGGTCAGCCCGGGCTCGAGCGCGGCGCCATCGAGCAGCAGCCCGACGCGACCCGAGTGCCGTGCAATCGCCGCCGCCGACACGCCCAGCACTCGCGCCGAGCCGCGATCGGGTTCGAGCAGGCCGAGCGCGATCCGCATCAGCGTGGTCTTGCCGGCGCCGCTCGGACCGACCAGCCCGACCACCGTCCCGGCCGGCACCGCGAGCGACACGCCTTGCAGCGCCGCTCCGCCGCGCCACGCCTTCGCCACGTCCGCAAGTTCGATCCCGGCGGCGGCGGCAGGCGGCGCGAGCCCCATCGTCACCGCCCCATCATCGCGAACCAGTCGTCGAGCGTCGGCGCCTGCAGGTAGGGGTTCTCGCGCAACTCGTCGCCGATCGTCGAATGGTCGATCGGGCCGTACTGGTGGCCGGGATGCAGCACGGTTCCGGCCGGCAGCTTCGCCAGCACGCCGGTGAGGCTCCGCCACATCGTCGCCGAATCGCCGCCCGGCAGGTCGACGCGGCCGCAGCCGCGGATGAAGAGCGTGTCGCCGGAGATGAGATGGCCGCGGCAGAGGAAGCACTGGCTGCCGGGCGTGTGGCCGGGCGTGTGCAGCAGCTTCACCTTGACGTCGCCCACGGCGATCTCGTCGCCGCCGTCGTGCAGGACCAGCTGCTTGCGCGACACGCCGGTCACCTTGGCGATGCCGTCGGCCTCGACGCGCTGCACGTGGATCGGCACGTCGCGCTTCGCCAGCAGCTCCGGCAGCCCCTCGATCGTGTGGCCGAAGAGGTCGCCGCCGACGTGGTCGGGATGCCAGTGGGTCGCCAGCGCTCCCACCACCTTCATCCCGTCCGCCTCGGCCGCTGCCAGCGCGGTGGCGACGTTCCAGGCCGGGTCGACCACCAGGCACTCGCGCGTCGCGCGCGAGCCGAGGAGGTAGACGTAGTTCTGCATCACGCCGAGTTGCAGACGCCGCAGGTAGAGGTCGTCGTGCGTCCCGGCAAGCTTCGCGGCGTCCCGTCCGGAGTCCACAGGCGCTCCCATCACGCGACCGGCCCGCATCCGCGAACCGGCCGGCGGGCGGCTCAGCTCAGGACACGAGTTCCTTCAGCGAATCGGCGTGGTAGCCGACCACCAGCATCTTGCCGCGCCGCAGCGTCGGCGCGCGCAGGTTGCCGGACGGGCCGATCATGGCGGCCAGCAACTCGGTCCGGTCGTGGTCCTTCGCGTCGAGGTCGAAACGACGCACGGTGCGGCCGTTCGACGCCAGCACGGTCTTCACCCCGGCCAGCACCGGCTTCAGGTCGCTCGGGCCGAGCCGGGTCTTGCGCGCGTCGACCTTCACCTTCACGGCGAGGGTGTATCCGCCCAGGAACTCCTGGGCCTTGACGCAGCCCGTTCAACCTGCGCGGTGGTAGTACCACTCGACGTCGATCGACCGCGCCATCGCGACCCTCCAGACCCGCCGTGCCGACCGGCGGCGACGCCCCCTGCGCCGCCGCCGACCGGGCTCCCTCCCCGATTCAGGGGGCGGGATGAAAGCGACGCCGCGTCGACTTGCAAAGAGGACGCGCCGGCGCGGGGGTCCCTCGCCGGCGCGTCGCCGTGCTTCCGGTCCGATCGTTGGTCGTCTCACCTCACGGCAGGATCTCGAGCCCGTCGATGTCGGCGGCGGCGAGGCCGTAGGCGTCGCCATCGAACGTGAACGCCCACGACCCGGCCGGGTTGTAGCCCAGCGCCGTGGGGGTGAACGTGATCAGGTCGCGGTTCTCGCCGGTGATGTTGAACGGGACCTGGAAGTTGCCTTCGGTCGAGAACGTGAGCGTGCCGCTGATCAGGTCGTAGTCGAGCGCGTCAGTGTCCTCGCCGGTCTGGCCGAGCTTGATGTCGGCGTCGAGACCGTAAATGATCCACGACCAGGTGCCGCTGGTGACCGCGCCCAGCGTCGTGGGCGTGAACTGCAGGACGTCCTCGTCGAGGCCGGAGATCGCACCCACGGTGAAGGTGCCCTCGAACGAGATCCAGAGGTTGCCCGCCGCATCGACCGCCAGTGCGTCGACGTCTTCCGGGACGGCCGAGGCCCCGACGTCGGAACCGTCGAAGTAGAACGAGACGCTGCCCGCAGTCACGTCACCAAGCGACGTCGGCACGAACTTGATGATGTCCTCGTCGTTCACCGCGGTGCCGTTCGGACCGCCGGTGAGGCCGGGGACCGACAGCGAGTCTTCGAACGAGATCAGGATCGACCCGTCGGACTGCACGCAGAAGGCGTCGACGTTGGCAGTGGAGACGATCCCGAGATCGCTGCCGTCGAAGTACATCGAATGAACCCCCGACACGAGGTCGAGGTGGATGATGTCCTGCGATTCCGCGCGCAGTCCGCCGAGGTTGATGCCGGCGCGGGTCGAATAGAGCATCCCCGTCGTCGGCACGCTCGGCACGCCGTCGAATTCGGCGATGTAGGTCGTCCAGTTCGGATACTCGCCGACGCCCCAGAACTTGGTCGGGTCGGTCGGATCGATCGAGGCGTCGAAGTAGTCGCCCCAGCGGCCGCTGGCGCTGCCGGTGCCGTACTTCACGCGCTCGATCAGCCCGACCACGCCGTTGGCGTCGGTGGTGCGATGGACCGCCACGGCGAGGCCGGCGTACTCGTTCGCCGACGAGTAGCCGACGATCATCCCGATCTCGCCGGACGTCTGGCGTGCGACACCCGGATAGAAAGTGTGGACACCCGGTCCCATGTCGACGTTGCCGCTCTGCTCCAGCGTCGGACTGCCCGACGTCGGCCAGTTGTTGGGCTTGAAGACGTACCAGCGGGCGAGGCAGCGGCCGTCTCCCGGGTTGATCCCGTGGCCGGCGACGATGCGCCCGTTGCCGAACTCGACGTTGATGATGCGCCCGTCCAGTGCGTCGATCGAGCCGCCGCCCAGCTCCGGCGGCTGCGGCGGTGCGGTGTAGGACGAGACCGTCACCGTCTTGGTGGCGATCGACGGCGAGGTGATGACGTTCTTGATCGCCTGCAGCTTGATCGTGGTGCTGCTGTCGGTGCTGACCAGGTACGGCCCGATCGGCGCGGTGTGATGTTCGCCGACCTGCACCGAGGCGGCACCGCCGTCGCGCAGGTCCCAGAAGACCGCCGTGCCGCCCGACAGGATCGACGCCTTGTCGATGATGCGGTACTTGACGCCGGCCCAGCCGCCCGAGCTCAGGCCGAACAGGTTGCCGGTGATGATGTAGGCCTTGTTGTCGTAGCCGAAGCCGGGGTAATCGACCCAGTACGACACGCCGTTGACCCACGTCACGGCGTCCATCCGGTACTTGTACCAGGTGCCGTTGGGGTCGCTGTCGTCGGAGACGGCGATGTCGATCCACGACTCGGTGGTGCCGTACACCTCGAACACGACGACGACGAAGCGGCCGGCAATCGAGTCGTAGAAGCACTTCGGGTCGAAGGTGAAGTTGCCCGCGCCGAGGCCCTCGAAGAAGCCGGGGTTGCCGGCGCTGCCGAGGTCGTTGCTGAACTGCAGGGTGCCCGCCTTGTCGTACCAGGCGAGCTTCATGTTCACCGTCTCGACGATGTGATTGGGACCGACCGCCAGCGTGCAGTCGGGCGGCACCCAGCCGGTGTGGCCGATGCCGTCGAAGCTCGCGAGCTTGCGCGGGCGCGGCCGGAAGCGCGCTCGCTCCTCGGGGTCGAGCGGCAGCTTGGTGATCGGGATCACCCGCGGCGACGGTTGCTGGACGATCTCCTCGATCTGCGGCTCGTGGATCCAGGACGACTCGGCGACGCCGATCGCGATGCCGCGCGTCGACTCGGTGATCTCGTAGTCGATGTCGGCGGGCGCCGCAGCGTCGCCTTCCTGCGGCGTTGCGGCGGCGGTGCCGACCAGCCCCGAAAGCGCCAGCCCGGTGCGCACCCAACGAGTGAAGCGACTCGATCGGAGCATCGACCCCACCTCCGCAAGCGTGGTCCGCAGCGGAACCACGCCGACCATCCCCTTCCGGACCTTCCGGTTGCGGGCGAACCTTGATCGCGCCGTCATAGCCCGAGGCAAGGAAGCGGCAATACCGCGCGCGCGGGCGACGCACGACGTTCGACGCAGCCGGCGGGTCCGGAGGTTCCCCCGGGATTGGCTGCTCTAATGGTGACCTGCCGCCCGCCACCGCTGCCGCGGCCGCCAGAAGTTCAGGAGAGAGTCATGTTCGGAATGCGATCAGTCGAGCTCTCGGTGGCCGTTGTCCTCGGCAGTGCCGTCACTTGGTCACTTCTGCTGAGTGGTTCGGTTTCAGAGCCGTCCCGATCCGCAGCGCAAGCCGCCGCCGGGGACCGACCGCTGGTCGCCCGGGTCGACGGCCGTCCCGTCGCGCTCGAAGAATTCCGCGACTGGTTGGTCGTCGCGCATGGCTGGCGCCACCTCGACGACTTCCTCGACCTTTCGTTGCTGCGCGCCGCGGCCACGGCGCGGGGGCTGGCCCTCCCGACGGCCGCCGATCTGGACGCGGCCTTCGAGGCGGACTGGCAGGATCAGATCCTCCTGCGCCACGGCGGCGTCGAGGCCGGCTGGGTCGCCGAACTGGCGCAGGGCGGCATCGACCGCGCCGGCTACCGCGACCGCCGCGCCGGGATGCTCGAGATCGAGGTGATCGCCAAGCAGCTGCTCAAGGAGCAACCCCTCACCGAAGACCAGCGGCGCGATTTGTGGCTGCGGGAGTTCGGCCCCGACGGAGTCCGCAACCACGTGCGGGTCGCCTTCTTCAGCCAGCTCAAGCTGATCCGCCCGGGGCAGCGGGTCTCGACCGCCGAGATGGCCGGCTTCACCGCCGAAGCGCTGACGCGGGCAGAGGGCTTCCTCGCTGCCGTGCGCGCCGACCGCGCCAGCTTCGCGACGCGGGTCCAGGCCGAGGGCGACCCCTGCACCGTCCCGCGTTTCGACTCCTATCCGCTCGACCTCCGCGCCAGGGGCGGTGAGCTGCCGCGGCTGCGGGCCGACCATTTCGGCGGCGTGCTGCAGGAGGCGGTCGCCAAGGGGAGTGGCGGCGAACTGCTCGGGCCGATCGCGACGCCGAGCGGCTTCTGGGTGGTCGAGATCGTCGCTCGCGAGCCCCTTCCGCTGGCGGCGGCAGGCGCTGAACTGGAGCGGATCTGGCGCGAACGCGAGCCGTCGATGGGCGAGATCGTCCGCCTGCGCGAGGAGTTGCGGTCACGGGCGAAGATCGAGCGGCTGCCGCTGAACCACTGAATCGATGCTCCGGCTCCTGTCGAAACCGGGGGCGATCGCCCGGGTTGGATCGGACGACTCCACGTAAAGCCGGAGATGGGTGTGAACCTGTCGCTCCACCTGATCGCGAGCTCTTGTGCCCTGTTCCTGCCGCAGCAGGGCCCGGGACGCGCGCCGCCGACGACCTCCCTCGCCCACCGGGCCACCACCGTCGCTCCCGAGGTCGTCGCCGAGCTGATCGACCGTGCGCTCGAGGTGGAATGGAAGGAGCAGAAGCTCCGTCCGGCCGACCCGGCCGACGACGCCACCTGGCTGCGGCGCCTGTCGATCGACCTCTGCGGCACGATCCCGTTGCGGGAAGAGATCGCCGCGTTCCTCGACGACAAGCGCGCCGACAAGCGCGCGCGCAAGATCGACGAGTACCTGGACGATCCGGCCTTCGCGCAGAACTTCTCCTACCTCTGGAGCAACGCGCTGCTGGCCGGCGCGGCGCGCGGCGGCGGCCCCGAGTCGGTGCATCTGCGACCCTGGCTCGAGGGACAGCTGGCGCAGCGCCGCCCGTTCGACGACATCGTCCACGAGTTGATCTCCGCGTCCGGACGCAACGACCAGAACGGCGCCACCAGCTTCGTGCTGGCCTATGCGGACGAGATCGAGTCGCTCTCATCGGTGGCGTCGCGCACCTTCCTCGGCGTGCAGATCCAGTGCGCCCAGTGCCACGACCACCCGACGGACAAGTGGACGCAGGACGACTTCAACGGCTTCACCAGCTTCTTCCTCGGCGTCCGCGGCCAGCGCATCGGCGACAACCCGAGGGTGACCCGCCTGACCGACACTTCCGCCGCGGAACTGCGCGCCCCGCGGCTGCGCAAGGTGCGCGACGCGCTGCGCGCGGCAGCCGACGCCGGCGACCCGGCCGCCGTCGAGCTGTCACGGCGCCTTCGCCGCAAAAACCTCGGCGACCTGACCGATGACGAGGTGATGGCGTTCCTCGAGACGTTGCCGGGGACGCAACGCGAGAAGCTCGAGAAGGGCATCGAGCGCCAGCGCATGTACGCGGAGCCGCGCTTCCTCGACGGCGCTCCCTACGCGGAATCGGCCGAGCGCACGCGGCGCGAGCACCTCGCCGACTGGATGGTGAGCGCCCGCAACCCGTGGTTCGCGCGGGAGACGGTGAATCGGCTGTGGGGCCACTTCTACGGCAAGGGGTTGATCGACCCGGTCGACGACCTCACCGCCAGCGCGGACCAGGTCCTGCCGCAGCTGCTCGACCTGCTGGCGCAGAAGTTCGTGCAGTCGGGCTTCGACCTGCGCTGGCTGATGACGGCGCTGACACGGACCCGCGCCTACGCGCTCGGCAACTCGCTCGAAACGAACGTCGAACGGCGCGATCCGCAGGAGCGCTGGTTCGCCGCTCACCCGCTCCGCCCGTTCACCGCCGAGCAGGTGCTGCACTCGCTGCAGCGCGCCACCGCGCTGGAGCAGGAGACCGTGGCGCGGGCGAAGGACGAGCGGTTCGAAGCCGAGCGGCGCAAGGTGCTGGAGCAGTTCCGCTACGTCTTCAGCGACGACGAGGGCGGCAGCGAGGATCGCTTCGCCTCGAGCATCCCGCAGGCGCTGTTCCTGATGAACGGGCGCATGACCAACGACGCGACCCGGCTGCGCAACAGCCGGATGCTCGACGAGATCCTCGACGAGTCGCGTTCCGACCGTGAACGGCTGCGGCAGATCTACCTCGCGACGGTCGGCCGGCTGCCGACCCAGGCCGAGGCGTCGAAGCTCGGCCGCATGGTGAAGGGGGCCGACGGCGGCAGCCGCCGCGGCATCGAGGACCTCTTCTGGGCGCTGCTCAACTCGACCGAGTTCCTCACCAACCACTGAGCGCAGCCGAGAGAACCGGAGATCGCGATGGACCCGCTCCTTCCCCGCCGCGCCCGCTCCTTCAGTCGGCGCGAGCTCCTGATGCAGGCGCTCGCCCGCGGCGGCGCGCTGGCGCTGACGCCGTCGCTGCTCTCGCTGCTGTCGGGCGATCTGCTCGCGCAGCAGGGCGGACTCGGCCGGACCGGCGCGAAGCAGGGCGCGAAGCGCCGCCTGATCATGCTCTGGCTGGAGGGCGGCCCGAGCCAGCTCGAGACCTTCGACCCGAAACCCGGCACCGCCACCGGCGGCCCGACCAAGGCGATCCCGACCGACGTCGCCGGCTGGAGCTTCGCCCACCACCTGCCGAAGCTCGCCGCGCGCGCCGAGTCGCTGGCGGTGATCCGCTCGATGACCACGCGCGAGGGCAGCCACGCCCGCGCCCGCGAGCTGGTGCAGAGCGGCTACGTCCCGAACCCGACGGTGAGCTATCCGTCGCTCGGCTCGATCGTCGCGCACGAACTCGGCGACCTCGGGCACGAGCTGCCGGCGTTCGTGCAGATCGACGGCGCGCCGCTCAAGTCCGGCTATCTCGGCGTCGACGCCTCGCCGTTCGTGCTGCAGAAGGCCGAGGGGAGGATCGAGAACCTCGCCTATGCCGGCGGCATCGACCGCGAGCGCCTCGACCACCGCAGCGCGATGGTCGAGGCGATCGACGATGCGTTCGCGAAACGCGGCGGAACGCCGGCGGTGGACGCCAACCGCGCGCAGCGGACGCGGGCGCGGCGGCTGATGGACACCCGGTTGCTCACCGCGTTCGACCTGTCGCAGGAGCGCGACTCGACGCGCGACGCCTACGGGCGCGGCAACTTCGGCCAGGGGGTGCTGCTGGCGCGGCGCCTGATCGAGCACGGCGTGCAGGCGGTGCAGGTGGTCCTGAACGGCTGGGACACCCACGAGAACAACTTCGGCCGCTGCGCCGAGCTGTGCAACGAGCTCGATCCGGCCTTCGCGGCGCTGCTCGACGACCTGAAGAAGCGCCAGCTGCTGGCGGACACGCTGGTGGTCTGCATGGGCGAATTCGGGCGCACGCCGGAGCTGGCGCGCGGCGGCGAGGGACGCAACCACTGGCCCAACAACTGGTGCGTCGCGCTGGCCGGCGGCGGGATCAAGGGCGGGCAGGCCTACGGCGCCACCGATCCTGACGGCCGCACCATCACCGACCGGCCGGTGCAGATCGCCGACCTGTTCGCCACGCTCGGCGCCACGTTGCGCCTCGACGGCACCCGGACGTTCCACGCCGGCATGCGACCGATCCAGCTGATCGACCCGGAAGGCCGGGTGTTGCGCGAGCTGCTGACCTGAACCTGCGGGGCGCCTCCGTGGGCCGGTGACGCCGCTCAAGTCCCCGGCGTGCGGCGGACCTTCACCGTGCGGCCGGCTTTCGCCGCCTCTTCGATCGCGAAACAGATTTCGTGGACGTGGGCGCAGGCGTTCAGGTCGTTCTCCGGCCGCTTGCCGCTGCGCAGGCAATCGACGAAGTGGTCGAACTGACCGTGGTAAGGGTGGTGCTCGACCTTGCCCGAATCAGGCAGGTCGGCCGGGATGGTGGTCCAGCCGGTCTGGCCGGGCCAGTCGAGCGTGAACACCTTGTCGTAGTTGATCGTGCCCTTGTCGCCCTGCAGCACGATCGGGAAGTGGTACGGATTGCGGCACTCGATCGAGGTGTGGACCGAGCCGGTCGCGCCGTCCTCGAATCGGAACAGGGCGGTCGAGTTGGGCGGGTACTCGTACTGGAGCGGGTTCTTCGGCGAGGTGCACTTCATCGCCTGCACCTCGACCACGCGCCGCCCCATGAACCAGGTGAGCGCGTCGATGGCGTGGCAGCCGGCGGTGAGTTCGGCCGAGACGCTCATCTCCTTCTTGATGTTCCAGGCCCACTGCTTGTACCAGGGGCCGCAGCCGTGGTTGTAGGCCACCTCGCCGTGGAACACGTTGCCGAGCGCGCCCTGCTTCAGCAGCGCGCGGATGTTCTTGAACAGGCCGATCCAGCGCAGCTCGAAACAGACGCTGGTCGCGACGCCGGCCGCGTTGACCGCCGCGACCATCTTCTTCAGCGCCGCCGGATCGAGCGCCACCGGCTTCTCGATGACGATGTGCTTGCCGGCCTTCGCGGCGGCGATCGTCTCGGCCGGATGGTTCGGATGCGGCGTCGCCAGCACGACGACGTCGAGCCCGGGGTGCTTCAGGAACGCCTTCAGGTCGGTGAACAGCGCCGCGTTGGCGAGCTGCTTCTCGCCCACGAACCGCCGCGCGCCCTCCTCGCTGCGCGAGCAGACGGCGACCACCTCGATCCCCGCCACCTTCCGGAAGTTGTCGACGTGCGCCCCGGCCACCCAGCCGGTGCCGACGATGCCGATGCCGAAGCTCTTCGCCACGCCTGGTCCTCCGTTTTCCTGTCGGCTCAACGGCGCGGCTTGCGGCGATCGTCGCCGAAGAACGCCTGGATGCGCGCCCAGCCCTCTTCCGCCGTCTCGGCGAACTCGATCAGCTCGAGGTCCTCCGGCGAGATCAGCCCCTCGTCCGCGAGGAAATCGAAGTCGAGCAGCTTCTCCCAGAACGCGCGGCCGAACAGGACGCACGGTATCCGCTCGATCTTGCCGGTCTGGATGAGGGTCAGCGCCTCGAACATCTCATCCAGCGTCCCGAAGCCGCCCGGGAAGAACGCCAGCGCCTTCGCGCGCATCAGGAAGTGCATCTTGCGCATCGCGAAGTAGTGGAAGTTGAAGCAGAGGCTCGGGTGGATGTACGGATTCGGTCGCTGCTCGAACGGCAACACGATGTTGAGGCCGATCGACTTGGCGCCGACGTCGGCGGCGCCGCGGTTGGCCGCCTCCATGATCCCCGGCCCGCCGCCGGTGATGACCACGTAGTCGCACTCCTTGCCGATCTGGCAGGCCGAGGAGATGAGCGCGGAGAACTTCTGCGCCTCGGCGTACCACTTCGAGTAGTCGCACAGGCGGCGGGCGGCGCTGCGGCGGCGCGCGGCGTTGACGTCCTCGCGCTGCGCGACCGCGCCCGCATCGGCCCGGGCCAGCGCCGCCGGCACCTCGGCCGGCGCCGGAACGCGGGCGCTGCCGAAGACGACCACGGTCGAGATCACGCCATGCTCGCGCATGATGAGCTCGGGTTTCAGGAGCTCGAGTTGCAGGCGGATCGGGCGCAGCTCGGGGCGCGCCAGGAAGGCGAGGTCGCGCTCGGCCAGCAGGAAGGCATTCGAGAGCTGCTGCGGCGTCTTGTCGGAGCTCATGCGATCCCCGTGGGTGGCGCGCGCTCGGACCGGCGAACGCGCGAGCCGGGCACTGTAGCCGTCGTGCCGGCGCGAAGTCGGCGGCGGTCGCTGCCGACCGCACGTCCCAGCCGGCGGGATAACGTCGCGCCATGCCCTTCTCGATCGACCGGACGCTGCACGATCGGCCGCTCGGCTTCGTCGCCGCCTTCCCGCCGGCGGGAGCGGCGCGCGAGCCACTGCTCGGCTGGATCGGCGTGGCGCGCCACGCTGCCGA
>VGYY01000057.1 GCA_016872815.1 Planctomycetota bacterium
TGGCGCGCGGCTTCGCCGGGCTGCCGGCCGCGGGTGATGCGGCCGCGCGGGCCGCGCTGCACGCGCTGCTGCGGCGCGAGCTCAACATGATGAACTACTGGCGGACGCTGGCGCGCGACCTGCGCGACGGGCGCGACAAGGAGGCGACGTGAACGGCAGCGCGGAGGGCGCGGACGAGGTGATCGTCGGCATCGACCTCGGCACGACCAACAGCCTCGTCGCCTGGTTCGGCCCGCGCGGTCCGGAGGTCCTGCGCGACGCGGCGGGCGACCCGATCGTGCCGTCGGTGGTCACCTTCCGCGGCGACGCGACCCTGGTCGGCCGCCCGGCGCAAGCGCTGGCGATCGACCATCCGCGCGAGACGGTCTGGTCGATCAAGCGGCTGATGGGGCGCGCCTTCGCCGACCTCGACGAGGCGGCGCGGAAGTCGCTGCCGTACGCCGTCGTCCCCGGCGAGCGCGGTCTCGCCAAGATCGCCGTCGCCGGCCGCGCGATCGCGCCCGAGGAGATCTCGGCGCTGATCCTGCGTGACCTGCGCGAACGCGCCGAGCGGGCGCTGGCGCGGCCGGTGGGCAAGGCGGTCATCACCGTGCCGGCCTGGTTCGACGACGCCCAGCGCCAGGCGACCCGCCTCGCCGGCCGGCTGGCGGGGCTCGAGGTCGTCCGCATCGTGAACGAGCCGACCGCGGCAGCGCTCGCCTACGGTCTCGATCGCACCCGCGAGGGCGCGATCGTCGTCTACGACCTCGGTGGCGGCACCTTCGACGTCTCGGTGCTGGAGATCCGCGACGGCATCTTCCGGGTGAAGGCGACGGCGGGCGACACCCAGCTCGGCGGGGACGATTTCGACCGCAAGCTCGCCGCGCGCCTGTTCGCGCACGCGAGCGCCGGCTTCGCGCCCGATGCGTCGTTGCTGCAGGCGGCGCGCCAGGCGGCCGAGCAGGCGAAGATCGCGCTGTCCACGCGCGACGCCGTGCGCTGGGGCGTGACCGACCAGCGCAGCGGCGTCGTCCTCGAGGACACGATCACCAGAGCCGAATTCGAGGCGCTGATCGAGCCCGAGGTGGTGCGGACGCTGGCCTGTTGCCGGCGCGCGCTGGCCGATTCGGGGCTGGCCCTGGCCGACGTCAAGGCGGTGGTGATGGTCGGCGGCTCGACGCGCGTGCCGGTCATCCGCCGGCGGGTCGAGGCGCACTTCAGCCGCAAGCCGTACCTCGGGCTCGACCCCGATCTGGTGGTCGCCCTCGGCGCCGCGGTGCAGGCCGACATCGTCCGCGGCGGCGCGCGCGACCTGCTGCTGCTCGACGTGATCCCGCTGTCGCTCGGGCTCGAGACCTATGGCGGCGCCGTGGCCAAGGTGGTGATGCGCAACACGCCGATCCCGGCGCAGGCCGGCGACACCTTCACCACCCACGTCCCGAACCAGACCGCGATCGACCTGCATGTCGTGCAGGGCGAGCGCGAGCTGGTGCAGGACTGCCGCAGCCTCGGTCGCTTCCGCCTGCGCGGGCTGCCGCCGCTGCCGGCCGGGATGGTGCGCGTCGACGTGCAGTTCCTGGTCGACGAGAACGGCGTGCTCACCGTCCACGCGAAGGAGCGCTTCACCGGCATCGAGGCGGCGATCGAGGTGGTGCCGAGCTACGGCCTCACCGATGGCGAGGTGGCGCGGATGGTCGACGAGTCGTTCCGCTTCGCGCGCCAGGACTTCGAGGCGCACCAGCGGATCGACCTCGAGAACGAGTGCCGCACGATGATCGCGGCGACCCACGCGGTGCTCGCCACCGGTCAGCACGGACTCGAGGCGGCGGCCGTGGCGGAGATCGGCGCGGCCGAGTCGGCGGTCGCCGCGCTGCTCGGGAACGCCGCGCCGGTGAAGGCGCTCAAGGCGGCGTACGATCGCTTCGTGGCGGCGACGGTGCCGCTGGCCGGAACGGTGATGTCGGAGGTGGCGCAGTCGGCCATCGCGGGGCGGACGGTGGAGCAGGTGCTCACCAGCGCCCCGACGACGGCGGCGCAGGTGGCGGCGGCGGTGGTGCCGGTCGAGACGGCCGAACCGGCTGCCGCGGCGCCCGCGACGCTGGCGCCGGTGACCATCCGCGCCACCGCGGCGGTCGCCGGGGCGAAGGACGCGACCTGCGGTGATCTCGGCGAGGGCTTTCGGGCCGCGCCGGCAGCGAAGGGGGAACGGATGGCGAAAGGGCAGCTCGACTGGAAGGACGCCGAGGAGATCGGCATCCGCCTGCATGAACGGCAGCCAGCGGTCGATCCGCTGACCGTGCGATTCACCGACCTGCATCGACAGGTCTGCGCGCTCGAGGGGTTCGCCGGCGACCCGAAGAAGTCGAACGAGAAGATCCTCGAGGCGATCCAGATGGCCTGGTTCGACGAGTACCAGGCCGCGCGCTGAGCGACGGCCCCCGCGGACGCGACCGCCGCTCCCCCCGGCCGTGCGAAGCCGCGTCCAGGACGCACGGGTGAAATGAAACAGGCGGTCGATCGGTTGCCCGATCGACCGCCTGATCCGCATTCAAGTTGGTGGATGGTAGGGGGTTTGAACCCCTGACCTTCGCATTGCGAACGCGACGCTCTCCCAGCTGAGCTAACCACCCACCGCAAGCGGCGCGGCACCATAGCGAGGGCTGCGGGCGGCATCCAGAGTCGGCCGGCGCGTTCCGGTCCGTCGCGAGCGGCCGCAGCGGGCGCTTCCGATCCGCCGTCGCCACGGCAGGATGCAGGAACGCGGTTCTTGCGCGGCGCACGGCGGACCGGCGGATCGGCCCGACGCGGGACGGCGCGGCGGCGAGCGGGAGGCACGAAGCGGATGATCGCGCGGATCGAGGCGCAACGGCGAGTCGCCCGGCTGGAACTGCCGGCGACGCGGCACGAGCGGGTTCGGCTGGACGCGGCGGTGGGGCGGGTCCTCGCCACCGCACCGGTGAGCGACCTCGATCTGCCGCCGTTCGATCGCGTGACCATGGACGGTTTCGCCGTGCGCGCCGCCGAGGTGGTGGTGGGCACGCCGCAGCCGGTGTTCGGCGCGACCGCTGCCGGTCAGTTGCCGCCGGCGGCGGCCCCGCCGCGCGCCGCGCTGCGGATCATGACCGGCGCACCGTTGCCGGCCTGGGCCGACGCCGTGATCCCGCTCGAGGAGGCGCAGTTCGCCGACGGCGTCGTCTCCTTCGCGCGCGCGGCGCGGGCCGGGCAGAACATCCACCCGCGGGCGAGCGACCTGCGCGCCGGCGCCATGCCGCTGCCGGCCGGAACGCGCCTCACCACCGCGGCGATCCCGCTGCTGGCGACGCTCGGCTGCGCCGAGGTCGTGGTGGGTGCCGCGCCGGAAGTGGCGCTGGTCACCACCGGCAGCGAACTGGTCGAACTCGACGTCCGCCCGACCGGTGCCGCGATCCGCGACTCGAACCGTCACGGACTCGCCGCGCAGGTCGCCTCCGCCGGCGCGCGACCACGGGTGCGCCCGATCGTGCGTGACGAGCCCGCGGCGATCCGGCGCGCGCTCGAGGAGGCGCTCGCCGCGGACGTCGTGCTGCTGACCGGCGGCTCGTCGGTCGGCGACTTCGACTTCGCCCACGACGTCCTGGCGGCGCTCGGCGCCGAGGTCCGCTTCGATGCGGTGGCGATCAAGCCCGGCAAGCCGGTGATCCTCGCCACGCTCGGGCGCAAGGTCCTGTTCTGCCTGCCGGGCAATCCGGTCTCGGCGTTCGTCACCTTCGAACTGCTCGTCCGGCCGCTGCTCGAACGGTGGGCCGGTGCCGCGGCGTGCTGGCCGGTGGCGCAGTGGATGACGGTGGTCGATGCGCTTGTCGCGCCGCGCGAGCGCGACCTGCTGCAGCTGGCGCGTCTCGATCGCGACGACAGCGGCGAGCTGGTCGCCCGTCCGATCCGCTGGAGCGGTTCGGGCGACCTGGTCGCGATCGCCAGCGCCGGGGCCTTGATCCAGGTCGAACGGGGCGCGACGCTGGCGGCAGGTGCGCGCGCACGCGTGCTGCAGTTGCGTGCGTCCGCCGATGCGCTGCCACGTGCGCCGGAGCCGTGCCTGTGAGCTCGACCTTCGCGCTGTGCGTTGCCGCGGCGGCGCTCTACGTCGCCGCGTTCCCGCCGCTCGATCTCGGCTGGCTCGCCTTCGTGGCGCTGGCGCCGTGGGTCGGTCTCGCGCGGCGGCTCCGCGGCGTGCGGCTCTTCCTGGTCGCCTATCTGGTCGGCGCCGCGATCCTCACCGCCGGCTGCTTCTGGCTGCGCAAGAGTCATCCGCTGAACCTCGTCCTGATGGTCGTGCCGGAGTCGCTGGCGTTCGCGCTCTTCGCGCTGCTGCTGCGCCAGCTCCACGTCGCGCGCGGCTGGCCGGCGGTGGTGGCGCTGCCGCTGGCGTTCGTGCCGGTCGAGTTCGCGCGCGGCCACTGGCCGCTCGACGGCTATCCGTGGCTCACGCTCGGCTACACGCAGCATGCGCACCTCGGCGTGGTGCAGCTCGCGACGCTGGGCGGCGTGCACCTGCTGAGCGCGCTGGTGGCGACGACCGGCGGACTGGTCGCCGAGGCGGCGCCGTGGCGGAGCGGTGCGGCGCGGCGGCACCTGGCGCTGGCCGCCGGTGCCATCCTCGCGCTCGAGCTCGGCGGCCGAGCGCTGCTCGGCGACCCGGCGCACCTCGAGCGCGGGCCGCGGCTCCTGCTGCTGCAGCCGGCCGTCGAGCAGCAGCTGAAGAACGCCGGCCGGAGCGGGGCCGAGATCCTGCGTCGCCATGTCGAGCTGGCCGACGCGGTGGACGCGCGGGCGAACGCCGATCTGCTGGTCTGGTCGGAGACCTTCCTGCCAGGCATCTGGCGGGAGCGCGACGGGACGCCGCCCAACGAAGCGGCGCGCCTGACGCAGTTCCGCGAAGAGAACCGGCGGGAGGTGGTGGCGGCGATGCCGTTGCGCTACGGGCGCCCGCTGCTCGCCGGAGCGGTGACCCTGCGCGCGGACGACTGGCGTCCGGAGACGCCGCTGCTGAACAGCGCGCTGTTGTTCACGCGGGAGGGGGCGATCGTCGCCGACTATTCGAAGCGGCTGCTGGTCCCGGGCGGCGAGTACGTGCCGTGGATCGATCACCTCCCGGCGGCGACCGCCGCCGCCATCCGCGCGCGGATCCGTGCGATGGCCGGCGACGTGCCGAACCTGCTGCCGGGCGACAAGAGCGGGCTCGTCGACCTCGCCGTGGCGGGCCTCGCCGGCCAGGTCGGCTTGACGATCTGCTACGAGATCGCCTACCCGCAGCTCGGCGTGGAGCTGACGCGCGCCGGCGCCGACTTCCTGCTCAACCTGTCGAACGAGGCGTGGTTCCCGGGCACCGCCGAGTTCGCGCAGTACAGCGCGATGGCGGTGGTGCGCGCGGTCGAGACGCGGCGGACGCTGGTGCGCTGCGCCAACAGCGGGACCAGCGGCCACGTCGATCCGTGGGGGCGCCCGCACTGGCTCGAACGCGACGGTCGACGGGATGGGTTCGCCGGGTCGATCGTCGTGGCACCGCCGCTGCATGCAGGGCAGACGCCGTATGTGCGCTGCGGCGACGCCTTCGCGTGGCTGGTCACGGCCCTCGCGGCGGCCGCGGCCCTGATTCGTCGGCGGCGCTGAACGGGCGGCGCCCGGCCGCTGGTGGTGATTGCCGCCGCCGCGGTTACCTCGGCGGCGGCCGGCCGTACATCGCGCGACTGCCACCCGGCGCCGGGACGCGGCGTGGCGGTCGCCTCTGGTGGGGGTCGACGGATCGGCGGTGGGCCCGCAAGCTCGCCGGCAGAGACTGTTTGACACCTTCCCGGGGGCGGCCTATCGTCCCGCCCCTTTCCGACGGCGCTAACCCCGGAGGCGTGGCGGGGTTGAGGGCCGTGGGCCGAGCGGATGACCGCGTGGCGGTCGGCGACCGGCCGGGAAAGCCAGCTCCAGTTCGGTTTGCGCCGCGGGCGAAGGCTCGTGGCGCCCTCGCTGCGTGAGGAAATAGGCGGATGAGCACCATCGCGAAGGTCTTCACGGTCCTGAACCTCGTCTTCTCGCTGATCGTGGTCGGCACGGTCGGCTCGATCCTGTCGAAGAGCGAAGACTTCAAGGCGAAGTGGGAGACGGAGACCGCGGCGCACGCGGCGACCGTCGTCGCGAAGGACGCGATCATCGCCAAGGAGAGCGGCGACCGGGCCAACTTCGACGTGCAGAACCGGACGCTGACCAATCAGCTGGCCGACCGCACGGCCGATCTCACCACCGCCAACGCCAGCATCGAGACGCTGCGCAACGACAACAACGAGCTGCGCAACTCGGTGACCGGTGCACAGACCTCGCTGAAGACCATCGAGACGCGCCTCGCCGACGTCGATGCGCGCAACAAGGAACTGATGGATTCCGAGGCCGCTGCTCGCACCGCTTCCGCGCAGGCCGAGAAGGACAAGCTCGACGCGCAGGACGACCGCGCGCGCCTCGAGGGCGATCTGAAGCGCGCCAACGAGGACATCGCCGCCAAGGAGGCGCAGATCGTCGCCCTGAACGACCAGCTCGGCAACCTCTCGGCCGAGCGCGCCGCGCTGGTTTCGGCCGGCGTCGACATCCCGGCGATCGTCGGCAACGCGGTCAAGGAGATCAACGGCCAGGTCAGCTCGGTCGGCGACGACTTCGTCGTCCTCTCCGTCGGCGCGACCGAGCAGGTCTCGGTCGGCACGCCGTTCCACATCTACCGCGGCAACGACTACATCGGCCGCGTGATCGTCGATGACGTCCTGCCCGACAGCGCCACGGCGCGCGTGACCCTCCGCAACACCCGCGGGCTGAAGTTCATGGCGGGCGACGTGGCGACCACCCGGCTGTGAGCCGGGTTGCGTCACTCGCCTGATCGTCCGATCCAACTCGCACGCAGCTCGCCAGCACGCCGTTCCACGGCCGCCGCTGGCGCGACAGCCGACCGGAGAGCCTGACATGGCCAAGCGCACGTCCGCCGCCAAGATGGAAGACGTGAACGACCTGCAGTCGGAGCCGACCGTCACGAAGGAGATGGATCTCGCCGGCGGATTGGCGTTCGTCACCTTCCTCGCGCTGGCGATCGGGCTGGTGCTGGGCCAGCTGGCGCTGAACAAGTACTTCGACATGGGGCTGTTCGCGAAGTAAGCGCACCGCATTTCGCGGTGACGGGTGTCGGCGCGACGGTGCCGCCGCCCTGCGGGTCGGAGCACTCCGATCGGCGGCTTCCCGAAAGTGTCCCGGAGCTGTCCACCGCCGCGATCCACAAGCGCCGGCGTGCAGCTCGAGCGACGGCGCGACCGGCTGGCGCCGGACCCGCAAGTCGCTTGAATGCCGGCACCACGGCCGGCAGCGATGCGGCGACGCGACGGCGCGCCGGAATGAACCAGAATCGCTGTGCGGGCCGCGGTCCACTCGGACGGCGGCCCGTCTTCGTTTCGGGCGCGGCGCCGGCGGGCAGCGGCAGGGGATCGGGGGACGGGTGCAGTCGACGCGGCGGGCGTCGCCTGCGCTCCAAGCGGGGAGGTCATGGCGGCAGCGCCATGAGCGAATCACGATGAGTCAGGCACTGTTGCGTCCGCTCGAGTGGCTGATCGGTCGCTTCTCCCACGACATGGGCATCGACCTCGGCACGGCCAACACGCTGGTCTGCATCAAGGACCAGGGCATCGTCATCTCCGAGCCGAGCGTGGTCGCGGTGAAGCGCGGCACCAACGAGGTGCTGCTCGACGGCAACGCGGTCGGTCTCGCCGCCAAGGAGATGCTCGGCAAGACGCCGGGCAACATCGAGGCGATCCGGCCGCTGCGCAACGGCGTCATCGCCGACTTCGAGATCACCGAGAAGATGCTGCGGTACTTCATCCGCAAGGTGCACAAGGGGCGCAGCTTCGTCCGTCCGCGCATCGTCGTCTCGATCCCGTCCGGCATCACGGCGGTGGAGCGGCGCGCCGTCATCAACTCGGCCGAACGCGCCGGCGCACGGCAGGTGTTCCTGGTCGAGGAGCCGATCGCGGCCGGCATCGGCGCCGGGCTGCCGATCGCGGAGCCGGTCGCGAGCATGATCGTCGACATCGGTGGCGGCACCACCGAGGTCGCGGTGATCTCGCTGTTCGGGCTGGTGCACGCCGAGTCGATCCGCGTCGCCGGCGACGAGTTCGACAACGCGATCTGCGAGTACATGCGGCGCGAACACAACCTGATGATCGGCGAACCGACGGCCGAGCGGGTCAAGATCGACATCGGTTCGGCCGCGCCGCTCGAGCAGGAGATGGAGATGGAAGTCGCCGGGCGCGACACCATCTCCGGCCTGCCGCGGCGGACGATGGTCAAGTCGGAGGAGATCCGCCAGGCGCTGTCGGAACCGGTGAAGCTGATCACTGCCGCCGTCCGCCGTACGCTGGAGAAGACGCCGCCCGAGCTGTCGGCCGACCTCGTCCGCACCGGCATCACCATCGCCGGCGGCGGCGCGCTCCTGCGCAAGATGGACGCCGCCATCCAGGACGCGATCGGCCTGCCGGTGCGCATCGCCAACGATCCGCTGACCTGCGTCGCGCGCGGCACCTTCGAGTTCCTGAGCCAGCTCCACCTCTACAGCCAGGTGCTGCCGAGCGGCAACGACAACTGACCGCGCGCGGATCGACGGAGCCCTGATGATGGCGGACGGCCTGCGCGAGCCGCGCCCGCAGCGCTGGCCGGCGTTGCTGGTGCTCGCGGGCGTCAGCGGGATGGTGCCGCTGCCGTTGCTGCAACGAGCCCACGAACTGGTGGAGGAGATCGCCTTCACCGGACGCGGCCTGCTCCTCCCCGACGGGGCGGAAACCCCCGAAGTCCAGGCGGCCGAGCAGCTCTCCCCGGATCTGACTTCCAAGCCCCGCTTGCTCGATGAGCGCGTCGTCACGCTGCTCGAGGAGCTGCGCCGGCGGGTGCTGCCGCCGCCATCGCGGGGCTGGCAGCGGGACGGCCGCTTCGGCGTGATCCCGGTGGGTGGCGGCGTCGCTCCCCGCCGGCGCGAGGCAGAGGAACTGCGGGCGGCGACGGTCGCCCCGCTGCCGCCGGACGAGCCGGTCTTCCACGGCGAGCAGTTGATCGGCTTCAGCCGCGCGCGTGCCGACGGCACCACCCGGATCGAGCGGCTGACGCGCGCCGGTGCCCGCCTGCTGGCGTGCGCCGGCGCGCCCGGGAGACGCGAGGCGCGCTTCCTCGCCGTCGGCGACGGCACGCCGACGTTGCGCGTGGCGTTGGCCGATCACGGTGTCGCGCTGGCCGAAGGGGACCTCGCCTGGGTGGTCGACCCGCCGACCGCGCCCGGCGCGGCCATCGCGCGCGACATCGGCGGCGCGGTCATCGGCCGCATCACCCGCGGCACGACGCCGGAAGGGGCGGCGAAGGAGGAGTGGCGGGTCGAGCCGTTGGTCGCGCCGGAGCTGCTGGCCGAAGTCGCGCTGCGCTTCCCGCCCGGCTTCCCGCTTCCGACCGAGGTCGGCGTCTACCCGTTCGTGACCGCGCTGCTGCCCGATGGCGTGATCGATCCGCGGCGTTCGTTCCGGCGCCTGCCGCATGGGCGTGAGGAGGGGCTCACTGCCGGGGCCGCGGTTTCGGTCGGGGGCAAGTTGTGCGGCCGAGTCGTGCGCGCCGGCCATGGCCATGCCCTGGTCCGTTCACTCGCCGACCCCGGGTTTCGTGTCGCGGCGCTGCTCCTGGCCGGCGGGCGCGCCACCGCCTTCGAACTGGTCGTTCTCGGTTCGCTGGAAGACGGCCTCGAGGTCGCGCCGCCGCCGACGCGCGACTGGGATGGCGGGGTGGTGGTCACCGCCGGCAGTGCCGACGGTTGTCCGGAGGGACTCCTGATCGGCGCGCTGTTCGCCCGCGTCGGCCGCTGCGGGCTGGCCGGCGGGGCGGGCGCTCCGGAGGGGACGGTCGTCGCGTGGCGACTGCCGGGCGCCTGGAGCGAGCAGCGATGAGCCTGCTCCTCGGCGGCCTGCTTGGCCTAATCCTCGGCGCCGCAGAGCTCGAACTGCGCCAGCGGATGCCGGTGGCGCCCGACCTCGCCGCCGTGGCGCTCGGCGGGCTGCTGCTGCAAGCCGGTCGTCGCCGCACCGTCGGCTGGGTGATCGGACTTCTCCTCGGCTTCTCCACCTGGTCGGCCGACCGGGTCGGCGCGCTGTGGCTCGGTGGCGGGATGGCCGCGCTGCTGCTCGTTCCGCTGCGCGAGGTGGTCTTCCTCGAGAGTGCGTGGACGCAGGCGCTCTTCGCCCTGGTCGCGGCGGTGGCGCTGCGCAGCGCGCGCGAGCTCTACGCCTGGTTCGACCTGCTGCCGCGGCTGCCGTTTACGGCCGCCAGCTTCACCGCGCCGTTGCTCGCCGCGCTCCTGCTGCCGATACTCCTGCGCGTCGGCGGCGAGGTCGGCCGGATGGCGCGGCGACTCGTCGGCTGGATCGGGGCCTGGCGGGCGCGGACGGGGCGCCAGGCACCGTAGCGTGCAGGTGCGTTCGCGGGGCGGTCTCCTTCGATGGGCGGCGGCGGTCGCCTGCTCCAGGTCGTGCTGGTCTTCCTCGCCATCGCTTGCGCGATCGGGCGTCGCCTCGTCACGCTCCAGTTCGAGCAGCGCGAGTTCTGGGAGCAGGAAGCGGTGGCGGCGCGGACGCGCGCGCAGCCGATCGGTTTCCGTCGCGGCGCGATCCTCGATCGTTGCGGCCGTGCGCTCGCGTGGCATCGCGCGACCTGGAACCTCGCCTTCGTCTTCGCCGAATTCCGCAAGGGCACCGCGTGCGGGCAGCTGCTGCTGTCGCACTATCTGCTCACCGGACGGCGGGTCTCCGTCGGCGAAGTCGCCGCCCGCCCGGAGTCGCGCCTCGACGAACTGGCGGCGTTGACGGTCGGCGAGCTGCGCCGCCTCGAACCGGGCCAGCGGCGCGAGGATCTCCTCTGGTATGCGGCGTGGCTCGAGGGCGCGGAGTCGATCCGGCCGGCGATCGAGCGGCTGCGCGGCGCTGGCGACGCCGATCCGATGTTCCCCGAGCTCGCCGGCCGGCGCGGAGTGCTGGCGGCGAAGGTGCGGGGCGAGGCGGCGGCGCTGCGGCAGCTGGCGCGGGCGCTCGAGCTGGACGTCGAGGCCGCGCTGATCGAGCGCATCGACGCCGGGATCGATGCCATCGACGCGCGCGTGGCGCGGAAGCTCGCCAGCGACGACCCCGGCACGCGCGCCTACGAACGGGAGCGCGAACTGCACCGCGAGCACGACGCGCGCGACCTGCTGCTGGTGCGCCAGCTCGCGCACGCCGTGGCCATCGAGCTGGCGGCCGACCCGGACCGGCTCCCGGGCCTGGTCGTCCGCGAGGAGGCGCGGCGCGTCTATCCGGCCGAGCACGACGTCGCCGCCGCGCTGGTCGGCCGGGTCGGACCGCCGGCCGACGATGCGGTGCGCGACTTCGGCGAGAAGCTCGACCAGCGCGACCTGCTGGCGCTCGAGCCGTTCCCGACGCTCGAGCAGGCGGCCGAGCTGGCCGCGCTGGAGGAGTCGCTGCGGCTCGACGTGGTGCTGCCGGACGAGGAGCTCGGCCGCGACGGGATCGAGCGCGCCTTCGAGCTGATCCTGCGCGGGCGGCGCGGCTATCGCCGAACCGAGAACGACCGCAGCGGGCGCGTCGAGCGCGAGCTCGAGCTGGTGGCGCCCCGGGCCGGGCAGGACGTGGTGCTGACGCTCGACGTCGGCTGGCAACTGGCGGCCGAGGCGCTGCTGCGGCGCGGCGTGGTCAAGCGCAACGCCGACGGCAGCGTGCGCCGCGAGTGGCATCCGGCCGCGCTGGTGCTGCTCGAACTGCCCGCGATGGCCGTGCGCGTCCTCGCCTCGACGCCGTCGCCGTCGCGCGAGGAACTGGCGGCGGAATGGGAGCGTCTCGCCGCCGACGAGGTGGCACGTCCGCTGCATCCGCGGGCGTGGCGACCGTGGCTGCCGCCGCCGCCCGGCTCCTCGATCAAGCCGTTGGTGGCGGCGTTCGCGCTGTCGGCGGGACTGATCGGTCCGGCGACGCGGCTGCGGTGCGATCGCGACGCGCTGCGGGCGCCGGGGGAGTCGCGACCGGTGCTGTGCGAAGGGCTGCACCACGACATCGACGTGCACGACTCGCTGGTGAAGTCGTGCAACCACTACTTCGCGCGGGTGGCCGCGCGGGCCGGTTCGGAGCGGATGGTGGCCTGGATGCGCTCGGTCGGCCTCGGGCGGCCGAGCGGTTTCGCCTCGGCGCGATTGGCGGACGGTCGCGAATTCGGCGTCGCCACCGGCGAGGCGGGCGGCACGGTGGAGAGCGAGCGGGGCGGCCGCAACCTGATGTTGCTCGGCCTCGGCCAGGGCAAGCTCGACGCGACGCCGCTGCAGATGGCGGCAGCGATGGGGGCGCTCGCACTGCGCGGCTGGCAGCCGCCGACGCTGATCGAGCGGGTCGGCGGCGAGACGCCGTTCCGGCCGGCGATCGAGCCGCTCGCGATCACGGATGGCGCCTTCGACTGCGTGGTCGAGGCGATGCGCGGCGTGACGCTGCCCGGCGGCACCGCCGACCCGCGCCACGGCTACGACCTGACGGCGTTCGATCTCGCCACCAAGACCGGTACGCCGCAACAGGCGGGCGGCCCCTCGCATTCATGGCTGGTCGGCTTCTTCCCGAGCCAGGCGCCGCGCTTCGCTTTCGCCATCTTCGTCGAGCGCACCGGCATGCACGGCGGCGACGCGGCCGGGCCATTCCTCGACGCGCTGTTCCGCGACCCGGCATTCGCCGAGGTGGCCGCGATCGCCCGCCACCGGGACGCCGACGCCGCGGCGGCGCGCCTCGCGGTGGAGGCGGCGGTGGACGACGACGGTCTCGATGCCGCCGCAGGACCGGGCGACGCCACCACCGCGCCGGGCCGGGTCGACGACGAGGGTGACGCCCGATGATCCGCCGCCGGATCGACTTCCCGTGGCTCGCGGTGGCGGTGGCGGCGGCCCTGCTGGCGGTCGGGATCCTCTTCGTCCAGTCGAGCACGCGCGGCACCGCGATCGAGGGGCTCGAGCGACGCCAGCTGCTGATGGCCGCGGTCGCGTTGCCCGGACTCGTGCTCTTCGGGGGAATGTCGCACCGTTTCCTCGCGCGCCTCGCCTTCCCGCTCTACGGGTTCGGCATCGCGCTGCTGCTGCTGGTGCCGCTGATCGGCGTCGAAGTCGGCGGCGCCCGGCGCTGGTTCGCGCTGCCAGGCGGCGCGCAGATGCAGCCGAGCGAGCTGATGAAGCCGTTCCTCGTGCTGGCGCTGGCGCGCTGGTTCGAGTTCCGCGGGCCGCCGCGCGCGCTGCGCGACCTGTGGGGGCCGCTCCTGCTGGTGGTGGTCCCGTTCGTCCTGATCAAGTTCGAGCCCGATCTCGGCACGGCGCTCCTGCTGCTGCCGATCGGCGCGGCCGCGACCTGGTGCGCCGGCGCCCGTCGGCTGCATCTCCTCGCCGCGGTGGCGCTGGCGGCGGTCCTGGTGCCGACGCTCTACGTCTCGCCGGTGCTCAAGGAGTACCAGAAGGAACGGGTGCGCACCTTCCTCGAGTCGGTGCCCGACGTGAAGGCGCAGGCGCTCGCGGCGCGGCGTGCCGGCGATGACCCGCAAGCCGAGCGGCTCGAGGAGCGGCTGCGCGACCTGAAGCGCGGTTCGGGCTACCAGTCGCACTGCGCGCAGACGTCGATCGGCTCGGGCGGGGCATTCGGCAAGGGGCTCGGCCAGGGCCCGAACAACCGGCTGTCGTACCTGCCGGCGCGCCACACCGACTTCATCTTCGCGGTCATCGCCGAGGAGTGGGGGTTCGCCGGCGCCTGCGCCGTGGTGCTGCTGTTCCTCCTGCTCGGCGTCGGGCTGCTCTCGGTGGCGGCCGGCACCCGCGACCGCTTCAGCCAGCTGATCGCGGTCGGCGCCGCCGCGAGCCTGGTGATGCAGGCGTTCGCCAACATCGCGATGACCACCGGATTGATGCCGGTGACCGGCATCCCGCTGCCGCTGGTGAGCCAGGGCGGATCGCAGATCCTCTCGACCTGCGTGCTGCTCGGCTGCGTCATCTCGGCGGCCCGCTCGCGCCGCGACGCCGAGCCGTTCCTCTACCGCGTCGACGCGCCCGCCGATCCGTTCGACGCGCGCAGCGTCGCGGCGCCGGTGCGGGATTGAGCGGCATGGCGATCGACTGGAAACGGGCGCTGCGCCTCGACGAGCCGCTCTCGCGCGGCGGCTTCATCGCTGCCGGGATCGTGCTCACGCTGCGGCGCCTGGCGTCGATCGGCGCCACGCCGTGGTTGGTCGCCCTCTTCTTCCTGCCGATCGTCAATCGGCGCTTCTTCGCGCTGATCGCCCTGATCCCGGCGGCGGCGCCGGCCCGGCCCTCGTCGCGCGCGCCTCCATCCGGCGGATCCACGCGCGCTGCAGCGAGAACTCGCGCGGAGCGGGCGGTGGTCGAGCGGCGGCGCATCGCCGCGGTCGCCGTGGCCGCCGGTGCCGCGGTCGGGCTCGGCCTGGCGGCGCTCGGAACGCTGGCGATCGAGAGCTATGGCGCGGCGCTCTTTCTCGGCGCCCCGTTCCTGCTCGGCCTCGTCACGGCGCTGCTCCATGGCGGTGCTGCTCGGCGTCGAGGGGGGCATCTGCCTCGCGATGGCGCTGCCGCCGGCGCTCTCGTTGGCGGGGCTCGGCGCGCTGGTGGGGGCGTTCCTCCAGGACTCGCCGCGCAGCGGTCGTGCCGCGTGCGTCGCACCGCTGTTGCTCGCGCCGCTGCTGCAGTGGCTGGAGGCACGTTTCGCCGAACCGCCGCCACGTCGCACCGTGACCACCGCAGTCGTCGTTGCCGCGCCGCCGGAGCGCGTCTGGGAGTTGGTGGTCGCCTTCCCGCCGATCCCCGAACCGACCGACTGGCTCTTCCGCAGCGGCATCGCCTACCCGCAGCGGGCCGAGATCATCGGCAAGGGAGTCGGCGCGGTGCGCCACTGCGTCTTCTCGACCGGCGCGTTCGTCGAGCCGATCGACTGCTGGGAGCGGCGACGCCGCCTCGGCTTCGCCGTCACGGCGCAACCACCGCCGATGCGGGAATGGAGCCCCTGGTCGATCGCGCCGCTTCACCTGAAGGACTTCCTCGTGAGCGAGCGAGGGTAGTTCCTGCTGACGCCTCAATCCGACGGCACCACGCTCCTTGAAGGGACGACCGAGTACACCAATCGCATGTGGCCGCAGGCGTATTGGGGGCTGTGGTCGGACTGGTTAATCGGTCGCATCCACGGGCGGGTGCTCGACCATGTCGCGCGGATCGCCGAGGCGGAATGCGACGACCGGTCGCGCTGAGTCGCCGCGCCTGCGGAGGATGCGCGGGTGCGCGTCGCGATCTCGGTCGACGGCGTGCAGGGCAATTGGAATACGGTGGACTTCGCCTTCACCCCGGATCGCGCCTGGTTCGTGGTGACCCGCTACGCCTCGAACCTGATCAATACCGGCGACTTCAACGACTGGGCGAACGGGGCGCCGACATCTTCGCCATCGAACCGGTCGAGAACGGCGTCGAGCGCATCAGTGTGAGCAGCGCGAACGAGCAGTCGAATGACTGCAGCTGCTCGCCGGCGGTGTCGGCCGACGGCCGCTTCGTGCTGTTCGGGAGCTACGCGACCAACCTGCTCGCCGGCGACGGCAATGGGCAGCCCGACGTCTTCCTGCGCGATCGCGTCTTGGGGCTGACCACGCGCGTCAGCGTGGCGAGCGACGGCAGCGAACGGGTTGACCGGTCGTGGCCGGGCGCGGTTTCCGTCGACGGCGACCGGGTCGCGTTCAGCTCGTTCGCCAAGAACGTCGATCCGCGCGACGCTGCCGACTTCGCCAACGTCTACTGGTGCGACCTCACGACCGGGATGACCGCGCCGGCCTTCCTCGCGCGCAGTGGCGCGCTTCCGGACGAGTCGGTCCGGTTCGCCTGCGCCGACCCCGACCTGACCGCGATCGAGATGCGCGGCGGGCTGCTCAGGTCCGATGGCGCATTCGTCGTGCTCCCGGTCGTGCTCCCGGTCGCGCTCCCGGTCGCGCTCCCGGTCAGCGGCGGGGCGCCGCTCGACGCCGACCTCGACAGCGACCCCTCCCTGATCGGGCTGTCGATCATCGCCCAACGGGCGCAGTTCGACGTGATGACGCCGCGCGGGATGGCGTTGACCGAGGGGATCGAACTGGTGCTGGGGCGCTGACCGACTCGGTCGCGCCGGCCCGCGCGCTCGTGCGGGCGCGTGGTGGGCGGGCGGGTCCACGGTATCGTCGCGCGCTCCATGGCGGCCGACCCCGATCTTGCCTCGATCCAGGAAGCGCGCGACGCAGTGCGTCGCAGCGCGGTGGCGCAAGCGGCGTGGAAGCGCGCCGACCAGGTCAAGGTCGACCGCGTCTGCGAGGCGATCGTGGTCGCCATGGAGCGCGAGGCCGTCCGGCTCGGGCGGCTCGCCCATGCCGAGTCGGGGTTCGGCGACCCGGACTACAAGGCGCGGAAGAACCGCTTCGCCGCCCGCTTCGTCTGGGACTCGATCCGCGCGCTGAAGACGTGCGGCGTGGTGGCCGCGGACGAGCAGCAGCGCGTCTACGAGATCGCCGAGCCGTATGGCGTGGTGGTGGGCATCGTGCCGGTGACCAACCCGACGTCGACGGCGATCTTCAAGGTCGTGATCGCGCTCAAGACGCGCAACTCGATCGTGCTCTCGCCCCACCCGCGCGCGGTGAAGTGCATCGGCGAGGTGGCGCGCGTGGCGGCGGAGGCGGCCACCCGGGCCGGCGCGCCGAAGGACCTGGTGCTCTGCCTCGCGCAGCCGACGCTCGAGGGCACCGATGCGGCGATGAAGGCGAAGGAGACGGCGCTGATCCTCGCCACCGGCGGGCCGGGGCTGGTCAAGGCGGCCTACAGCTCGGGCAAGCCGGCGATCGGCGTCGGGCCCGGCAATGCGCCCGTGTACGTCGAGAAGACCGCCGACGTCGAGCAGGCCGTGGAGGCGATCGTCCAGAGCCAGCAGTTCGACAACGCCACGCTCTGCTGCAGCGAGCAGGCGGTGGTGGTCGACGCGCCGATCGCCGACGCCGTGGTCGCGGCGTTCAAGGCGCGCGGCGCCCACTTCTGCTCGCCGGAAGAGCGGCAGAAGCTGGCGCGCCTGGTCGCGCGCGGCCGCTCGCTCAATCCGGCGATCGTCGGGCTCTACCCGTGGCAGATCGGGGAACTCGCCGGCTTCAAGGTGGCGCGCGACTGTCCGGTGCTCCTGTCGCCCGAGACCGGCGTCGGCTGGGATCATCCGCTGTCGATCGAGAAGCTCGCGCCGATCCTGGCGTACTACGTGGTGAAGGACTGGAAGGAGGGGTGTGCGCGCTGCCTCGAGATCCTCGATTTCGGCGGCCGCGGTCACACGCTGACCATCCATTCGCGCAACGAGGAGATCGTCTGGGAGTTCGCGCTGGAGAAGCCGACGCACCGGATCCTGGTGAACACGCCGGCGAGCCACGGCGCGATCGGCTACTCGACCGGACTCAAGCCGTCGCTCACGCTCGGCTGCGGGGCGTTCGGCGGGAACATCACCTCCGACAACATCTCCGCCGAGCACCTGATGCTGCGCAAGCGGCTCGCCTTCGGCCGGCCCGGCTTCATCGAGGAGGAGGCGCGCCGCCGCAAGGAGCGCGGCACGCTGCTGCCGGCATCGCTGCCGCGCCGGGCGGCGCCGCCGTCCTTCAGCGGGTCGATCGCGGCGCCGGCCGGTGGCGCGTC
>VGYY01000058.1 GCA_016872815.1 Planctomycetota bacterium
TCGCCGACGCTGCCCGCGTCGCGTCGATGCGCCCGCGGCCTCCGCTCGCGCCGCCATGGGCGCTGCCACCCGCGGCCGGTGTCGCGGCCGGCGGCTTCTTCCGCCCGAACAGTTCTGCCAACCACGTGAGGCGCAAGGTGAACTCCCCTGTCGAAGCCTGGTGAGCGCGGCCGGAATCTAGCCGCTCCGGCGAAGCGTGGCGAGCCGATGCGCGGCGTGAGAACGCGGCGCCGGCGCCGGCCTCAATACGCCTTGGCGAACAGCGCCCACTGCGCCGTCGTACGCCCGGTCCCGATCGCCGGGGCCGCTTCACCCGCATCCTCCGCGCGGATGCAGCGGATGGTCGCCTTGCACGCCTCCTTGACCTTGGCCTCGACCGCGGCATCGCCGTCCCACGGCGCCAGCACGAAGCCGCCCTGCTCGTCGAGCGTCTTCACCAGTTCCTCGTAGCTGCGCGCCTTGCGGATGCTGGCGTCGCGGAACGCCTTCGCCTTGGCGAAGAGCGCGGCCTGGATCTCCTCGAGCAGCGGCGGCAGCCGCGCCTCGAGCCCCGCCACGTCGACGATCTGCTTCTCGCCGCCGTCGCGCCGCGCCAGGACGAGCTTGCCCGCCGCCACGTCGCGCGGCCCGACCTCGAGCCGCAGCGGCACCCCGCGCAGTTCCCAGTCGTTGAACTTGAAGCCGGGCTTGAACTGCTCGCGATCGTCCACATGGATCCGGACGCCCGCCGCCTTCACCTTGGCGACGAAGGCGTCGACGTACTGCATCACCGCCGCCTTCTCGTCGTCCTTGCGCCAGATCGGGATCACCACCGCCTGGATCGGCGCCAGCCGCGGCGGCAGCACCAGCCCCTTGTCGTCGCTGTGGGTCATCACGAGGCCGCCGATCAGGCGCGTCGACACGCCCCACGACGTGGTCCACGCGTTCTGCTTCTGGCCGTCGCGCCCGGTGAACTGGATCTCGAACGCCTTCGCGAAATTCTGGCCGAGGAAGTGCGACGTGCCGGCCTGCAGCGCCTTGCCGTCCTGCATCAGCGCCTCGATGCACCAGGTCTCGACCGCGCCGGCGAACCGCTCGGCCGCGCTCTTGCGCCCGACCAGCACCGGCATCGCCAGGTACTCCTCGGCGACCTTGCGGTAGACCTCGATCATCTGCGCCGTCTCGGCGATCGCCTCGGCTTCGGTCTCGTGCGCCGTGTGCCCCTCCTGCCAGAAGAACTCGGTCGTCCGCAGGAAGAGGCGCGTGCGCATCTCCCAGCGCACCACGTTCGCCCACTGGTTGATCAGGATCGGCAGGTCGCGCCAGCTCTGCACCCACTTGGCGTACATCGCGCCGATGATCGTCTCGCTGGTCGGCCGCACGATCAGCGGCTCCTCGAGCTGGCTGGCCGGATCGGGTTCGATCCCGTTCGCGCCCGCCTTGAGCCGGTAGTGCGTGACGACGGCGCACTCCTTGGCGAACCCCTCGACGTGGCTCGCCTCCTTGGCCAGGAACGAGAGCGGGATGAACAGCGGGAACTGCGCGTTCTTGTGGCCGGTCTCCTTGAAGAAGCGGTCGAACGTGTCGCGGATCCGCTCCCAGAGCTCCCAGCCGTAGGGGCGCACCACCATGCAGCCGCGCACCGGCGAGTAGTCGGCCAGCTCCGCCTTCAGCACCAGGTCCTGGTACCACTCGGCGTAGTCGGTCGCCCGCGGCGTCACGCCGAAGTTCGAGCCGCCGCCCTTGCCGCCGCCGCCACCACCGCCGGCCCCGCCGCCGCCACCCTTGCCGCCGGTCCCGCCCTTGTCGCCATCGCCCATCGAAGTCTTCCTGCCACGAGCTCGCGAAGCGCCCGCAGACCGCGGACGAAGCGCGGGAGGATACTGCGACGGCGCGCGCGGGCCCGTCGGGCCACGGTCACGTCGGCGGAGCGCCGCCGACGGCGCCACCGCCATCGCCGACTTCCCCCGCCGCCTGTCCGACGGTTTAATCCCCCGCCTTCGCGGCCGCTCGCGCCTCGGTCTCGCACCGTGACGTCGGGCAGCAGCCGGTGCCCCCAGCACCAGCCGCCGCCGCGATTCGATCGCAACACGCGTGGGGCGTTAGCTCAGCTGGGAGAGCGTCAGGATGGCATTCTGAAGGTCAAGGGTTCGATCCCCTTACGCTCCACCACTCGCAGGTACCTGTCGAACCGCGACTTGCGGTAACCGGCTTCGGTGACGAGGCCGTGCGACGCTGACCAATTTTGGTAGTCGACTACCAAAGAAGGGCGCGTCGGTCATGGAGTCGAAGGCTCCGCACGGTTCCGGTTCGGTCGCAGATTCATCGTCCGCCGCGTCGAGTTGCGCCACTCGCGCACGCAAGATCCCGAAGCTCGGCATCCATGCCGCGACCGGCCAAGCGCGCGTCGTCATCGAGGGGCGCACGCTCTACCTCGGCCGCGAAGGCCGTGAGGCGAACGAGCGCTACCGCAAGCTGATCGCGGCTCCGGCTGGCTCTCGTCGTGCGAGCTCGACAACCTGCTCGGCGCCTTCGGCATCGCCCACCTGCGCAGCACGCTCTGCGCGACCGCCGAAGAGGCGGTGGCCGCGGCGGCGGCGGCCGGCGGCCCGGTCGCCGTCAAGCTCGCCTCGACCACCATCGTCCACAAGAGCGACGTCGGCGGCGTCGCGCTCGGGCTGCGCGACGAGACGGCCGTGCGCAAGGCGTTCGCGGGGATCGAGGCGCGCGGCGCGGCGCTCGGCCGGCGCGACGAGATGCACGGCGTGATCGTGCAGCCGATGGCAGGCACCGACGTCGACGTCATCGTCGGGATGGTCCTCGACCAGGACTTCGGGCCGCTGCTCGCTTACGGGTCGGGCGGCGTCGCCACCGAGCTGCTCGAGGACGTGGCGTTCCGGCTGGCGCCGCTGACCGACGTCGAAGCGACGGGACTGGTCGGCGCGACCCGTGGCGCCGCCCTGCTGCGCGGCTTCCGCGGCGCTCCGATCGCCGACGAACCGGCGCTGGTGGAGCTGCTGCTGCGGGTGTCGCGGATGGCGGTCGAGCTGCCGGAGCTGGCCGAGCTCGATCTCAATCCGGTGCGGGTGTTCGCGCGCGGCCAGGGGGCGGTGGCGCTCGATGCGCGGGCGCGGGTGGCGCCGCCGCGCTGAACCGGCGGGGACATGGTGCGCCGCGCGGCGCCAGGATCGGGGCCGCGCGGCGCTGCCGATCGGGCTGCGTTCAGGCCGGGAAGACGCCGAGCAGGTCGAGCGTGGTCACGATGCCGAGCGGGCGGCGCGTGGCCGGATCGATCACGACGATGCGGTGGACCTTCTCGTCGGCCATCCGCCGCGCCACCCTGGCGATCTTCTCGTCCTGCTGCGCGGTGACCGGATCGGGGGTCATCACGTCGTCGACGACGCCGAGTCGCGCGGCGTCGAGATCGACCTTCGAGGTCGAGCCGGCGGTGAGCAGATCGAGCCAGTGCTCGTCGTGGCGCGCCTCGTTCGGTCCCTCGAGCAGGCGGCGCAGGAGGTCGGTGCGCGACACCACGCCGACCAGGCGCAGCTGGTCATCCACCACCGGCAGCCCCGAGATCTCATGCTCGTCGAGCAGCTCGGCGACCTCGCGCAGGCTCGACCCGGTCTCGACGCAGATCGGATCCTCGGTCATCACGTCGGCGACGATCGGCTGACCGAGTTTCAGCGCCTTGACGGTGCGGGCGCGCTTCGTGGTGGCGGCCATGGCGGAGACTCCTCGCAGGTTGCGGCGCGACGGCCGCGGCAAGGAAGGCCGAGGCAAGGGCGGGGCCGCGCTCCCGCGAACCGGGCGCCCCGTGAATGTCCCGTGGTTGGAGCGTCCGCGGGTACGACTTCCCGCGGCCATCGCTGCCGGCGATCAGCCTTCCCCACCCGCGCCACCGCGGACCACCTTGTAGAAACGTCGCTGCGACGATTCTGCGGATCGGTCACCGGCCGCGGGGAACGAGGCCGCGGTGGCGGAGGTTCTCGAAGACGGCGCGCGCCGAGGGGCTCTTGTTCAGGGTGTAGAAGTGGATGCCGGGCGCGCCGCCGCGCAGCAATTGCTCGCACTGGGCGGTGGCGTGGTCGATGCCGACGTTCATCACCACCTGCGGATCGTCCTTCACCCGGTCGAGCCGCTCGCGCAGGTCGGGCGGGATCGACGCGCCGCACATCGTGGTGAAGCGCTCGAGTTGGTCGACGTTGGTCACCGGCATCACGCCCGGCACGATCGGCACGGTGATCCCGGCCGCCCGCACGCGCCCGACGAACGCGAAATAGATCGCCGGGTCGAAGAAGAGCTGGGTCAGCAGGAACTGCGCGCCGGCGTCGACCTTTGCCTTCAGGTGGGCGATCCCGGCGGCGACCTCGCGCGTCTCCGGATGGCCCTCGGGATAGCAGGCGCCGCCGACGGCGAACCGGCCGTCCGCGCGCACCAGCGCCGCCAGTTCGCTCGCGTAACGGCACCCTCCCGGCGTCGCCGCGAACGTCGCCGCTCCCTTCGGCGGATCGCCGCGCAGCGCCAGCACGTTCTCGATGCCGGCCGCGTGCAGGCGCGACAGCACGCCGCCGATCTCGTCGCGCGTCGCGCCGACGCAGGTCAGGTGCGCCATCGGCAGCAGCTGCCAGTCGCGGCGGATGCGCGCGACCAGTTCGACCGTCTTCGCGCGGGTCGTCCCGCCGGCGCCGTAGGTGACCGACACGAACGCCGGCGCGAGCGGCTTCAGCTTGCGCAGCGCATCGTCGAGCTGCGCGTCGGCATCGGCGCTCCGCGGCGGGAAGAACTCGAAGCTCACCACCGGCACGCCGCGCGCCGCGCCGCGCGCGTAGAGCTCGCTGATCCGCGTCTCTGGCCGCATCTCCGGCCGCGTCACTTCCGCCATCCCGCCCGCCCCTCTCGTGGAAAGCGGGCGATCATAAGAGCGCGCCGCGGCGCGTCGCCGACCGGCGCGCCCGCGCGGTTAGAACCGCACCTCGTGGAACCGGCGATCGAGACCCGCGAGCTGACCGTCCGCTACCCGACCGGCGGCGGCATCGAGTCGATCTCGCTGCGCGTCGAGCGCGGCGAAGTGATGGGTTTCCTCGGCAAGAACGGCGCCGGCAAGACCACCACAATCCGCGTGCTGCTCGACCTGCTGCGCCCCGACTCGGGCAGCGCCCGCGTGCTCGGCAGCGACGTCCGCGCCGGCGCTGGCGCACTGCGCGCCCGCATCGGCTACCTGCCGGGCGACCTCGCGCTGCCGCCCGGCTGCACCGGCGCGCAGGCGCTCGACCTCTTCGCCCGCCTGCAGCGCAAGCCGCCGGTGGATCGGGACCGCGTGCTCGATCGCCTCGGCTTCCCGCGCCACGCGCTGCAACGCTCCGCGCGCGGTTACTCGACCGGCATGCGGCAGATGATCGGCATCACGCTCGCCCTCCAGCACCACCCCGAACTGCTGATCCTCGACGAGCCGACCAGCGGCCTCGACCCGGTGGTGCGCGACGCCTTCCTGGCGCTGGTGCGCGAGGCGCGCGACGGCGGCCAGACGGTGTTCCTGTCGAGCCACGTGCTCGACGAGGTCGAGCGCGGCGCCGACCGGGTGGCGATCGTCCACGACGGCCGCCTGCGCCACGTCGGCAGCGTGGCGGAGCTGCGGGCACAGGCGCCGCGGCAGGCAACGCTGCGCTGGCGCGACGGCACGACGACGACGCTCGATCCGGCGACGGACGGCGCCGCCACCTCGCCGCTCGACGGACTGCTCGCCCGCGTCCACGCCGCGGCCGCCGCCCGCCCGGGCGAGCTGCTCGACATCGCCATCACCGCGCCCGGCCTCGACGAGTTGTTCCGCGCGGTGATCGCCCGGCCGGGCGAGGCGCCGACATGAACGCCCCGCTGATCGCTCTGCTCCTGCGCCGCCACGGACTCGCCTGCGCGCTGACCGCGCTGGTGCCGGTGCTGCTCGGCGTCGTCGCCGGCGAACTCTGGCCGGAGTACCGCGACCAGTTCGCCACCATCGAGAAGTTCGGCGTGATGAAGCTCGTCAAGAACTTCCTCCGCTCCGACCTGATCCCGTCCGACTCGAGCACCTTCGTCTTCCAGCTGCCCTACGTCCATCCGGTGTCGATGCTGGCGCTGATCGTCGCCATGGCGCTGCCGACGCTCGGCTGGCCGGCGGGCGCACGCGGCCGCAACGTGCTCGACCTGGTGCTGGCCACGCCGCTGCGCCGCGGCGAGCTGGTGGTCACCGCGTTCGTCTTCACCCTGCCGTTCGCGCTGCTGCACGCGCTGGCGCCGCTGGCGGGCGTCGCCCTCGGCGCCGCGCGGGCCGGCATCGCCGGCGAACTGCCGTTCGCGGCGTTCCTCCGCGTCAGCGGCGAGACTTTCGCGCTCGGCGTCTTCTTCGCCGGACTGACGGCGCTGCTCTCGGTCGGGCTGCGACCGCGTCGGCTGAGTCGCACGCCGGAGGCGGGGCAGGCGCTGACGCTGCTGTCCGGCATCGTCCTCTGGTCGCTGCTGGCCGAGGTGGTGGCGACGATGTGGGAGCCGGCGCGCTGGCTCAAGCACTGCACGCCGTTCGGCTGGTTCGAGCCGCCGCAGGTGCTGGCGGGCACCACCAGCGCGCTGCGCGATGGCGGCGTGCTGGCGGCCGCCGGACTCCTCTGTCTCGCGCTCGCCGTCCGCAACCAGCGCGCGCGCCGCAGCGCCTGAGCGACCGCGCCGCCGCCGCACGCGGTGTCGCGGGCTACACTCCGCGGCGCCTGCAGTCTTCCTCACGGAGCGCGCCGACGATGATCGAACGCCTGCTGCTGGGTCCCGGTCCGAGCAACGTCCCGCCCGAGTCGCTGCAGGCGCTGCTGCGGCCGACGCTCGGCCACCTCGACCCCGACTTCCTGCAGGTGATGAACCGGATCCGCGAGCGGCTGCAGCTGGTGTTCCGCACGAAGAACCCGCACACGCTCGCCGTCTCCGGCACCGGCACCGCCGGCATGGAGATGATGCTGACCAACCTGGTCGAGCGCGGCGATCGCGTCGTCGTGGTGGTGAACGGCTTCTTCGGCGGCCGCGGCGCCGAGATGGCGCGCCGGCTCGGCGCCGAGGTGGTCGAGGTCAAGGCGCCCTGGGGCCAGCCGATCGATCCGGCGGCGGTCGAGGCGGCGCTCGCCGGCGGCAGGACGGCGCTGCTCTACTTCGTCCACGCCGAGACCTCGACCGGCGTGCGCAACGACGCGGCGGCGCTGGCGACGGTCGGACGGCGCCACGACGCGCTGGTGTTGATGGACTGCGTGACGTCGCTCGGCGGGCTGCCGGTCGACATCGACGGCTTCGGCGTCGACGCCGCCTTCTCCGGCAGCCAGAAGTGCCTCGGCGCGCCGTGCGGCCTGGCGCCGATCACCTTCGGCGCGCGCGCGCTGGCGAAGATAGAGGCGCGCAAGTCGCCGATGCCGTCGATCTACTTCGACCTGCTCTGGCTCGAGAAGTACTGGGGCAGCGAGAAGAGCTACCACCACACCGCTCCGATCCAGAACTTCTTCGCCTTCGAGGAGGCGCTCCGCGTCATCCTCGACGAGGGGCTCGACCGGCGTTTCGAGCGCCACCTGGCCGCGCACCGCGCGCTCCTCGCCGGCCTCCAGGCCATGGGCTTCGAGCTGCTGCCGCCGGCCGCCAACCGCCTGCCGATGCTGAACGCGGTGGTGCTGCCGGCCGGCCTCGACGAGGCGGCGCTGCGCAAGCGCCTCCTGCTCCACCACGGCATCGAGATCGGGGCGGGGCTCGGCGAGCTCAAGGGGAAGATCGTCCGCATCGGCCTGATGGGCCGCAATGCGCAGCGCAGCACCGCGGCGCTCTTCCTCGGCGCGTTCGAGGAGTCGCTGCGCGCGCTCGGCAGCGCACCGGCGGGTGCGCCCGGGGCGGGCGTCGCCGCGGCCCACGCGGCGGCGTGAGCCGGCGTTGGGCCCCGCGCGAGGTTCGCCGCGATCCGTCCGCGCCGTCGTGCGGGTCGCGGCCGGGTTCGCGATCGCGACGCTCGCCTGGTGGCTGCTCGACTCCTCCCGCTGGCGCAGTTCGCGCGTCGGCAGCGCCGGCGCCGTGCCGTCACGCCACGGCGCCGCTCCCATCACCGCCGAGGTGGAGCCCGCGCCGCCCGCCGCCGCGCGCGCGCTCGGCTCGGCGCCCGATGACGGCGCGGAACCGCCGGAGGTGCCGCCGGACAGAGACTCGCCCGTGGCGACGCCGACCGGCGCCGTGCACGGCCAGATCCGGCGCCAGCGTGACGGGGCGCTGGTCACGGAGGGGACGGTCGCGCTCACCTTCGTCCAGCAGGCGCACCTGACCGCAGCCGATCGTGCCGCGTGGCTGGCGCTCGACGAGGAACAGCGCGTCCGGCTGCACGAGTACGACGAGGCGCCGATCAGGCCGGACGGGAGCTTCGCCCTGCGCCTGCCGGCGCCGGCGATCCTCCGCACCGCCGTGCTGCGCCCGAAGCTGCAGGGCAGCCTCTCGGCCCAGTTCCTCGAGACCGAACAGCCGCTCGGCGACCGCGAGTTGCCGGTGGATGGCTCGCTGGAGCTCGCGCTCGACGTCGACGATGGCGCCTGCATCGAGGGCCGCGTGGTCGACGTGGCGGACGGCTTTCCGCTCGCCGGTGCGCGCGTCGAGATTCCGTGGTGGAGCGACGACTGGAGCGACTGGGCCTGCACCACCGACCGCGAAGGTCGTTTCCGCGTCGCGGGGATCCGCCGCGAGGTGGCCGGGGCGAAGTCCCACTCCGAGGCGCTCGTACGGTGCAGCGGCTTCGTGACCGAGCGCTTCCTCGTCCCGCCGGCCGGCGACGAGCTCGACGTGCGGGATGTCGAGTTCGCGCTCCAGCGCGGCGTTCGGATCGAAGTCGAGTGGAGCGCGCCGAGCGGCAGCGATCCTGCGGCGCACGCGCCATGGACCGAGGAGATCACGAGCACCGACTGGCTGCTGCTCCCCGCGAGCGCGCTGGACGGGAACGAGCCGATCGCGACGGCCGCGTGGATCGCGCAATTCCAGGATTTCCAGCTGGGCGAAACGACCTGCTCGGCGACGTCCACCGTGTTCGCGCCGACGCGCGACGTCGCGCTGATCGGCTGCCGTCGCGACGGCCGCACGCTCGGCCCGTTCGCGCTCGACGGGAGCGGCGACCGCGGCCCGCAACCGGCGCCGGTCGTCCTCGACCCGATCCCCGCGGATGAACCCGACCCGCCAGCTGCCGAAGCGCGCTGGCTGGCGCTGCGTCTGGTCGACGCCACCGGCGGTCCGTTCGCGGAGCGTGACTTCTCGTTCACCCTCGCCGGCTACGGTCGGCCGGCGCAGCGCGACCGCACCGACGGCGGAGGGCGGGCGCGCGTCCCGGACGTCGCCCCGGGCCGCCATCTCGCGCTGCGGGTCGCGCAGCAGCGGACGATCCACCTCGTCGGACGACCGCGGCGACCGGGCGAGCCGCCGCCGCCATCCGCCACGGCACCGGCAGCGACCGAACTGGAACTCCGGTTCGCACCGCTGCCGGACTCGCGCCGCTGACCTCTCCGCTCAGTGCGCGGCGCCCGCCGCCGGCGACTCGAGTGGCGCCACCGCCGGGCCCTCGACCTGGACGAAGCGGACCTGGTTGCGGCCGCCCTGCTTGGCCCGGTAGAGCCCCTCGTCCGCGATCTTCAGCAACTGCTCGAAGTTGGCGACTTCGGCCTGCCGCGTCGCCACGCCGAAGCTCGCCGTGACGTGGCCGTCGAAGTTCCCGCCCTTGATCGCATGCGACTCGATCGCGAGGCGCAGCTGCTCGGCCAGCTCCTTCGCGCGCTCGCCGTTGCCGCCCGGCAGGATCACGACGAACTCCTCGCCGCCGATGCGGCAGACGCAATTCGGCGGCTCGATCGCCGTGGAGAGGACCTTCGCCGTCTCCTTCAGCACGAGATCGCCGACGTCGTGGCCGTAGGTGTCGTTGACCCGCTTGAACTTGTCGATGTCGACCATGATCGCGGAGAGCGGCGCGTCCTCGCGCAGCGACAGCTCCCAGCCCGACTTGAGCGCCTCCATCGCGTAGCGGCGATTCGGCAGGTCGGTGAGCATGTCGGTGATCGCCGTCTGCTGCAGCTGGCGCTCCCTGATCCCGAGCTCCGCCATGTGGCGCTGCATCGTCGCCTTGTCGGCGTCGACACGCTCCTGCAGCCGCACCACGCGCATGCCGGCGCGCACGCGCGCCAGCAGCAGCTTCGGCTTGAACGGCTTGACCACGTAGTCGTCGCAACCGGCGTCGAATACCTCGACGATCTTGTCCTCGCTCTCCTCGGCGGTCACGGCGATGAAGTAGATCCGCCGGCCTGCCTCGAAGGCGCGCAGGTTCTTGCAGAGCGTGAGCCCGTCCATCCCCGGCATCTGCCGGTCGGCGATCACCAGCTGCGGCAGCGACTGCATCGCCCCGCGCAACGCCTGGCCCCCTTCGAAGGCCAGGGTCACATCATGGCCGGCGCGCTGCAACAGCGTCATCAGCAGCTTGGCCGAGGTCCGGTCGTCCTCGACGACGAGGATGCGCGCCTGATTCTTGTTGGTGGTCGCGTTCGGCGTCGCCGCTTGCGAGGCCGAAGTCACCGGGGCCGCTGCGCTCGCCGCCGGCGCCGGCGGCGCGGCCGGCGCGGCCGGCGCCTGCGGCGACGTCTTGGTGTGCGGCTTGTCCATGACCAGCAGCGGGCAGCCGACGCGTGCCTTGGTCTGCATGCCGCCGAGGTAGGGCGGCACGACCGAGGTCACGATCTCGAGCATGTTGCCCCACTTGCGCCACCCCTCGGCGATCTCGGTCCACAGCCCGGACAGGTTCTCCTTCTTCCAGTCGGGGAAGCTCGCAAGCGCCCCCTGCACCAACTCCTCTTCGAGCGGCTTGTCGTTGGGCAGGATGAACGCGGCGGCGAAGCGGGTCGCGATCCAGGTGAGGGTCGAGAGGCCGGGCCCCTTCTTCCGGTCGCCCGTCGGCGGCGTCGCCGCGCCGAGTTGCTGCGCCGCGAGCGCGAACTGCTCGGGCAGCCGCCACTCGATCAGCATCGACGACGTCACTTCACGATGGTCGATGCCGAAGTGCGTCTGTTCCAGCACCGCGCGACCGTTCGCCGTCGCCGATTCGGGAGACGTGAGGATCTCGCCGAACTTCTTCGGATGGACGGTCGCGAGCGCCAGCGAGCCGAGGTCCGACAGCAGCGCGGCGACGAACGCCTCAGCCGGGACGCCGATGCGGAACCGCGCCGCCATCACGTGGGCCGCGACGGCGCGGGCCAGCGAGTGCGCCCAGAACACCCCGTAGTCGAACTGGTCGCAGCCGCCGGCGCGGTGCGCCGAGACCAGGCTGAAGCCGAGCGCGATGCTGCGCACGGCGCGCAGCCCGAGGCGCATCGTCGCCTCCTTGATGGTCGAGCACGGACGCACGCCGCCGGCGAGCGCCGAATTTGCCACCTGCAGCAACCGCGCCGTCAGCGACGGGTCGCTCTGGATGCAACGCGCCAGCTCGTCGACCGAGCAGCCGTCGTTGCTGGTGATCCGCAGGATCTCCATCCCGACGCCGGGCGGAGTCGACAACGCGCCGGTCGCCTTCAATTCCTCGAAATTCTTGGTCGGCATCGTTGGTCCGTGGTCTCTGGCGAGGAAGACATCGGCTCCTGAGCCTTCGCCCCTTGCGGAGCAGGACGCACGGGATTGAAGAAGCGGGTCAGGTAGTTCCCTTATCGGAAGATGGATGCACCGGACTGAACCGGACGTCCCCCTCGCGAGCTCCGGGGCGCCAAGGAAACAATGGCCCGACCGGACGCCCCCCATGACGCGGTATGGTCGCCCCATGCTTCCAGCGGCCACCTTCGCGGACCAGGTCGTGCTGGTGACCGGCGGCGGCACCGGGCTCGGCCTCGAGACGGCCCGACGCTTCGCCGCGCTCGGCGCACGCCTCGTGCTGGCCAGCCGCAAGCCGGTCCACCTCGACCCGGCCGCCGCCGAGTTCGCCGCCGGCGGGACCGAGGTGCTGGCCGTTCCCACCGACGTCACCCGCCCCGGCAGCGTCGACGCGCTGCTCGAACAGGCGCTGGCGCGTTTCGGCCGGGTCGACGTGCTGATCAACAATGCCGCCGGCAACTTCACCTGCCCGGCCGAGGAACTGTCCCCTGCCGGCTTCAAGGTGGTGATCGACATCGCGCTGAACGGCGTCTTCTACTGCTCGCGCGCCATCGGCCGCCACATGCTGGCACGCGGCCACGGCCGCATCGTCAACGTGGTGGCCGCCTACGCCTGGACCGGCGGCCCCGGGACGATCCACAGCGCCGCCGCGAAGGCGGGCGTCGTCGCGATGACGCGCACGCTGGCGGTCGAATGGGGCGGACGCGGGCTGCGCGTGAACGCCGTCTGTCCCGGCTTCTTCGAATCCGACGGCGCGCACGCGCGCCTCTGGCCGGAACCGGGCATGGCGGAGCGGATGGCGGCCAGCGTGCCGGTCGGCCGTTTCGGCGAGAAGCGCGAGATCGCCGACGCGATCACCTGGCTCGCCTCGCCCTTCGCCGACTACGTCAACGGCGAGGTACTGGTCATCGACGGCGGCCAGCACCTCGGCCGCGGGATTCGCGCCTGAGAGCGCCTGCCGCGGCGGCACGGCCTCCCCGCTGCTCTCAGCCCTCGTCCACCAGCGCGACGTCGTCGTCGACGATGTCGTAGCGCCGGCCGGGCGGCGGCGGCGGCAGGCGGACCCAGCGGTTGTTCATCAGCTCGTCGAAGGTCGGCGTGCGGCCGTTCTCGGCGCGGAACTGCACCACCCAGCGCGAGGCGGCGCGCACCGCGTGGCGCACCTCGAGCTCGGCGCAGCGCTCGAATTCGAGCTTGCCGGCCACGTTGATCCAGGTCGTCTCGAGCACGAGATCGACCGCCTCGGGCGCGATCAGCCCCTCGAGGCGCAGGTCGTCGGGGGTGAGCGGCGACCGTCCGACCCGCTCGCGGTATTCGTCCGCCGCGCGGATCGCGATCTTGCGCTTGGCGCGCTCGAGCTGCAGCTCGGCGTTCTCGCGCACGAGCTCGTTGCCGTGATCGAGCCACGTCACCCACTGCGCCAGCGCGGCGAAGTCCTGGCGCTGGTCGACCAGCAGCGACGCGTAGAAGCCCATGGTGATCGAGTCGCAGCGCGGGTCGCGGACCACCTTCTCGAGGACCGCGAGCGCCTTCTCGCGGTCGTGTCGCTGCATGTACCAGATCATCGCCAGCTCGACCGCGAGGCGGAGGTCGTCGGGGTTCGCGGCGACCCCGCGCTCGAGCAGCGCGATGGCGCGCGCGGCGTCGTCGGTGATCATCGTGAGGTAGGTCGCGCCGAAGCTGTAGGCCGAGATGAAGCTCGGCTCGAGCGCGGGCACGGTGGTGAAGATCGCGTCGAGCCAGGCGCGTTTCTGCTGCGGGTCGGGGAACTCCCGCGAGAGGTCGCCGATGGCGCCGAGCCAGAGCAGGTCGGCCAGCGTCGAGCGGTGACCGGCCGAGAAGAGCTGCGCGAGCGGGGCCTTCGGCACGAAGCCGGTGCCCGGCACCCGCCGCCCCGCGTTGGCCTCGGCCAGCGGCCCGCGCAGCGCGATCGCCCCGGCGCCGCACGCCCCCATCAGCAGCGGCAGCAGGAACCGGCGCATCAGAATTCCCGCCGCTTGAACAGCACCACCGCGCCGCCGACGAAGACGGTCGACCACAGCGCCATCGCCGCCGCCCCCATCAGCAGCTGTTCCCAGTGGATCGGCAGGCCGGTCGTCGTGGCGTTGATGAAGTTGACGTCCTCGGTGTTGGGCAGCAGCTGGTAGGCGAACGACCAGAAGCCGGCGTTGTCGGCGCGGCCGCTCGACGCCAGCTCGCGCAGCGCCTCGGTCGAGCGCGCCGCCAGCGCGAAACCGCAGGTGCCGAGCGCGGCGATCGCCGGCGCGGTCAGCATCCCGAGGAACAGCGCCACGGCGACCAGCAGCAGCGACTCGCACAGCAGTCCGAGCAGCGCCGCCAGCAGCGCCTCCCCCGGGTGCCCGCCCCAGACCGCGACCCACAGCAGCAGCGCGATGCCGGCGCCGGCGAGGCAGCTCCACGTCGCGAAGACCAGCCCGAGGTACTTGCCGACGACGAACTCGCCGCGGGTCAAGTCGCGCGACAGGAGCGGATAGAGCGTCCGGCGCTCGACCTCCTTCGCCACGCTGAACGCGCCGACCAGCATCGCGAGGAAGAGCGCCAGGCAGGAGATCCCCGAGAGGGAGAAGTCCTGCACCATCTTCAGCTCGTCCTCGATCGACAGCCAGCCGAGCACCCGGCTGAACAGCACCATGCCGAGCGCGAACAGCGCCACGACGAGCAGCATCCGGTCGCGCATCGCCTCGACGAAGGTGGCCCGCGCCAGCACGACGACCCGGTCCCTCATCGACCCGCCTCCACCAGCGCCGGCGGCGCCGCCGCCGGCGGCGACGGCTCGACCGGCGCCTCGCTGCGCACGAGGCGCACGAACCACTCCTCGAGCGACTCGCGCTCGGGCGTCAGCGACAGGAGCCGGCCCCCCTCGCGGTGGACCTCCGCCGCCAGCTCGGGCCCGAGCCGATCGCCGGCGAAGCGGGCGGTGAGCGTCTCCCCGGCGCGATGACAGCGGACCGCCTGCGCGGCGATCCGCGCGGCGAGCGCGGCCGGAAGGTCCTGTGCGCAGAGCTCGTAGGAACGCGGCGCGCTGGAGAGCAGCTCGGTGATGGTGCCCTCGCGCACGACCTGCCCGCGGTGCAGCACCACGACGCGATCGCACAGCTCCTCGACGTCGGCCAGCACGTGCGAGCAGAGGACGACGGTGCGACCAAGCTGGCGCTGCTCGACGATGAGTTCCTTCACCAGCATGCGGCCGCCCGGATCGAGGCCGGTGAGCGGTTCGTCGAGGATCAGCAGCTCGGGCTCGTGCAGCAGCGAAGCGGCCAGCCCGAAGCGCTGGCGCATCCCCTTGCTGAAGCCCTTGAGCCGCCGGTCGGCGGCGTCGGCCAGCCCGACGCGCCCGAGCAGGGCCGGCGACCGCGCCGCGATCGTGGCGGCGTCGAGGCCGTTCAGTCGGCCGTAGACCTGCAAGCCCTCGCGCGGGGTCAGGTGCTCGTGGAAGTAGGGGTTCTCGGGCAGGAAGCCGAGCGCGCGGCGCGCCGTCGCGTCGCCGCACGGGCGGCCGAGCAGCGTGGCGCGGCCGGCGTCGGGGCGCAGCAGCCCGGTGGCGACCTTGATCGTGGTGGTCTTGCCGGCGCCGTTCTGGCCGAGCAGTCCGAAGCATTCGCCGGGCGCGACGGCGAACGAGACGCCGCGCACCGCCTCGATCCGCGGCTTGAGCAGCCCCGGCCGGAAGCTCTTCCGCAGCCCGGCGACTTCGAGCACGCACTCCATCCGGCTTCGCTCCGCTGGTGGACCGGACCGGCCGCCCGGTCGGCAAACTCTTCCGGGAACTCCTTTCGGCATCCGGACGCACCGCCTTGAATCGCGGCCACACCCATCGCCGGCAGCTCGGCGCCGACAGCCACGGGCGGTCGCTGCTCGAACATCTCGCGGCCGATCCGCGCCACGGCAGCCGCGCCGACTGGGGCGAACGGCTCGCCCGGGGGGAGCTCTTCCTCGACGGGGTGGCCGCACGGAGCGACGCGCCGCTGCGCGCCGGTGCCTGGCTCGAGTGGCGGCGCCCGCCGTGGGAGGAGCCGGTGGTGCCGCTCTGCGCGGCGCTGCTCCATCGCGACGACGACTTCCTCGCCGTCGCCAAGCCGGCCGGGCTGCCGACGATGCCGTCGGGCGGACGCTTCCTCGACCACACGCTGCTGGCGCTGGTGCGCCGCCGCTTCCCCGAGGCGTCCCTGCTCCATCGGCTGGATCGCGGCACTTCGGGACTCGTGCTGATGGCCCGCACCGTCCGCGCCCGTCGCGCCGGCGCGGAGCTGTTCCAGTCCGGCCGCATCGAACGGCGCTACCGCGGGCGCGTGGTCGGCGCCCCCGCTGGCGACGCGCTCACGCTCGACGCGCCGATCGGCGAGGTCCCCCATCCGCGGATCGGCCGCGCCTTCGCCGTGCAGCCGGATGGACGCGCGGCGGCGACGCACGTCGAAGTGATCGAGCGCGACGGCGCGACCACGCTGGTGGCGATCCGCATCGCCACCGGCCGACCGCACCAGATCCGCATCCACCTCGCCGCCGCCGGGCTGCCGCTGGTGGGCGAGCCGTTCTTCGGCCCCGGCGGACGACCGCGCGGCGAGGGCCCGGCGCTGCCCGGCGATCCGGGCTACCTGCTGCATGCCGAGACGCTCGCGTTCGCGCATCCCTTCGACGGCCGCCGACTCGCGTTGCATTGCCCGCCCCCCATCGCGCTGCGCCGGCGCGACGAGGCGCCCGGCTAACTTGGAAGCGCCCTGGACCGAGCGGAGGAGCCGAGTGGACCCTGCCAGCAGCGATGCGACCGCCAGCGCGGCGGCGAGCCCCGTCGATGGCGCACCGAAGCCGTCGACGGCGCTGCTCGAGGCGCGCAACCTCTACCGGCTCCATCCCGGCCGCGACGCGACGCCGGTCCTCCAGGACGTCTCGCTCGCCGTTCCGGAGGGGAAGTTCGTCGTCGTGATGGGGCCGTCAGGCTCCGGCAAGTCGACGCTGCTGCACCTGCTCTGCGGACTCGACGCGCCGTCCGCCGGCCAGGTCTTCCTCGCCGGCCAGGAGCTCGGCGCGCTCGACGACGAGGCGCGGACGCGGTTGCGCCGGGAGCACGTCGGCTTCGTCTTCCAGTTCTACAACCTGGTCCCCAACCTCACCGTCGGCGAGAACATCGCGCTGCCGCTGCTGCTGCAGGGGATCACCGCGCCCTGGCAGGACGCCCGCTTCGGTCGCGTCACCCGGCTCTACGGGCTGGCCGACAAGCTCTCCCGCCGGCCGCACGAGTTGTCGGGCGGCGAGATGCAGCGCACGTCGATCGCGCGCGCCGTCGTCCACGAGCCGCGCGTCGTGCTGGCCGACGAGCCGACCGGCAACCTCGCCACCAAGGCCGGGCTCGAGGTGATGCAGCACCTGCGCACCGCGGTCGACGCGCTCGGCCGCACCATCGTGCTGGTCACCCACAACCCGCGCGACGCGCGCTTCGCGGACGAACTGCACTTCCTGAAGGACGGCCGCATCGACCCGGCCTGGTCGCTGCGCGGAGACGAGATCGATGAACATCGCATCCACGCTCGCCTGGAGCAGCTTGGCATCTAGGCCGGCGCGCTCCTTCACGGCGGCGCTCGGGATCGGTGTCGGCATCGCGACGGTCGTCTCGGTGCAGGTGGTCGACCACAACACGATCCTGACCCAGCAGGTGAAGGCGATCGAGCAGGTGCTCGGGCGCCCCGACGTCGAGATCCGGCCCCTCGCGGCCGGACTCGACGCCGGCGGCGCCGCGCCCGTGGAGCTGGCGAACGACCCCGACCTCGCCGCGTTCTGCGGCATGTTCCAGGGTCGCGCCGAGCGGGTCGACGGCGCGGCGCCCGCCGGCGGCGACCAGTCGCGCCACGGCGCCGACGTCGCCACCCTCGCGCTCGGTCCGCTGGCGGCCGAGGCGTTCGGCGCCTACGTCGTGAGCGCGGGCCGCGACCTCGCCGGCCCGGCCGCGCGCGAGCTGCTGGTGCCCGAGGCGCTGGCGGCGGCGACCGGGGTCGCGCTCG
>VGYY01000059.1 GCA_016872815.1 Planctomycetota bacterium
GCCCCGCTGCTGCTGCTGCTGGACGGCACCGAGGACGAGCGCAACCTCGGCTTCACGCTCCGCAGCGCCGAGGCGCTGGGCGCGACCGCCGTGCTGGTGAAGAAGCACCTGCTCGACTTCGACGAGACCGAAGTCTCGCGCGCCTCGTCAGGCGCGTTCGAGCGCCTGCCCCTGGTGCGCATCGACCGCGAGACCGACCTGCTCCGCGAGCTGCGTCGCCGCGGCTTCGAGCTGGTGGCGTGCGTCGCCGGCGCCAAGCGGGTGGCCTGGCAGCTCGACCTGCGCGGACCGGTCGTCCTGTGCGTGGGCGGCGAGAAGCGCGGCCTGTCGGGCGCGGTGCGCGACGAGTGCACGCGCTTCGCGCGGATCCCGATGCACTCGGCCGTCACTTCGCTGTCGATGAGCCACGCCGCGGCGATCCTGCTGGCCGAGGCGGCCCGCCAGCGCTTTCCTGTGCCGCCTTCGAATGCCGCCGCCGGAGTTCCCGAAGCGCCGGCCCCCAACGAAGAGAGCCCGCCATGAACGGCCCGTCCCCCGCGCCTGCACCCGATCCGCGCGAACGGTTCGTCGAGGCGGAGATCCGCAGCCAGGTCGGCGCCCTCACCCGCGACAACGCCTCGATCGATCCGGCCGCGATCGCCCGCGCGCTCGACCCCGACCATTGGAAGCGCTGGATGCAGCCGGTGCGCGAGGTGGCGCGCCGGATGGCGCAGCGCGGCGAGATCGAGACCGTCCGCCATGGCCGCCCGACCAGCGAATGGCCGTGGCGCGGCGTGGTCCGGCTGCGCAAGCCGCGCTTCGGGTTGCCGGCGGCGCCGGCGGCGCCCGTGTCAGGGGGCCAGCCGGACGATCCGCCAGCCGGGTGACGCTGCCGCCGTCCGCTCGTAGCGCAGTCGGTCGTGCAGCCGGCTCTCGCGCCCCTGCCAGAACTCGACCACGTGCGGCAGCAGCCGATAGCCGCCCCAGTGCGGCGGTCGCGGCACCGCGTCGGGAAAGCGCGCTTCCACCTCGGCGAGACGCGCCTCGAGTTCGGCCCGGTCGCGCAGCGGCGCGCTCTGCGGCGACGCCCACGCGCCGAGCCGGCTGCCGCGCGGGCGCGCGGCGAAGTAGGCATCCGATTCGGCGGGCGATTGCGGCGCGACCCGTCCCTCGACGCGCACCTGGCGGTGGCGTCGCGGCCAGAAGAAGCAGAGCGCTGCGCGGGGCTCGGCCGCGAGTTCGCGCCCCTTGCGGCTCTCGCCATTGGTGAAGAAGGCGAAGCCGCGCGCATCGACGCCGCGCAGGTAGACGATGCGCGCCGCCGGGGCGCCGTCGGCCCCGACCGTGGCCAGCGTCATCGCCGCCGCCTCGAGTTCGCCGGCCGTCTCGGCCTCGCGCCACCAGCGCTCGAACTGCACGAGGGGGTCGCCAGCGACGTCCGCCTCCAGCAGCGCCCCGCCGCGATAGTCGCGATGGCGATCGAGCGCGGCGAATTCCGCGCCGGCGGCGTCCTCCGACCCGCCGGTCACGGCGCCGCGAAACCGTTGGCGCCGATCACGTTGAAGCCGCCGTCCCGGGTGTCGCCGAAGCCGTCGTAGGCGTTCCTGGCCAGGTGCATCCGGCTGCGGACGCCGACGGCCGGCAGGCCGCGATGGCCGTTGGTATCGGGCGGCGGCGCACCGAAGAAGCCGTCCCACTCCTTGGTCCAGTAACGGACATAGACCAGCTGTCCCGGCACGAGGCCGTCGCCCTTCTCCACCGCCTCGACCTGCACCTCGGCGACGTACCGGGTGTAGTCCCAGCTGCCGCTCTCCTCGGCCCGGGTCCACACCTGCAGGACCTTCCCGACCACGACGTGGGTCGCGGTGTCACGCAGTTGCTGCGGCGAGAGGTCGACCTTCTCCGGCCGCCACGCCCACGCCAACGCGCTCACGACGGCCAGCAGTGCGCCGGCCGTCAGCATCGTGGTTCCGATCGCCGCGCGGCCGCTCACCGCGCGCCGATCAACTCCTTGGCGAACGCGACCCATTCGTCATTCACCTTCTTGAAGATGTCGAGCCCCGAGACCTCGAAGATCTCCTCGCTCTTCTTGCGCCACTGCGGAATCATCTGCCCCGGCACGGCGGCCGCGTTGCACGCCGTCCGCAGCCAACGCTGCCCCTTCTCGCCCTGGGTCTTGGCGATGAAGTTGTAGAGGCTGTAGGACTTGGCGATGTCGGGATCGGCGAACTCCGACAGCGGCTTCAGCGCCAGCACGTCGATGCTGGCGCCCTCGTCCAGCGCGAGCCGGTGATAGATGTCGGCGGTGCCCTGGCGCAGCGCGCTCTCGCCGGTCTCCGTCTCCCGCTTCTTGGCGTACTTGCCGACGTCGAAGCTGACGCACTGCACCGAGTTGCGGCCGAGGTACTCGAGCGAGAGCCAGTTGGCGACGCCCTCGTTCAGCCACGGCCCGACTTCGCTGCGACGGTCCTGGTTGTAGTGCAGGTTGACCAGGTGGTGGCCCATGGCGTGGGCGACGACGCCCTCCATGTCGGACTGCTCGGCCGTGATCGAGCTGTGGAGATAGCTCGGCTCCGAGCCGCGCCGCGAGTGGCTGCCGTTCGTCTTCTTCTCGCGCAGCCACTGGACCGACCGTTCGTCGAACTGCGTGCCGTAGTAGCTCTGCATGAACTTGATGTAGCCCTCGATGTCATCGGGGGCGAAGTAGTACTCGGCGAACATCCCGTCGGGGAGGTAGTCCTTGTAGTCGTCCTTGATGTAGGGATCGATGAACTGGACGCGGAACCCCTCGATCAGGTTCTCGCCGAGCTCGAGCAGCGCCTTGACCCGATCGTCGCCCGATTCCTCGCGATAGACGATCCGGATGTGCTGGCTCTCGCCGACCTTCAGCACCACCGCGTCGCCGTAGACCTGCTTGCCGGCGCGCGACAGGTCCTCAGGCGTCGGCACCAGCTTGATCGACTGCTTCGCCAGTTCGAGCCGCTGCGCGTTGGCTTCCTTCGACAGCTTCATCTCCGCATCGATCTCGCGCTTCACCTTGCGCGCGGTCTTGGCGTAGATGGTCGACTCCAGCCACGACCTGAGCCGTTCCATGGACTGGATGACGGCGGTCTGCTTGGCCTTCCACTCCGGCGTGCCCTTCTTCAGCGCGTCGCGCTGCTTCTTCAGCTCGTCGATCTCGTCGAGCCGGCTGCCGTATTCCTTGGTCAGCCCGTAGAAGCTCTGGTCGAGCATGAACGGGACGATCTTGTCGACGTCGTCGCGGTTGAGCGACGCGGTCGCCTTGCTGCCCGCCTTGACCTTCTGCCCCTTCACGACCTTGTAGGGGCACTGGCGCGGCGAATCCATGTTCGCCACCCACATCTCGATCGTCGGCGCCAGTTCCCAGACGCCACGCGCCTCGTTCAGCGTCGCGCCGGCCTTGATCTCGCCGACCAGCAGCAGTTCGTCGTTCACCTCGACGCAGTGCGCCTTGTACTTCTTGGCCGACTTCGGGTCCTTGAAGTCGATCTTGTAGATCTGCGCCGACGCGTTGGCGGCGATGCAGGCGACGGCGAGCATGGCGGAGAGCAGGCGCATGTCGTGGACGCTCCTCGAGATCGGTTCGAGCGTGGGATGCGAGCGGCGGGCAAGGGGTTGCGGGCGGCACCCTCTCTAGCCGTCATCCCGGCACGGTGACGAACGGCGCTGGTTCCACGATCGGAACCGCCACCGCTGCGACCGTCCCAAGACCGCGCCGCGAGAGGGCGCGGATGATAGTGCGCCCCGGCGCCGCCCGGGAAGCCGGCAGCCTCAGATCGGGCGCCGCCGCGGTGCGACCGCGCGCAGGAGCGCCGCCGCCTCGGCCAGGCCGCGGTTCAGGATCGGATCGTCCCCGGCGGCGAACGGTCCGGCGCGCGCGACGGCGATGTGCGGTTCGACCCCGACGCCCTCGAGCGAGGTCCCGTCCGCCACCGGCACCTCCGCCACGGGCGCCTCGAGGATGAGCCCGCCCGGCAGCGGAAAGAAGCCGGCGCCCAGTACCGCGCCCTCGGTCGTCTCGCCGACCAGCGGCCCGAGCCGCTCCTCGCGGATGTGCCACGAGAGGATCTCCTTCGCGCTGCGCGTGCGGTCGTCGGTGAGGAAGACCACCGGCCGGTTCCAGCGCACGCTGCGCTGCGACCGGCGCCCATCCGGCTGCTGGAACGGCGCGAGAAGGCCGGGGATCTCGTCGGCGAATCCGCCGCGCCCGCGCAGGTCGAACACCAGCGCCTCGCACTCCGCGAGCGGACCGGCCAGCACCTCGCGCAGCAAGGCCGCCGAACCGCGCGCCACCATCCAAAGGTGGAACACGCCGATCCGGCGCCCCCCCACCTCGACCACCCGCGCGCTGCGCCGCCCCGCATCGAGCCCGCTCATCGCCACCGCCTCGAACTCGCGCAGCGCCAGCCGCGCCTCCGGCGCGCGCCGCAGCGCGAGCGAGCAACGCGTCCCCGCCGCCGGCGCCAGCAGCGTGAACAACCGCTCCTTCTCCGTGCCCGGGTCGTAGCCGGCTTCCACGACCGTGGCGCTCGCCAGCGCCGCTCTCCCGTCGACCACCACCACCTCGTCGCCGATCCGGAGATCCGCGCGCTCGGCCGGGCCACCCTCGTAGACCGCACGGACGAACAGCCGCCCCGGCCGCGACTCCTCGAGCAGCGCGCCGAAGGTGGGCGACGGCTGCCCGTTCAGCTCGTGCATCATCGTGCGGTAGACCGCGCCATCCAGCACGGCGGCATGCGACGCATCGAGCTCGAGCAGCATCTCGTTCAGCACGTCGCGCACTTCCGCCCCCGGCGCCGCGGCATCGGCCAGCGGCCGCCATTCGCGCTCGATCGCCTGCCAGTCGAGGTCGTCGCGCGTGCGCACGTAAGGCGTGTTCTGCAGCCAGCGCAGGCAGGCATCGAACGTGGCGAGCGTGCCGTCGGCGTCCGCAGCAGCGGACGCGGGCAGGGCGACGCCGGCGGCGCCACCGCTCGACCAGAGGGCCGCCACCAGCCATGCGCTGCGCCAGGGAATCGCCATCGCCATTGCCTCCAGGAGCGCGATCGCTACGGCCCGCGCGCCGCACTGTGAGCGCCGCCGCGCGTTGCGCTCACTCGTCGCAGCGCGCCGGGTCGAGTCGGTAGTTCAACGCCCGCGCTCCGTCGGGTCCGGCCGCGCCGTAACCGAGCCGCAGGAGTTCCAGCCGTTCCTCCTCGGTCATCGCATCGAGCGCGCCGCGCTCGAGGCCGTGGAACCGGCGCTCCTCCTCGTCCTCGGCCTGCCGCCGCAGGAACTCGACGTCGCCGTGCCGCTCGCGCCAGACGTCGCGCGTCTCGCCCGGGTCGGCGCGCAGGTCGTAGAGCTCGCGGCAGCCGACGTCGAAACCGGGATCGTCGTCGCCCTGGTAGGGCGGCAGCTTGGGCCGCGCGCCGCGGACGTTGCGGACCAGCTTCCACTCGCGCGTGCGCGCGGTGAGGATCACGTCCTCCCATTCGGCCCAGGCGATCTCGCGCAACGGCGGATCGGGTCGTTCGCCGCGCAGGAGCGGCGCCAGCGAGAGGCCGTCGATGCCCGGCGGGACCTTGCCGCCGAGGAATTCGAGCAAGGTCGGCAGCAGATCGAGGTTCTGCGCCAGTTCGGTGACCACGCCCGGCTTCACGCCCGGCCCGCGGATCACCAGCGGGATGCGCAGCACCGCGTCGTACACCGAGTTGCCGTGGAACCAGAACCCGCCGTGCTCGCCGAGTTCCTCGCCGTGGTCGGCGGTGACGCAGACGACGGTCGAATCGAGCAGGCCGGCGGAGCGCAGCTGCGCGACGATGCGGCCGACGCGATCGTCGGTGGCGCGGATGCCACCGTCGTAGAGCGCGGTCACGTAGCGGGCGTCGGCCGGATCGAGCGGCGTGCGGGCGCGCATCGCCGCATCGAGCCGCTCCTTCACCACGCCGTCGAAGTGCGCTTCGGTCGGCGCCGCCGCGCGCAACGGCCCGCGGTAGTCGCCCGCGAACGCCGCGTGGAGGTCCGCCGGCGGCGACCACGGCTGGTGCACGTCGTAGAAGTGAGCCCACGCGAAGAACGGCCGGCGCGCGGATCCGCGCGACGCGAGGAAGCGCAGCAGCGCCTGCTCGACCGCATCGTCGACGCGCGCCCATGGCGCCCCCTTCATCCCCGGACGAGCGTCGAACCAGCTGCCGCGCGGCGGTTCGAGCGCCGCCATCCGCGCGAAGGCGAGCCCTGCGCGCGAACTCTTCTTCACCGGGCAGAACGCGGCGAAGCCGTGCAGTTCGTGGCCGAGCGGGGCGAAGTCGTCGACGAGGTCGCTCCCCTCCTCGCGCAGCGGGTCGTAGTTGTCGAGCACGCCGTGACTCGAGGGGTAGAGCCCGGTCAGCAGCGACATCAGCGACGGGCCGGTCTGGCCGCGCGGCGCGAAGCACGCCTCGAACCGGAGCCCCTCGCCGGCCAGCGCGTCGATCGCCGGCGAGACCGGGACGGGATAGGGGTCGTAGCCGTAGCAGCCGAGGTGATCGGCGCGGAGCGTGTCGATGGTGATCAGCAGCACGTTCGGGCGGGTGGGACCGCTCGCCGCGGGCGGATCGCCGCCGCAACCGCCCGCGACGAGCGCAAGCGGGATCCCGGCGAGGAGCGGGGCGAGGCGGAGCGGAGCGGCGGCTGCAACCATCGGAACGGCCATGGTAGGCGGCGCGCGCCGCTAATGTCGCGCCGCATGCGGATCGAGGACAAGTACGGCTCCCCTGACGAGCGCTACAGCTACAAGAGCGCGCTGATCGACTGGATGCGTCGCACCCACGAGCCGGTGCGCGCCGGTCGGATCACCGTGCGGATCGCCGAGAAACTCGGCTTCTGCTGGGGTGTCGATCGCGCCGTCGCGATGGTCTGGGACGCCATCCGCAAGAACCCGGGCCGGCGGCTCTGGCTGCTGAACCAGATCATCCACAACCCGAAGGTGAACGAGGACTTCCGCCAGAACGGCGTGCAGTTCATCTTCGGCAAGTACGCCGAGCCGGGCGGCTTCAACCGGGTGCAGAAGGGCGACGTGGTGATCATCCCGGCCTTCTCCGCCGAGGTGGAGCACCTGATGCGGATGGAGGCGATCGGCTGCGAGATCGTCGATACCACCTGCCCGTGGGTCGAGAAGCCGCACCGCCGCGTGCGCAAGTACGTCGAGGAGGGTTGCACCGTCGTGATCCACGGCCAGCCCGGCCACGACGAGACCCGCGCGACCTGCAGCCTGGTCGACAGCCTGCACGGCAAGTGGCTGGTGCTGCGCGGCCACGAGGACGCCGACCTGCTCTGCGCCGCGCTGCGCGGCGAGGCGCCGCTCGCGCCGCTGCGCGGGCGGTTCCTGCAGCAGTCGAGCCGCGACTTCGATCCCGAGCGCGACCTGTCCCGGATCGGGATGGTGAACCAGACGACGATGCTGGCCACCGAGTCGGCCGAGATCGCGAAGAAGGTCGGCGCGGCGGTCGCGGCGCGCGATGCGTCCACCCTCCGCCTGCCGGTCGCCAAGGCGCCCGCCAGCTTCAAGGATTTCGACACCATCTGCCCGGCGACGCAGGACAACCAGGACGCCGTCATCGCACTCACCGGAGCGACGCCGCCCGACCTGTTCCTCGTGCTCGGCGGCTACGACTCCTCGAACACGGCGAACCTGCTGCGAGCGGCGCATGCGAGGTACGGCACCTACCACGTGCAGGAGCCGAGTTCGATCGCCGCCGACGCCATCCGCCACCGCGATCCGACGACCGGCCAGGAGGCGATCACCTACGGCTGGCTCCCTTCCGGGCCGCTGCAGATCGCGCTGTCGGCCGGCGCATCCACGCCCGACACCGAGCTGGCCGCGGTGATCCGCAAGCTGGCGGAGGCGGTCGGGGCGAGCGTGACGGAACCGCAATCCGCCGCCACCGCGAGCTGAGCCGCGGGCCTGCCCCCTTCCGACCCGCGCCGGCTCAGGCGCGCCGTTGCGCCGCGATCTGCAGGTGACCCGCCAGGCCGAACCACTCGGGCCGGCCGTGGACGCGCTCCTCGGCGGCGAGCAGCTCGCGCATCTGCGCCGGCGCGTCGAGCCACGCGTCGTTCCCGCGCTGCACCAGGCAGGTCTTCGCGATCAGCGACTTGCACTCGAAGCCGGCGCGCTCGAGCAGGGCCTTCAGCTCGTCCGGCTCGAACATCTTCATGCCGAACGCCTCCTCGGTGCGGTCGCTCTTCCACTTCGTGCGGCCGGTGCGCAGCAGTTCGAGCGCCAGTTCCGGCGACTTCTCGCCGAGCAACGACTTCACGCCGGCGACGCGGCTGTCGACCGACAACACGACGTGGCCGCCCGGCTTGACGATGCGCGCGAGCTCCGCCAGCGCGCGCGCCGGCTGCTCGCAGAAGGAGAGCGGATCGCCCTGGCCGGTGGCGAAGTCGAGCAGTCCGTCCTCGATCTCCCCCATCTGCTCCATGCCCGACTGCACGAAACGGGTGGCGAGCCCGCGCGACGACTCCGCCTCGGCCGCCGCCTTCGCCTCGCCGAGCATGGCGCCGCTCGGATCGAGGAAGACGCAGTTGAGCCCGCTCTTCAGCAACCGGCAGCCGAACCAGCCGGTGCCGCAGCCGAGGTCGGCCGCCCACGCCGGCCGCGTCGCCGGCAGGAACGGCTTCAGATGGCGCCACGACACGTCGCGGTAGAACCGCCAGTAGGGCGTGTCGTAGATCGAGTCGTACTTGCCGGCGACCCGGTCGTGGTACTTGCGATTGCCGTCGCGTGCCATGGGGCCGGGGAAAGTAGCAGGCGCGCCAAGCGTGAGGGAGCGGACCATGCGGACGACCTGGTTGCCGATGCGGCGGATCGCGGGCCTCGTCGCGCTGCTGCTCACGCTCTCCGCATGCGGCACGACGCCCGACTGCGGGCGGCGCGACGGCGACGGAGCGGTCGCGACCGATCGGGCCGCGGCGCTGGCGGTCGTGCAGGGGCTGTTCGACGCGATGGCGACGCGCGACGTGGCGAAGGCGGCGGCGATCACGGTGCCGGAGGGCGTCTTCGTCGTGACCAGCAGCGTCGACGGCGCCCGCCGCCAGCGCGTCACCGGCCTCGCGGCGTTCCTCGACCAGCTCGGCAGCGGCACGTCCAGGCTCGACGAGCGCTTCACGCAGCCCCCGACCGTGCTCGTCGACGGCGACGTCGCTGTGGTCGTCGGTCCCTACGAGTTCCGCATCGACGGGGCGCTCTCCCACACCGGCGTCGATGTCCTCACGCTGATCCGCACCGACGACGGCTGGAAGCTCACCGGCGGCGTCTACAGCCACGTGAGCGCGAAGCCGGCGCCCGCGGGGCAGTGAGGCGCGCGACGCTGAGCCGTCCTCGAGAAGTGACGCTTCCTACCCCTTCACCGTCGCCCCGCCGCAGCTCGAGCCCGCCCCGGCGGTGCAGCCGAAGCAATGCGGCGCGGTCAGGATCGGGCGGCCTTCGAGCGCGGCGCGCGTGGCGTCGTGGATGGTGAGCGGGCGGCCGGATGGGCCTTGCAGCGCCAGCTCGAGCATCTGGTTGAAGTCGCAGTCGAAGAGGCGGCCGTCGAAGCCGACCGAGAGGGTGTTGCGGCACATCAGGCCGGCGACGGCGGCCGGGTTGAACGCGGCGACCAGCTTCTCGAGGTAGCTCGCCAGGTTGTCCGACTCGACCAGAAAGTCCAGGAAGCGGCTGATCGGCATGTTGGTGATGGTGAAGAGGCGGTCGAAGACGACGCCGTGGCGGCGAAGGAGCTCGCGCTTCCACTCGCGTTCCAGCGACGCCTGGCCGGCCGGCAGGAACGCGCCCACCGGGTTGGTCACGAGGTTCAGCACGAGGCCGCTGCCGGGGCGGCCGCCATCGCCCTTGCCGTAGCCGAGGGCGTTCAGCTCGCGCAGCGCCGCGATCGACTGCTCGAAGACGCCGTCGCCGCGCTGGAGGTCGGTCTGCTTCGGTGCGTAGTACGGCAGCGAGGCGACCACCTCGACCTGGTGGTCGGCGAGGAAGCGCGGCAGGTCGCGGAAGCCGTTCGCCTGGGTGATGGTGAGGTTGCAGCGGTCCATCACCTTCGCGCCGGCCGCCCGTGCGCGCCGCACGATCTCGCGGAAGCGCGGATGCATCTCGGGCGCGCCGCCGGTGATGTCGAGCGTCGGGATCTTCTCCTCGACCAGGAGCTTCAGGCACGCTTCGACCACCGCGTCGCTCATCGACTCCTTGCGGTCGGGACCGGCGTCGACGTGGCAGTGGCGGCAGGTCTGGTTGCAGACGCGGCCGACGTTGATCTGCAGGATCTCGAGGCGTGCGGCGCGCAGCGGCGCATGGCCGGCGCTGGCGCAGGCGGCTTCGAAACCGCGCGCGAGCGGGAGTCGGCGCAGCTTGGCGAGCTGCGCCTGCGCCTGCGCCAGCTCATGCCCGCGGCGTGCCAGCGTCGGCTGGATCCGGATCGGCGCCGGGTCGGCGGCGGCGGGAGCGGAGCTGGCCGCGTTCGCGGCAGTTCCGGCGGGGACGGCTTCACCGGGGTTCACGGGCAGGCGGCTCCGCCGATCACATCGACAGCTTGTGGACGTGCTCGCGCATCTGCACGCCGTGGACCAGCGTCGCGCCGCCGCGGATCGCCGCCGCGACGTGGACCGCCTCGGTCATCTGCGCCGCGTCGGCCCCCTTCTCGAGGCAGGTGGTCGAGTAGGCGTCGATGCAGTAGGGGCACTGCACCGCGTGCGCCACCGCCAGCGCGATCAGCGCCTTCTCGCGCTCGCTCAACGCGCCGTCGGCGAAGACGGCGCCGTACCACTCGCCGAACTTCTTCCAGAGCTCGGGCGCCTCCTTGCCGATGTCGCCGAACTTCTTCAGGTGGGCGGGGTCGTAGTAGCTGCTCACGAGGACTCCCGGCGGGACCACGGACCATTCGGGGCGAGGGGCGGGAACGCGCGCGCTGCGCGCCCGCTTGCCCGGCTGGAGATCGGACGAGCGGGCAGGGAGTCTACGGCGCTGGTGCCGACGGCGGCGGCAGCGGCGCCAGACTCCGCCACGGCTCCTCATGGGCCACGTCGATCAGCGGCGGTCCCTTGCAGCTCGCCGGCGAGAGGATCGCGAGGAAGGTGCAGGGCGCCCGGAACGTGTTGTACGACCCGTGCACGGTGTCCTTCGGGATGTGCGCCAGTTCGCCGGCGCGCAGCACGCGCTTCTCCCGGTCGACGAACTGCTCGACCTGACCCTCGAGCACGTACAGCACCTCCTCGAACTCGGGATGGCGGTGGAAGGCGTGGCACCTGCCGGGCGGCATGCGGACGCGCACCACCTGCAGGTCGCGCGCCTCGGTCAGCCCCGGCCGGCAGAGCCACTCGTGCGGTCCCCACGGCAACTGCTCGATCTGGCAGTCGGCATCGGTCACGAAACGCAGGCAGTCGCAGAGCGCCATCCATCGCCTCCATTCCGCGAGGGTCGCAGCGCGATCCGGGTCCCGGCCGCGGCGCGACATTATGGGCGGCGACACGCGGACACTGCGCCGGCGCGCGACTGCCTGCGCCGGCGGGCGGTCGATGACGATCGAGCGATCAGGAATCTCCTTCCATATCGGCGGGCCGCTCCCCGCCACGCCGGGTGATTCCGCTGCGGTTCGAGGCCGGATCGTGCCGATTCACGCTGCGTGGCGATCGCCCGACCGGGAGCCGTTCCCGAACGGGCCGCCAGCGGAGCACGCGGGCGATGGCGATGACTTGCACCCGGACGGATCGGCGCGCGGGACTGTCGATGATGGAGGTCATCGTCGCGACCGCCCTCATCGTGCTGCTGGCCGGCGTGGTCACGCCGATGGTCGACGACGTGCTCGCGCAGAACCAGGCGAAAGCCGCCGTCGCAGAGGCGCAGGCGATCGCGAAGGCGATCGGCGAGTACTACCAGGACACCGGCAGCTACCCGCCCGGCATGCAGGCCGACCCGTCGTACAGCTACGCCAACCCCTCCTACTTCGGGTACGGCGCCGAGGTGCTGAACACCTGGCTCTTCGAGGGACCGAAGAAGTACCTCGAGCACCCGATCGGCAACGATCCGTGGGGCACGCCCTACAGCTATCACGTCTACACCCGCAGCGACCCGTACATGGACGTCGCCGTCTTCTCGCACGGGCCGAACAAGAGCTGCGAGTCGTGGGACGGCGCGCTCTGGAACAAGGGCAAGTTCGGCGGCGACGACCTCGGCGCGTTCTTCGACTTCACGCGCTGAACCGCCAAGGCGCCGGCGACACGTTGACGCGGCCGCGTCACGATGACGCTGAGCCGCGCCAAGTGCGAGCTCCGGCATCGCAAACCGCTGGCGCAACGCTCTGTCCGGAAGGGGGTTGAGCGACCGCGCCCGGGTCCGCCAATTCGGCACACCACGTGCAACGCAACTCTCGACGCCGACCGCGTCCGGGAGTGCTGACGAGGCTTCCCCACCGCAGCGGCGCGCGTCGGGGAGCGTTGCATGAATCCGCAGAAGTTCACCGAGAGCGTCCAGACCGCGCTGCAATCGGCGCAGGCCGAGGCGACGAAGCGCGGCCAGCAGGCGATCGAGGTCGAGCACCTCGCGCTGGCGCTGCTGCGCCCGGATGACGGCCTCGCCGCGCAGCTCTTCGCGCGCATGGGCGCCGAGCGCGGCGCGCTGCTCGGCCAGCTCGAGCGGACCGTCGATCGCATGCCGCGTGTCGCCGGCCCCGGCAGCGAGCCGGGCCAGGTCTACGTCTCGCAGCGCCTCTCGCGCCTGCTGGTCGACGCCGACGAGCGGCGCAAGAAGATGAACGACGACTACGTCAGCGTCGAGCATCTGGTGCTGGCGCTGCTCGAGGAGAAGGGCGACGCCCCGGCGGCGAAACTGCTGCGCGACAGCGGCGTGACGGCGAAGGGGTTCGAGGCGGCGCTGCGCCACGTGCGCGGCAGCCAGCGCGTGACCTCCGCCAACCCGGAGGCGACCTACGACGCGCTGTCCAAGTACGGTCGCGACCTGGTCGCGCTCGCCCGCTCCGGCAAGATCGACCCGGTGATCGGGCGCGACGAGGAGATCCGCCGCGTCATCCGGACGCTGTCCCGCCGCACCAAGAACAACCCGGTGCTGATCGGCGCACCCGGCGTCGGCAAGACGGCCATCGTCGAGGGCCTGGCCCAGCGCATCGTGCGCGGCGACGTGCCGGAGGCGCTGCGCGAGTGCACGGTGTACGCGCTCGACATGGGTGCGTTGATCGCCGGCGCCAAGTTCCGCGGCGAGTTCGAGGAACGCCTGAAGGCGGTGCTCGCCGAGGTGAAGCAGGCCGCCGGCCGCATCCTGCTCTTCATCGACGAGCTGCACACGATCGTCGGCGCCGGCAAGGCCGATGGCGCGATGGACGCCGGCAACCTGCTGAAGCCGATGCTCGCGCGCGGCGAGCTGCACTGCATCGGCGCCACCACGCTCGACGAGTACCGCAAGCACATCGAGAAGGACGCCGCGCTGGAGCGCCGCTTCCAGACGGTGCTGGTCGAGGAGCCGACGCCGGAAGACACCATCTCGATCCTGCGCGGCCTGCGCGAGCGCTACGAGATCCATCACGGCGTGCGCATCCAGGACGCCGCGCTGGTGGCGGCGGCGATGCTGTCGCACCGCTACATCTCCGACCGATTCCTGCCCGACAAGGCGATCGACCTGGTCGACGAGGCGGCGGCGGGCATCCGCACCGAGATCACCTCGATGCCGGCCGAGCTCGACGAGGTCACGCGGCGCGTGACGCAGCTCGAGATCGAGCGCGAGGCCCTGAAGAAGGAGGTCGACGCGGCCTCACAGCTGCGCCTGGCCGCGCTGCAGAAGGAGCTGGCCGAGCTGAAGGGCAAGGCCGACACGATGACGGCGCAGTGGAAGGCGGAGAAGGAGGGGATCGACGCGCTCAAGGTGGTGCGCGAGGAGATCGAGCTGACCAAGCGGCGCATCGCCGACGCCGAGCGCAACTACGAGCTCGAGAAGGCGGCGACGCTCAAGTACGGCCGGCTGCGGGAACTCGAACAGAAGCTGAAGGACGCGGAGAGGAAGGCGGCAGGCGCAGCGGCGGCGAACGGCGCTGCCGGCGACGCCTCGGCCAGGCCGCGCCTGCTGCGCGAGGAAGTGACCCCCGACGAGATCGCCGAGGTGGTGGCGCGCTGGACCGGCATCCCCGTCACCAAGCTGGTCGAGAGCGAGAAGCGGAAGCTGCTGCAGCTCGACCTCCACCTGCACCGGCGGGTGATCGGCCAGGACGCGGCGGTGCGCGCGGTGGCCGACGCGGTGCTGCGCGCGCGCGCCGGGCTGAAGGACCCGAAGCGACCGACCGGCGTCTTCCTCTTCCTCGGCCCGACCGGCGTCGGCAAGACGGAGCTGGCCAAGGCGCTGGCCGAGCAGCTGTTCGACAGCGAGGAGTCGCTGGTCCGCGTCGACATGTCGGAGTACCAGGAGAAGCACACGGTCGCGCGGCTGATCGGCGCGCCGCCCGGCTACGTCGGCTACGACGAGGGCGGCCAGCTGACCGAGGCGGTGCGCCGCAAGCCCTACTCGGTGGTGCTCTTCGACGAGGTCGAGAAGGCGCACAAGGACGTCTTCAACGTGCTGCTGCAGGTCTTCGACGACGGGCGGCTCACCGACAGCCAGGGGCGCACCGTCGACTTCAAGAACACCGTCGTGATCATGACCAGCAACCTCGGGCACCAGCACCTGATGGAAGGAGTCGGCAAGGATGGCCAGCTCCGGGAGTCGGCCGCCAAGGAGGTCATGGAGGAGCTGCGCGGACACTTCCGCCCCGAGTTCCTGAACCGCATCGACGAGACCGTGCTGTTCAAGCCGCTCACCCGGGAGCAGATCGCCCGCATCGTCGACCTGCTGCTGGTGGAGCTCAGGAAGCGCCTCGAGGACCGGCGCATCACCCTCGACCTCACCGCGAAGGCGCGCGAGCACCTCGCGACCGAGGGCTACGACCCGCTCTACGGCGCCCGCCCGCTCAAGCGCTACCTGCAGGGCTCGCTCGAGAACCTGCTGGCGAAGAAGCTGATCGCCGGCGAGATCCCCGACGGCTCCAAGGTCACCGTCGACGCCGGGCGTTTCGAGCTCGAGATCGCGGTCGAGAAGCCGAAGGAGGAGACGGCGGGCGCGGCGGTCGGTTGACGGCCGCGCCGCCGCAGCGTCCGACATTCGTCCTCGGCGACTTCCTCGGCGTGCAGCCGTGGTTGCGGCCATTGCACCGCCAGTGTCCGGGAGCAGAAGTTCGCGACCACCGCCCGAGGCGATCTTTGACCCAGACGACGAGGGCCGAAGAGCACCCGGGATGTGGAAGCGAGCTTCTGTTCCAGGAAGCTAGTTCGCTCGCGCCAGTTCCTCGTCCAGCAGGCGGATCAACGCGGTCCGGTCGAGCGCGAACGGCTGGTCGCGGTTCAGTTCGACGGCGCGGGCGAGCGCGGCGCGGACGGTGGTCTCGGCCTCGCGCGCATTCGGCGTGACCAGGTAGCGGCGCTTCGGCGCCGGATCGGACAGGGCGTGAAGGAACGCCTCGGCCACGGCATCCGGTTCGGGATGCCCGGCGCGGTCGCCCGAGCCGGCCAGCATCCGGTCCATCGCCGCGGTGAACCGCGACCCTTCCCGCTTCCACCCCTGCTGGCGCAGCCGTTCGCGCGCGTTGTGCTCGATCTCCGAGCGGAAGTTGCCCGGATCGACGATGCTCACCTTCACGCCGAGCGGTCCGAGCTCGGCCGCCAGCGTGTCGGTGAACGCCTCGACGGCGTGCTTGCTCATGCAGTACGCGCCCCCCATCGGCCAGCAGACCACGCCCGAGATCGAGCCGGTGGTCGTGACGCGGCCGCCGCTGGCGATCAGCAGCGGCGCGAACGCCCGGGTCACGCGCCACGGTCCGTGGACGTTCACCTCGAGCTGATGGCGCAACTCCGACTCCGGCAGCTCGATCAGCGGCCCGAAGACGCCGACGCCCGCGTTGTTCACCACTCCGTGGAGGCCGCACCCGGCGGCGGTGATGGTCGCGACCGCGGCGTCGATCTCCTCCTGCTTCGTCACGTCGAGCCGGATCGGCCGCACGTGCGCGAGCGTCGCCAGCTCGGCGAGGTCCTCGGCCTTCCGTGCGCCGGCCCAGACCAGGAATCCGCGCTCCGCCAGCAATTCGGTGGTCCGTCGACCGATGCCGGAACTCGCGCCGGTCACCAGGACGGCGCGACGCGGCGCGGGAGCCGCCGTTGTCGACCCGGTCGCCGCGTCCTGCCGGACGGCGCGCGCCGACGCCGGAATCAGGGCGAGCGTCCCGCCGACGGCGAGGGCGACGAGCAGCATCCGGCGTGACATGGTGAGCTCCGACGAATGGAGAGCAGCGTTGTACCGAGTCACCCTGCCGGTCGCTCGCATGCGGCGACGGCCGCGTCATGGCATTCTGTCGCCCGCGTCCCGAACGATCCGCCCGCCAGCGGTCCCGTCGGGAGCGGGAGAGCGACCATGCGGGTCTCGCCGCCCACGCTCCGCCGGACCGCCGGCGCCGCCGGCATCGTCCTCGGACTGATCACGCCGGCGCCCGCGACGTTCGCCGTGACACGGCAGGAGCGCGGGCCGGAGGTGCTGCCGGCGAAGGACGCCGAGTTCGTCGCGGCGGTGAACCGCGCCGTCGACCTGGCCGATGGCTGGCTCGCCCGGCAGCAGCAGCCGGACGGCGGCTGGGGCATCTACGCGGCCCACGGCGACCGCGAGTACGTCGCAGGCAAGACCGCGCTGGCGCTGCTGGCGCGAATCGCCGCCGGGCAGAACCAGTACGCCGAGTCGTTGGCGCGCGGCTACGTCCACCTCCTGGACCATCCGCCGAAGTACACCTACGAGGTGGGGCTGACGCTGATGGCGTTCGACGCGCGCTGTGCGCCGGTCGGCGAGTGGCAGCAAGTCGAGCGGATGACCGCCGCCGAACTGGCGAAGTACACGTTCCCGCGCACGCTGCAGCCGGGGGATCGCGAGTACCGGCAGCCCCTGGTCGATCGGCTGGCCAAGGAGCGCTACCACGAGTGCTGGAGCTACGGCAACTACGGCACCGGCTTCGCCGCGCGCGAAGCCGACATGAGCAACACGCAGTACGCCGCGCTCGGACTGCGCGCCGGCTCGCGGCTCGGGCTCGACTTCGATCGCCGGTTGTTCGCCGACCTGCTCGACTACGTGCTCGACCACCAGGAGACGAAGGGAACGTCGGTGAAGTTCATCGACGTGCAGGCGGGCAAGGACGGCAAGCCGAAGGAATACGCGCGCAAGGTCGACGCTCGCGGGTTCGGCTACACGTACGGCAGGCGCGACGGCCCCGAGATCGCCGGCTCCCGCGCCTGCATCGCCATCGCCTGCATCCAGCTGGCGCTCGAGGAACTGCTCACCAGGGGCAAGGGCGAGCCGCTCGCCCGCGCGCGCAAGCGGCGCAAGGAAGCGGCCGCGGCCATCGACTCGCAGCTGGCGTGGCTGCAGGAGCACTTCGCGGTCACGCAGAACCCGACCGCCGACGGCGGCAACGGCTTCGGCGGCCCGGGCGGGCCGCCAGGTGGCGGGCCGCCAGGTGGCGGACCACCAGGTGGCGGACCACCGGGCGGCGGACCACCGGGCGGCGGACCACCGGGTGGCGGGCCGCCAGGTGGCGGTCCGCCAGGTGGC
>VGYY01000060.1 GCA_016872815.1 Planctomycetota bacterium
CGGCCCAGCCGCCGACGCGCCCCCGACGCGCGACTACCGCGTCTTCGGCCACGGACTGCGCGTCGCGTTCGCCGTCGAGCCGACGCTGCTGCTCGATCTCGGCGACGGCGCCGCCCCGCGCGCCTTCCCGTTCGGGCCGGCGTGTGCCCGCATCACCGCTTCTCCGCTCGCCGGCCCGGGATGGCTCGAGGTCGAGCTGCCGCTGCCAGCGGCGCTGGCGACGGCGCTGGCGCAGGGCGGCGCACGGGCGATCGTGCTCTGCCGCCGCTACAAGCTGGCGCTTCCGGTCGCGATCGAGGCGCCGGAGGCGCCGTGGTTGCCGCCCGTGCCGGACCGCGAACCGACCCGACGGCGCGTGCTGGCCGAGGCGCTGATCCCCACGCTCGGGAAGCGCGACCTCGGCGTGACGCGCGCCCGCTTCGCGCTGCCGCTGCCGCCCGTGGCGGCGTTCGCTCAGCTCGACGTCGACGAGTGGCGGTGGGAGAGCGCCGGTCGGCCGTCGCACGCGGCCGGACAGTGAACGCCGGGGCGCACTTGCGCCCCGCCGGCCACCTCGTCAATCTCTCCCCGCTTTTTCGCGGGACCAGGCGGTCTCCGGCGAATCGCATGGCGCAGGTGCCGGGGACGCGCGACGCGCGGGCCGGCGGGTGAGGGCATGATGGCAGCAGGCAAGGCGGTGAAGGATCGGCAGGTCTGGTACTTCGGCGGCGGCGACGCCGAGGGCGACGGGACGATGAAGGACGTGCTCGGCGGCAAGGGCGCCGGGCTCGCGGAGATGGACCGCATCGGGCTGCCGGTGCCGGCCGGCTTCACCATCTCGACCGGCGTCTGCGCCCACTTCTCGAAGACCAGGGGCAAGTACCCGCCCGGCATCGACCTCCTCGTCCGCAAGGCGATGAAGCGGGTCGAGCGCGAGATGGGCGCCAGGTTCGGCGACAAGAAGAACCCGCTCCTCGTCTCGGTCCGCTCGGGCGCCAAGATCTCGATGCCCGGGATGATGGACACGGTGCTGAACCTCGGCCTCAACGACGTCACCGTCGAGGGGCTCGCGGCCAACAGCGGCAATCCGCGCTTCGCGTGGGACTGCTATCGCCGCTTCGTCCAGATGTTCGGCGACGTCGTCCTCGGCATGAAGCCGGCCGACTCGAAGCAGCGCGACCCGTTCGAGCTGCTGCTCGAGGCGAAGAAGCACGAGCGCGGCGTCGAGCTCGACTCCGAGCTGTCGGTCGATGACCTGAAGGCGCTGGTGGCGACCTTCAAGGCCGAGATCAGGAAGGCGACCGGGAAGAGCTTCCCCGAGGATCCGGAGAAGCAGCTGTGGGCGGCGATCGGCGCCGTCTTCGGCAGCTGGGACAACGAGCGCGCGGTCGTCTACCGCCGCCTGAACCGCATCGCGTCCGACATGGGCACGGCGGTCAACATCTGCTCGATGGTCTACGGGAACATGGGCAGCGACTCCGGCACCGGCGTCGCGTTCACCCGCAATCCGAGCAACGGCGATCCCGAGTTCTACGGCGAGTACCTGATCAACGCGCAGGGCGAGGACGTCGTCGCCGGCACGCGCACGCCCAAGCCGATCGCCGAGATGAAGCAGGAGATGCCGAAGGTCTACGCGCAGCTCGACAAGGTGCGCCAGATCCTCGAGAAGCGCTACCGCGAGATGCAGGACATCGAGTTCACCATCCAGCGCGGACGGCTCTGGATGCTGCAGACGCGCACCGGCAAGCGCACCGGCTTCGCGGCGGTGCGCATCGCGGTCGACATGGTCGCCGAGAAGCGGATCAAGGACCACGAGGCGGTCCTGCGCGTCGACCCCGAGTCGCTGAACCAGCTGCTGCGGCCGATCTTCGACGGCGAGCAGAAGCAGGCGGCGCTCGACGCCGGCCGGCTGCTCGGCAAGGGGCTCCCCGCGGGCCCGGGCGCGGCGTGCGGCCGGATCGCCTTCTCGGCCGAGGAGGCGCTCCAGCGCAAGCGCGCCGGCGAAGAGGTGATCCTGGTCCGGATCGAGACGTCGCCCGAAGACATCGAGGGGATGAACGCCTCGCTCGGGATCCTGACGTCGCGCGGCGGCATGACCTCGCACGCGGCGCTGGTCGGCCGCCAGATGGGCAAGGTGTGCGTCGTCGGCTGCGGCGAGCTGCAGATCGACTACGCGGCCGGCACGCTCACGTCGCGCGGCCAGGTGGTGCGCGCGGGCGACTTCCTCTCGATCGACGGCAACACCGGCGAGGTGATCGCCGGCGCGGTGGCGACCAAGCCGAGCGAAGTGCACCGCGTCGTGATCGAGAAGTCGCTCCCGGCCAGCGAATCGCCGACCTACCAGCGCTACGCGAAGCTGCTCGGCTGGGCCGACAAGTACCGCCGCCTCAAGGTGCGCGCCAACGCCGACCAGGGCGACCAGTGCGAGAACGCGGTGGCGTTCGGCGCGCAGGGCGTCGGCCTCTGCCGCACCGAGCACATGTTCTTCGGCGCCGGCAAGATCGAGCACATGCAGGCGATGATCCTCGCCGACACGGTCGAGGAGCGGCGCGCGGCGTTGAGCCGGCTGCTGCCGATCCAGCGCGCCGACTTCGTGTCGATCTTCAAGGCGATGGCCGGCCGACCGGTCACGGTGCGCACCCTCGACCCGCCGCTCCACGAGTTCCTCCCCCACACGGAGAAGGACCAGCAGGAACTCGGCGCGAAGATCGGCGTCGACGCGGCGAAGATCGCGAAGAAGGTCGCCGAGTTGCACGAGTTCAACCCGATGCTCGGCTTCCGCGGTTGCCGGCTCGGCATCGTCTACCCCGAGATCACCGAGATGCAGGCGCGCGCCATCTTCGAGGCGGCGTGCGAGGTGAAGGCGGCGGGCGGCGCGGTCAACCCGGAGGTGATGATCCCGCTGGTCGGCACCGTGAAGGAGTTGAAGCTCCAGGCGGCGCTGGTGCGCAAGGTCGCTGCCGACGTGATGAAGGAGCGCGGGGTCAAGTTCCCCTACCTGGTCGGCACCATGATCGAGGTACCGCGCGCGGCGCTCACCGCCGCCGACATCGCGCAGGAGGCGGAGTTCTTCAGCTTCGGCACCAACGACCTCACGCAAACCTGCATCGGCCTGTCGCGCGACGACTCGGGCCGCTTCCTCGAGCCCTACCTGCGCCAGGAGCTCTACCCCGCCGACCCGTTCCAGAGCCTCGACACCAAGGGCGTCGGCCAGCTCGTCACGATGGCGACGGTCGACGGCCGCAGCGTGAAGAGCGACCTCAAGGTCGGCATCTGCGGCGAACACGGCGGCGACCCGGCGTCGGTCGAGTTCTTCCACGCCGCCGGCCTCGACTACGTGAGCTGCTCGCCGTTCCGCCTGCCGATCGCGCGGGTGGCGGCGGCGCAGGCGGCGCTGAAGGAGAAGACGGTGGCGAAGCCGGCTGTGCGCGCCGGCGCGCACAAGGCCGCGAAAGCACGCGCCGCGGGGCGATGACGATCGATCGGCCGATCTTCGTCGTCGCGCCGCATCGCAGCGGGGCGACGCTGGTGATGAAGGCGCTGGCACGCCACCCCGAGGTGGCGTGCCTGCGTCTCGCCCATCACCGGTTCGGCGCCTGGCCGACCCTGGCGCACCATCTGGCGCGGCTGCGCTGGTTCGCGCAGCCGCACGAGGCGCAGCACTTCTGGGATCACCACCTCGCCGGCGACGACGACGCGCTCTTCCCCGACGCCCGCTTCGTCCACGTGCGACGCGACTGGCGCGCGGTGGTCAGCTCCACCGTCGTCCGCCGCGAGAAGCGGGCCGGCTCTGGCGGCGGCTGGTTCGGCGTCCGCATCCCCGGCTGGCGTGAACTCGAGAGTCAGTCGCACACGCGGATCGCGGCGCGCATCTTCCGCGTGGTCACCCGCTCCATCGAGGCGGAACAGCAGCGCCGCCCCGGCCGCTTCGTCGCCATCGACTACGCCGAGCTCTGCCGCGACCCGGTCGCCGGCTGGACGACGCTCGCGGAGCGGCTCGAGCTGCGCGTCGACGCCGCCTAGCTCGCCGCCGCCCGCGCCGAGGATCCGGAGCTGTTCGCCCGCTACGAGGACCGCGGCAGCTGAGCAACGCTGCGGCGCGGCCCGCCGCGCTCACGGAACCGTCACGCTCTTCGCCAGCGCCCGCGGGCGGTCGATGTCGCGGCCAAGCGCCTTGGCCGTGTAGTAGGCGAGGTACTGGCCGGCGACGATCTGCAGGAATGCGTCGGAGAGCTCGCCCTTCCCGGGCATGCCGATCACCGCATCGACGTGGCGCCGCTCGCTCTCCGACAGCGCGCCCACCGCCAGCAGCGGCCCGCCGCGGCTACGCACCTCCTCCAGCGCGTAGAGCGTCATCGCCCGCAGCTCGCCGGTGCTGGCGGGCGGCACGAAGATCGCCGTGCCCATCTCGCCGTCGATCAGGCTGATGGTGCCGTGCTTCAGGAACCCGGCCGCCATGCCCTCGGCGTGGCGGTAGGTCACTTCCTTGAACTTGAGCGCCCCCTCCTGCGCGACCGACGCGAACACGCCGCGGCCGAGGAAGAACCACTTCTCGAGCCCGAGGAAACGGGCCGCCGCCTCCCGGCAGTCGCGCTCGATCTGCGGCCGCCACTCGTCGAGCAGCGCCGGCAGGCTGGCGAGTTCGGCCGCGAGCTCGGCGTGCCGCGCGGCGGTGAGCCCGCCCGACAGCCGCCCCGCCTCGAGCGCGAGCCGTGCCGCGACCACTGCCTGCGACAGCGCGCTCTTGGTGGCCAGCACCGCGATCTCGGGCCCGGCACCCTGCAGCAGCGTCTGGTCGCACTCGCGCGCCATCGAACTGCCGGCGACGTTGACGATGCCGAGCGCCACGCCGCCGGCGGCCTTCGCCGCCCGGATGGCTCGCAGCGTGTCGTAGGTCTCGCCCGATTGCGACACGCCCAGGACGAGGTCGCCCGGCTCGAACGTCACGGCGCCCGGCAGTTCGTCGGCGGTCACGACCGGGCAGAAGCGCTTCGCCCACTGCGCCACCAGCTGGTGGCCGAAGATCGCCATGTGGTAGGCGGTGCCCATGCCGGTGAAGAAAACTCGCTTCGCCGCCAGCAGCTTCTCGGCGCCGCGCGTGACCGCGTCGGGGTCGCTGCCGAGCGCGGCGCGGACGGCCAGCGTCGCCTCCGCCATCTCCTTCAGCATGAAGTGCGGATAAGCGCCGCGCTCCGGCACGGCGAAGTCGCCCTCGAGCCGCCGGCGCGACCGGTCGACCCGCGCGCCGGTGGCGATCTTGAACACCTCGGCGCTGCCGCTCGCCACCTCGACCAGCTCGCCGTCGTCGAGATAGAGCACGTCGGGGCACGCGTCGGCCAGCGCCAGCGGATCGGACGCGATCACCGTGCGATCCGCCCCGAAACCGACCACCAGCGGGCTCTCCTTGCGCATCGCCCACAGGCGATCCGGATGGGTGTGGATCACGACCGCGAAGGCGTAGGTGCCCTCGACCTCGAGCGCGCTGGCGCGGATCGCCTCGCGCGGCGCGAGCCCACCCTTCAGCTTCTCCTCGACCAGGTGGGCGAAGACCTCGGTATCGGTCTCGCTCCGGAAGGTGTGACCGCGCGCCTCGAGCGCCGCCCGCAGTTCGCGGTAGTTCGAGAGCACGCCGTTGTGCACCACCGCGACCTGCCCGTCGCAGGAGAGGTGCGGGTGGGCGTTCTTGCGGGTGACGCCGCCGTGCGTCGCCCAGCGGGTGTGGGCGATCCCGGTCGTGCCATGGAGGCCATCGAACGTCTGCTTGCCGACCAGGTCGCTCGGCCCGCCGATGTCCTTGGCGACGATGATCCCCTTGCCATTCAGCAGGGCGACGCCGCTCGAGTCGTAGCCGCGGTATTCGAGCCGCCGGATGCCGCCGACGAGGTCGGCCGCCATGTCGCGTCCGGCCGTGACCATCCCCACGATTCCGCACATGGCGCGATCTCTCCCGTCGGCCGGCGCGGTGAAGCGACAACCGCTGCGCCGGCCTCGCCCGTGGGCGAAGTCGGCGTTCCTGGCGCGGCGCCGGGACGGAGACCTGCGGTGCGTGGCGGGGTTTCCCGCCGATCCGTTCGTCGGCCCTTTCCCTCCGCGATTGCTCGCGGGCTTTGTGGCCGTCGTCAGAGGCCCTGATCCGGCCTCGGGAGCGATCCGCCGAATACTTCGATGCGCTCCCACCTCGTCACCCGAGCCGTCGCGTTGCCGCGGCGTCCCGGGCCAGGCGCTGGTGTCTCTTGGTCTCGTCCTGCGCTGCGTTCCTGTCCTCGTGTCCCTCGAAATCGTCCTCGAGGCGGCCGCCTTCCGGGCGGCCATCGGGGTGAGGCGTCCTCGCCGCACCCCTGAATAGCCCGGCTTCGATCCGGGTGGAAGCTCCCCCCGGCTCGACTCCCCGTCCGGCGCCGCCCCGCGGAGCACCGCCGCACGCCCTTTCGACCTCCGGGGCGGCCGACTGCGCCATGCAGCGACCGATCCGCGCGGGATCTTTTTTCGGGGCGCCGTCAGCCGACGAGCGCGCGCGCCGCGACCGCCAGGATCTCGTCGCCGTACTCGCGCAGGCGGAAGGGCGACAGGCCCTCGACACCGGCGAGGCGGTCGCGATCGAGCGCCTCGGCGGCCCGGGCGATGTTGCGCAGGGTGCCGGTGGTGGCGATGCGCGACTCCTCGACGTCGCGCAATCGCGCCCGCTCGCGGCGCCAATCGCGCAGCGCCTCGAACACCCGCTTCTCGCGCTCGGTCAGCGGGGAATCGCCGTCGATGGCGCGGCCGCGCCGCCGCTCCCGCACGTAGGGCGCCTGCGCCAGCCCGCGGGCGACCGCCGCCAGCACGCCGTCGGCGTCGCGCTCGAGCTGCCAGCCGGCGGATCGCTGCAGCGGCCGCAGCGCGGCGCGATCCGCCGGACAGAGCTGCGCCACCGCCACCAGCAGATCGTCGCGGAACACCCGGTGCGGCGCCCGGTCGCGCTGCTGCGCGAGCTCGTCGCGCAACACGAACAGCTCGCGCAGCACCTGAATTCGGCGCGGATCGAGCGCGAGGGCGCCGGGGGCACGCTGCCAGGCGTCGGGATCGAAGTCCCGCTCGGTCTGCTCCGCATCGCAAAGGCGGACGAAGTCTTCTGCCGCCTCATCGACCCGTCCGACCGACCGCAGCTCCGCCTCGAACTGGTCCTTCAATCGCAGCAGGTAGCGGGTGTCCGCGGCGGCGTAGTGGAGCTGGCCATCCGTGAGCGGCCGCTTGCTCCAGTCCGAGGTCTGGAAAGTCTTCTTCTGCTCGACGCCGAAGCGCTCGAGGAGCAGCGCCGCCAGTCCCGGGCGGCGCAAGCCGAGCACCTGCGCCGCCACCATCGTGTCGAACAGGTTGGTGAAGGCGAAGCCGTCGAGCTGGCGCAGCAGGGCGACGTCGTTGCTGGCGGCGTGAAAGACTTTCCTGATCGAGGGGTCGGCGCAGAGCGCGCCGAACGGACGCAGATCGAGGCCGGCCAGCGGATCGATCAGCCAGTCTTCCGTCCGCGAGGAGACCTGGATCAGGCAGACCTTGACGCGGTAGGCGTAGTACGAGTCGGCCTCGGTGTCGATGGCCAGCTCGCCTCCCGCCGCCATTCGGGAAATCGCTTCAGAAAGTCCGGCGGGCGTGTCGATCCAGTGCACGCCAGCAGGCAGGTGGGGAGGCTGGGAACTCATCGGGGCGGGATCTTACGACCCGTTCCGGGGGACCGAGGGGCGCGCACGAAGGCGGAGGGGCCTTGGTGCGCGAAGGCGGGCCGCTCTCTCGCGGCGGTGGAGGAACGCCTCGGTCCCGATCCGCGGACGCCATGCGTCCGCGGCACGCGGGAGAATTGCGAATGACGATCGAGCGGGTTCTGGTCCTTGAACGTGAAGGTGCGCCGGGCGAATCGCTGGAGCAGTTGCTGGTCCAGGAGGGCTACCAGGTCCTCCGGGCCCGGGATGTCGCGCAGGCGGCGCGACTGCTCCGTGCCGGACCGGTGCATCTCTGCATCTTCGAAATCCACCCGACGCTGGTGGACGTACGCGACCTGATCGAGAAGGCGCGCACGCTGCTGCCGAAGGTGCCGCGGATCCTCTGCATCGCGGCGCGCGACCTCGAGCGCATGCAGTCGTTCGTCGACTGCGGCGACGAGCTGTTGCAGAAGCCGGTGACGCGCGGCCACCTCGCCGCGATCATGACGCGCTACCGCGAGGCGGCGCGGCAGAAAGCCGAGGTCGAGCACGTCCGCAGCCGGATGTTCGGCGCCGAGAGCGCCGAGGCGCTGCTCAACGAGCCGCGCGGCTTGCGCGAGGTGGTCGACCGCGCCACCAAGGTCGCCAGCGAGCGCGGCACCGTCCTGGTGCAGGGCCCGCGCGGCGCCGGCAAGGCGCTGGTCGCCCGCTTCATCCATGAGAAGGGCCCGAGCAAGTCGGGACCGTTCCTCACCATGAAGTGCGCCAGGACGCAGGGGGCGCTCCAGGAGAGCGAGCTGTTCGGCCACGAGCCGGGCGCGTTCCCCGGCGCCAGCGAGACCATCCCCGGCTCGATCGAGCTGGCGCAGGGCGGCACGCTGGTGCTCGAGGAGATCTGGGCGCTGTCGATGGACGTCCAGCACCGGCTCTACCGCTTCCTCCAGGGCGGACAGCTGCGTCGGATGGGCGGCCAGCGGTCGTTCACCTGCGCGGTGCGGATCGTCGCGACTTCGAGCCGCAACCTGCAGTCGGAGGTGCAGGCGGGCCGCCTCGCTCCCGACCTCCTGCGCCGCATCGCGACCCACGTGGTCACCGTGCCGGGACTGGTCGACCGCAAGTTCGACATCGGCATCCTCGCCAAGCGCTTCCTGCGCGAGTCGGCCGCCTACGGCACGACGTCGGTGCGGCAGATCGCGCCCGAGACGGTGTCCACGCTGGCGGCGCACGACTGGACCGGCAACGTCGCCGAGCTGCGCCAGGTGATCGACCGGATGGTGCTGGCCGACGCCGGCGAGACGCTGCTGCCCGAGCACGTCGCGATCGTCAATCCCGGCCAGCGCGACCGCGCGCTGGAACAGGCGGTCGGCATGACGGTCGCCGAGATGGAGCGCGAGATGATCCTGCGCTCGCTCGAGAAGACCAAGGGCAACCGCACGGCGGCGAGCAAGCTGCTCGGGCTGACCACGCGCACGCTCAGCAACAAGATCCGCATCTACCGCGCGCAGGGCTTCACGATCATCGGCGGCCGCAAGAAGAAGCAGGCGCCGACGCACGCTCCCACCGCGACGACCACGACGCTGCAACCGAGCAGCTGAGCGTCCCCGCAACGACCGATCGCCGCGCCGTCGCGCCTCTCACGCGCGCGACGGCGCGGCGGCGTTGCGCAGTCGGATCCGGGCGGCGTCGCCGTCAGCGCTCCGCCACCGCCGCACGCCCCCCGCCGTCCGCCACCACCACGAGGTCGACGTTCGAGACCAGGCGCTGGCGTCCGCCGAGCATGCGGCGCTGGATCACCGCCTGCACGCCGAAGCAGGAACCGACCAGCGTCGCCTCGGCCGGCAGGCGGGCGCGGATGCGCATCTCGCCGTCGGCGCCGATCGGCTGCGGCTGCGGCAACGACGACAGGTGGGCCGAGCCGAGATGGAGGCGGAAGCCCTCCGACTTCTTGAGCGGCACCCCCACGAGATCCTGCCCGACTAGCAGCGTCACGCGATCGCCCGGCGAGCCGAGGATGCGCACCTCGACCATGCCGTCCGGTGCGCCGATCGTCTCCACCGCCAGCAGCGGCCAGCGCCGAGCCGGATCACCAAGCGTCGCATCGATCGGCTCGATCGTCGGGGCGGCCTTGCCCGGCCGCTCCGCATCGCCGGCGCCGGGCGCGCCGGCACTCAGGACGACGCCACTCACCTGCAGACCGTTGACGTCGACGTCGCCGCGCAGCCGCACGGCCGGACCGGCATCGCCGGCGAACGACCAGCACTTCTCCCACGGATTGAGCGTCGCCGCGCCGCCGTCGCCTCCGCGCAGTTGCTGCCGCCCGTCGCCGGCGAGACGCAGCGACGCGCGCCCGGCGATCGACAGCGCGGCCCCGCCCGGTCCGGCCGTGGCCGCTTCCGGGCAGAACGGGCCACCGACGTCCCACAACGCCGCGCCGCCGGCGCCGCCGCTCCAATCGCACCACGCCGCCTCGACGTCCGCGTCGACGATCGCCAACCCGTTGCCGCCGGCGCGGCCGTGACCGCGCGGGCTCTTCCCGTCGCTTCCGGGAGCGCCGATCGCGACGACCTGCGTCAGCGCGCAGTGGCCGTTCGCCACGGTGAAGCCGTTGCCGCCGTCGAGCGGCGACACGCTCGGCAGGACCGCGACGCGCGCGACGATCGCCGCGAGGCACTGATCGAGGACCGGCCCGCGCGCGCCGCCGCTGCCGTCGATGACGAGGTCGGCCAGCAACGCCGCACCATGCAGGCGAGTCAGCTCGAGCGTGCGCCCGCGACCGATCCCGGTCAGGTTGGCCAGCAGCAGCTGCTGCTGGTTCGAGAGGTCGCTGGCGGCGAAGAAGGGACCCTCGGCCCCGCGCTGCTCGAGGAAGGTGGAACCGGGCCCGGAGCCGATGATGCGCAGCCCCTTCGCACGGACCTGCGCCGCGCCGTAGCGACCGGGACGCAACAGGATGATGTCGCCGTCGCGCGCCGCGAGCACCGCATCGGGAAGGTCGGCGAAGTTGGCCGGTCCATCGTCGTCGACCACCCACGTCGTGGTCGCAGAGGATGGCGCCAGCGACGGGAACGGCGACGGCGCCACCGGCTCGTGCGTCGCGCCGAGCGCGCTGGTGATGGCGCAGCAACCGATGACTCGCCGCAGAGGCATCACGACGCGCTCCATCCCCTCCGTCCCGCTTCCCGGACGAACACGAGGATCGTCTTGATTGGCCCGCGCGGCAACCACCCCATCCCGCCAGGAGTCGAGAATGGGTTTCCGCTCGGGCCGCGCCGGGCGATCACCCCGCGAACGCCCCCGCCGCGACCAGCCGTTCGAGCGCGCGGCGGTAGCCCACCAGCGTCGCCCTGAGTTCCGCCTCGCCGTGGGCCGTGCTGGCGGCGCCGAGCCCGTTGTGCACGGAAAGACCTTCGAGCAGCAGCGCCGCGCGCAGCAGGTCCTCGCCCACCACTGGATGGGCAGCGCCCGGTCCGCCGGTCTCCTCGGGCCGCAGCGGCCGCCCGCCGCGGTCGCGACCGAACCGGACGTGGCAGACCGAGCTGCCGGCGACCACCTCGTTGGGCCAGCCACTGATCCAGGCCGGGAGGCGCAGCTCGCGGGCGATCCGCTCGAGCCCGTCGCGCAGGGTCGCGCCACGACGTGCCAGCGCCGGATAGATCTCGGCCTCGTGCCCGACCAGATGGCGCACCATCGTCAATCCCGCCACCAGCGACAACTCGTGCGCCGAGTAGGTCCCCCCCTCGAACTTGACCCTGCGCATCGCACGCGAGGCCAGCGCCATCACGTCGCGGCGGCCGCAGACCGCGGCCACGGGCATCCCGCCACCGATCACCTTGCCCAGCACCAGCAAGTCGGGACGGATCCCGTACATGGCGGAGAGGTCGCCGGCGCGAAAGCGGAAGCCGGCGATGATCTCGTCGTGGATCAGCAGCGCGCCGTGGCGCGCGGAGAGCTCGCGCGCGGCGCGCAGGAACTCGGGGGTCGCGCCGATCCCGCCGCCGGCGCCGAGCCACGGCTCGAGGATCACGCAGGCGACCTCGCCGCCGCGCCGCTCGAACACGCGCTCGAGGCTGGCGGCGTCGTTGTAGCCGCAGAGCTCGACGTCGTCCTGCGTCGAGCCCGGCAGTCCTTCCGACTCGAGATGGTCGAACGAGCCGGCGCGCGCGGCCACGCCCTTCAGCGCGAACGGCTGGCTGCCGTGCCAGCCGCCGGCCGCCTTCACCACCGCGCGCCGGCCGGTGAAACCGCGCGCCAGCAGGACGGCGTAGAACGTCGCCAGCGCCCCGCTGGTGGTGAAGCGGAGGGTCTCGGTGCCGGTGCGCTGCACGAGGAGCTCGGCGAACTCGTGCTCGACGTCGTGGAGCATCCCGCTCTGCAGCCCGCGTCCCTCGGCGAGCGTCGCCTGCAGCGCCGCCCGGACCAGCGGCGGGTTGTGACCGAGCAGGTTGGCGAAATGCCCCTGCCAGTAGTCGATCAGTCGCGCCCCGCCGAGCTCGTGGATCGCCGCGCCGTCGCAACGGGCGACCGTGACCATGAACGGCTCGTTCCAGCGCACGGCGTGCGACGTCTGGTCGAGCAGCGCGACCCGGCGCCGGTCGCAGCGGGCGGCCGATTGCGGGTAGCGGGCGGCGAGCTCGCGGGTGAGATCGCGCAGGATCGCGTCCTGCGCGGGAGAGGGCGGGAGCGTCGGCATCCGCCCGAGGATAGGGCGACAGGCGGCGCGGCGCAGCGGCCCCCCGGGAGCCGCCGCGCCGCGCCGCTCGTGCCGCTCGCTCTGCGTTCCCGTCGCGCTCAGCTCGAGCCGGCGGACGGGTGGCCGTGGGCGTCGCGCGGGATCACTTTCTGGCGCACCCGACCCGGCGGCAGCAGCAGCCCCGCCCAGCAGTGGCAGTCCTGCTGCTGGTTGCGCTTCAGGTGGGCGTGGTGGATGCAACCCTCGCAGCCCTTCCAGAACTCGGGGTCCTTGGTGAGGTCGCAGTACGGCACCGCCTCGAAGCCGCAGCTCTTGTTCAGCGCCTCGACTTGCGGTGACAGCGTCAGCGACAGGATCGCCGCATCGGGCCAGCGCAGTCGCGACAGCTCCACCAGCGCGAGCTTCATCCGCCGCGACAACCCGCGGCCGCGCAGCGCCGGGGCGACCACCATGGCGGAGTGGCTGACGAAGCGGCCGTTCTCCCACGGGTGGGCCGTGGCGAAGCCGACCAGCTCGCCGGCGCGCATCACCACCACCGCCCGCCGCTCGCGGATCGAGTCCGCCAGATACTCCTCGCTGCGCAGCGCGATGATCGCGCCGGCCTCGTGCGCCTCGCGGATCAGGCCGGCGATGCGCGCGAGGTGCAGGGTGTCGGTGGGCCGGGCGAGGCGGACCTCGATCGGCGGCTCGACCCGCAGCGGCGGCGGCGGCGCGAGGCGCGCCCGCGACCGGGTACGTTTCGCGACGGCGCGACAGGGCCGCGCCGGCATGGCCTCGAGCCTCCCGTTCCGGTGCACGGAAGGTGCGCGCGGCGGAGCCGCGGCTCTCCTCCTTCCCGACCCGGAACTGGTCGTCTTCATCTCGATCGCCACTCCTCGAAGAGATGTTCCAGCAACGCCACCTGAGCCCACAAGCGGTTCTCCGCCTGGTCGATCACCACGCTGCGCGGCCCGTCGAGAACCCCGTCGGTCGCCTTCACGTTGCGCCGGATCGGCAGGCAGTGCATGAAGATCGCGTCGGCCGTGCGCCCCATCTTGTCGGCGTCGACGATCCAGCGCGGCCGCAGCGACTCCTTGTGCCGCCGTTCCTCGTCGAACTTCCCGAACCAGCCGATGCCGCCATGGCTCTTGGCGCAGACCGCGTGCGCGCCGCGATAGGCGGCATCGACGTCGTCGGTGACCTCGAGCGATCCGCCCGCAGCCTCGGCACGCTGCCGCGCGACGGCGACCACTTCCGGATCGAGGTCGTAGCCCGGCGGTCGCAGGTGGACGACGCGCATGCCGAGCGCGGCGGCCGACAGCAGCTGGCTGTGCGGGGTCGCCAGCGGCAGCGACTTCGGATGCCACGCCCAGGTCAGCACGTACTTCCGACCGCGCGCGTCGCCGAGCTTCTCGGCCAGCGTCAGGCGATCGGCCAGTTCCTGGCACGGATGCTCGAAGTTCGACTCCATGTTCACGACCGGCACGCCGGCGTGCCGCGCGAACGCGCGCAGGAACTCGTCGCCGCGCAGCTCCTGCCACGAGCCGGTCACGTCGGCGTTGCCCGCGCCGGTGGTGATGAGGTCGGACTTGCGCACGCCGATGCAGTCGACGTACCGCGACAGGACCGGCGCCGCCTCGCGCACATGTTCCTGCGTCGCGCCATCCATCACCGCCCCGTCGCGATGCTCGAAGACGTAGGTCTCCTTGCCGGGCTGCAGGTGGATCGGATGGCCGCCGAAGCGCGCGAGTCCCGCCTCGAACGAGACGCGCGTGCGCATCGACGCGTTGAAGAAGAGCAGCGCCATCGCCTTGCCGCGGAAGTCGGGCCGCACGGCGCCCGACTTGATGCGACGCGCCCGCGCGAGCAGGTCGAGCAGCTCAGCGGCGGAACGGTCGAGCGTGGTGAGGAAGTGACGTTTCAAGCCGATCCCTTCCGGGGCCGTCCCGGACGACGGCACCAGCGGACGAAGATGAGGTAGCTCCGGCCGGCAGCGGCGCCAACCGCTGCGGCACGATCGGAACCGCTTTCCCGCCGGCGGCGGCGCCGGCCGCCGCTCACTCTGCGAGTTCCGCCAGCGCCACCTCGCGTCCCTCGCCCGCGGAACGGGCGACGGCCGTGAGCACGCGCTGCAGCCGGACACCGCAGGCTCCGTCGGGAACCACGTGCGCCGGATCGGCGATGGCGCGAAGGAACTCGTGCACCGGGAGCACCGCGGCGCGCCGCCACGGCGCCGGATCGGGCGCGACCAGCGTGCCGGCGCGATCCTGGTGCAGTTCGGCGACGAAATCGCGGCCATGGTCGACGTTGCGGTGGATCGCGCCGCCACGCACGCCGAGGACGCGGGTCAGCATGATCTCGCGTCGGCCGCTGTTCTCGGCCCACGAGACCTCGAACACCAGCCCGCGCCCCCCCGCGAGGCGCAGCAGGCCGCCGCCGAAATCCTCCACGTCGAAACGCGTGCGGCGGCGCCGCGCGAGCGCGCGGCCGAGCTCGCCATGGCTGACCGCCGTGGCGGCCACCACCTCCGGCTCACCCATGAACCAGAGCGCGAGGTCGATGCGATGGACGCCGAGGTCGAACACCGGCCCGCCGCCCGCGCGCCGCCGCTGCGTGAGCCAGGCGCCCCGGAACGGGATGCCGCGGGTGCGGCACCAATAGGTGTTCGCGTGGTAGAGGCGGCCGCACCGCCCCGACTCGAGGTAGGCCTTGACCGTGCGCGCGGCCGCGCCGAAGCGGACGGAGAGGTCGAGCATGAGGCGCCGTCGCGCCCGACGCGCCGCCCGCTCGAGCGCCTCCGCGGCGTCGAGCCGATGGGCCAGCGGTTTCTCGACCAGCACGTGGCAGCCGGCCTCGAGCGCGGCAATGCCCATCGGCGCATGCAGGTCGTTGGGCGTCGCCACGACCACGGCGTCCGGCCGTTCGGCCGCGAGCAGGCGCTCGATCGACGAGTAACGCGCAGCCACGCCGATCTCGCGCCCGACCGCGCGCAGACGCGCGCGGTCGCGATCGCACAACGCCACCACCTGCACCGGCGGCAGCCCGCTGCTCGCCGCCGCGGCGAGGAGCCCGCGCAGGTGGGTTCGGCCGATGCCGAGACCGACGACCGCGACGCGGAGGGGCGCGGCACCGGACGAGGTCGGCGGACGGGGCGCGGGCGATCGCTTCGGCACGCCGCACGAAGATACCATCGCCGCGCCATGCCGCCCTCGACCGCCGCGCGTCGTCGTCCCTCTCCGCAGCTGCGGCAGCGCGCCGAGCGGATCGCGGCGCAGCTCGCGTGCGATTACGCCGACGCCACCTGCGCCTTGCGCCACGCGTCGCCGCTCGAGCTGCTGCTGGCCACGATCCTGTCGGCGCAGTGCACCGATGACCGGGTGAACCGGGTGACGCCCGCGCTGTTCGCCCGCTTCCCGACGGCGGCCGCGCTGGCAGCGGCGCCACCCGGCGCGATCGAGACGTTGATCCGATCGTGCGGGTTCTTCAATGCCAAGGCGAGGAATCTGCGCGGTTGCTGCCGCGCGCTCGTGGAACGGCACGGCGGCGAGGTCCCGCGCACGATGGACGAACTCGTGCGCCTGCCGGGAGTCGCGCGGAAGACGGCCAACGTCGTGCTCGGCACGGCGTTCGGGATCGCCGTCGGCGTGGTGGTCGACACCCACGTGCAGCGCATCACCCGGTTGCTCGGCCTGACGCGGCAGCGAACGCCGGAGCGGATCGAGCAGGACCTGATGGCGCTGCTGCCGCCGGACGCGTGGATCGACTTCTCGCACCGCCTCATCTGGCACGGACGACGGGTCTGCAGCGCGCGCCGGCCGCGTTGCGACGACTGCTCGCTGGCGGCGCTCTGCCCGTCGGCGCGGCAGCCGGCCGCTCGGCCGGCCGCTCAATCGGCGGGACGAGCCGTCGGCCGCTCGCGCAAGAGCGCGCGATAGACCGCCAGCGTCCCGTCGACCATCGCGTCGTGGGTGAAGGAACCGAGCAGATGCGCCTGCGCCGCCGCGCGGAAGCGCTGGCGCGCGCCGCCGTCTCGCCACGTCGTCGCCAGCGCCTCCGCCAGCGCTTCCGGATCGCGCGGGGGCACCAGCCGCCCGGTCTCGCCGTCGCGCACCAACTCCGGGATGCCGCCGGCGCGCGCAGCGACGACCGGCACCCCGACCGCGAAGGCGTCCAGGATCGAGGTGCAGAGGCCTTCCATCACCGATGGCATCACGAACAGGTCGAACGCCGCGAGGAAGTCGGCGACGTTGGCGCGGAACCCCGGCATGACGATCCGGCTCGCCGCCGGGCTGCGCGCGCGCTCCGCCTCGAGCGCCGGCCGCAGGTCGCCGTCGCCGATGATCGCGATCCACGCCTCCGGCACTCGCGCGACGACGCCGGCCGCGGCCGCGATCAGCGTCTCGAGCGACTTGTGCCAGCCGAAGTGGGCGACCGTGCCGAACAGCGGGGCGTCCGGCGGGACGCCGAGGTCGGCGCGTGCGCGCGCCGCATCGCCGCCGCGAAACCGGTCGGGATCGACGCCGCTGTGGACCAGCGCGATGCGCTCCGGGTCGAGACCGTCCCGCACCAACTGGTCGCGCACCGCCTGCGAGATGGCGATGAAGCGGTCGACGCCATGGCGGTACTTGAAACCCGACAGCGAGAAGCGATGGCGGTGGATCGAGAAGTCGACGCGGCGCGAGACCACGCGCACGCCGATGCCGGTGAAGCAGGAGGCGAGCACGCCGAGCGTATGCGCGTGCGACGTGTGCATGTGGACCACGTCGGGCCGCTGCCCGCGCAGCAGGCCGGCGAGCCGGTGCACGGCAAGGAGGTCCCACTCGCCCCGCATCGCCACCTCGTGAGTGGGCAGGCCGGCGGCGACCGCGCGTCGCGCCAGCTCGCCGCCGCGCTGCGCGATGACGACGCTCCGGTGGCCGCGCCGCGCCAATCCGGTCGCGAGCGCGAGCGTCTGGCCTTCGCCGCCGCGCCAGGTGCGCTCGGTGTTCAGGTGGAAGAGCGTCAGCGGCTCGGCCAAGATGGCTCCGGCAAGCGAGGACGGGGTGAGGACGATGCAGGACGGCGCGGCCGGTTTCCAGTCATGGGTCGACGCGGCGGGCGGGCGGTGGACCGCCGTGGCCGCCGTGGCCGCGCCGCTGCGGCGCGCGCTCGAGGGCGCGCTCAGCGCCGATACCCGCGGCGCGCCGCTGCGACCGATCAAGCTCTCGGCGCGCCGCGAGGTCCA
>VGYY01000061.1 GCA_016872815.1 Planctomycetota bacterium
GCCCTCGGCCTCGCGAACGAGGCCCTCGGACGACTGCTTCGCGCCACCCGCGATCGAGGCGACGCCCATCCGCACGCGCAGCGGTACGGCCGCGCCGCCGGCGTCGATGGTGCGCCCGGCGAGGCTCTCGCCGATTCGGGCCGCGACGACGCGCGCGCCCTCGATCGGCGTCGCCGGCAGCAGCATGTGGAAGCGGGCCGTCCCGGCACGGCCGGCGACATCGACGTCGCGCGACTCGCACAGCAGCACCCCGGCGATCTCGATCACCGCCTCGTCGCCGGCCGCGGCGCCGATCCGCGCGACCAGCGCGTCGAATTCGGCGATCTCGATCGCCACCAGCGACAGCGGCTGACCGTAGCGGCTGGCGCGCTTGCATTCCTCCTCGCACTTGAGCGCGAGGTAGTCGCGCTGCACCAGTCCGGTGAGCGGATCGGTGACGCGCGACAGCAGCGAGCCATCGCCGGCAGCCGGTGCATCGAGCAGATCGCGGATCAGGCGGTCGTTGCGCGAGCCGGTGGCGGCACGGGTCGAGAGGTCGAGCGGATCGATGTGCGACCAGTCGTGCTGCACGAGGTCGCGCAGCTCGATCGTCGCCGGGCTGCCGAACAGCACGCGCTTGGCGCCGACGTGGCGCGCCCGCGCCCGGACGTAGGGATCATCCGCGTCGGCCAGCAGCAGCGTCGGGATCGGCTTCTGCGCGCCCGCACGGTCGCCGAATTGCCGGCACAGCTCGAAACCGGAAACGCCCGGCAGCATGCAGGAGAGCAGGGCGAGCTCGAACGGCTGCTGCTGCGCCAGCGCCAGCGCGGCCGCGCCATCGGACGCCTCATGCACGGTGGCACCCGCGTCGCGCAGCAGCGCGGCCAGGCGCGTGCGCTCCCCCGCGTCGAAGTGGGCCACGAGCGTCAGTGGCGTGGGCAAGGTCGTCCTCCGGTTCGTGCGGCGGCCCCGGTCCGGCGCGGACGAGGCGGTCGCAGGGCCTTGATCGACCGGAATGGGCGGCGACCTTAGAAAGAATTTCCGTTCCGCCGGCGGCACCCGGGGGACGCGGGGACGTCAGTCGTCGAGGTAGCCGAGTTCGCGCAGGATCGCCTTCTGCTCTTCGCTCAGGCCTTCCCCCGCCCCGGGGTCGCCATTGGCCTCGCGCAGGGCGCCGAGTCCCTCGATCTGGCGGTCGAGGCGCTCGGTCAGGCGCCGCAGCATCTCGGCCTCGACCCGCGAGCGGTCGTGCTGGGCGCATGGGTCGTCGCCGAGGTGGTGCAGGCTGGTGCGCGGGGCCTGGTCGGCAGCGTCCTTCCGGCGCCATCGCAGCAATTGCCACGGACCGGCCACCAGCGACTCCTTCACCGTCCCGCTTCCGCCGCCGCGGCCGCCCAGCACCTGCAACGGCGCGGGGTGGCGGCCATCGCCCTCCGTCAACGCGTCGCGCGCGGAAGTGCGCGCCGTCGCCGGCAGATCGAAGCGCGCGGCCAGCGTGACCGCGACGTCATCGAGCACCACCGCCTCCTCGATGACCTGCGCCGGCACCCCGGGGCCGGCGAGCAACCACGGCACCCGCGTCGATTCGGGCCACAGCTCGTTGCCGTGGCCGACGTTGCCGTGCTCGCCGAATTCCTCGCCATGGTCGGACACGATCGCGACCACGGTCGAATCGGCGATGCCGAGCCGCTCGAGCTGCTGCAGCAGCGCGGCGACCAGTTCGTGATCGACCTGGGCGACGGTCGCCGCATAGAGCGCCCGGAGCCGCGCCGCGGCGACGGCATCGCCGGCAAGCAGCGCATTGCGCAGCGCGATCGGGTCGTCGTCGAGGTGGCGCGCGGCGGGGTCGGCGAAGCGGGCGAGGTAGGCGGGCGCCGGCGCGTAGTTGTGCACGAAGAACGTGTGCAGGAAGAGGAACGTCGACTGCGCCGCGTGGGCGCGCAACCACTCGAGCGTCGGGGCGAGCGGCGGCGTGGTGGCGGCCCGCATCGACGGCGACAGCCGGCGGGCATCCCGCCGCAGCGTCGTCCGGCCCTGCGGATCGTCCACCGAGTAGGTGTCGAAGCCGGCGGCAAAGCCGTAGTGCGGTGCGACGAAGCCCCCGCCGGTGAACGCGGCGGTGGCGAAGCCGGCGGCGCGGAAGCGCTCGGCCAGCAGGGTGGTGGCGGCGGGATCGATCCGGTCCATGGCGCCGAGCGTGTCGTGCAGCAGCGGGTGCTGGCCGCTCAGCATGCTGGCGTGCGTCGGGAGCGTGTAGCTCGACGGGGACCAGACCTGCGCGAAGCGGGTGCCGCGCGCCGCCAGACCGTCGAGCGTCGGCGTGGCCGCGGTCGCGTTGCCGTAGCTGCCGAGCGCATCGGCCCGCAGCGTGTCGATCGACAGCAGCACGAGGTGGCGCGGCGCCGGCTCGGCCACCACGAGCCGCGGCGCGACGACGAACGGGACCACCGCGGCTTCATCGCCGGCGGCGACCCGGCTGCGAAAGCGCAGCTCCGCCATCCGGCGCACGCCGCGCGGCAGCGCGACCTCGATCAGGTCGAGCGGCTGCGCGGCGCCGATCGGCGCGGCCTTGCGCTCCCACGCTGCGAGCTCCGTGCCGTCGAGGTCGACGGCGATCGTCGCGGTGCGCGCGCCGTCGGCGTCGAGCGCACCGGCGCGCAGCGTGAGGCGCGCCCCCTCGGCCGGCAGCGCGACCGGGAAGCCGACCGCGAAGCCGGGCGGGAGCAGCAGCGCGTCGGCCGCCGAGCCCGCGACCTCGAGCACCCGCGCGAGCGGCGACGCGGAGCGGTCGTGCGCGAAGCGGGGGCGCGCCGCCACGGCGGCCTTGAATTCGAGCGGCTGCACCTCGACGGCAGCCACGTCGATCGCGCCGTCGTCGTCCGCAAGCAGCGAGATGCTGATCGAATGGCGACCGCTGCGCGGCGGCACCAGGGCCGCCAGCTGACTGAAGCCTGCGGCATCGGGTCCGCCGCAGAGGGAACCGGTCGCGACAGCGAGACCGTGCTCGTCGAACTGGCGGACGCCGAGCGCGAGATCCGTCTCCGGCGCGGCGCGGGCGTGCATGACGATCCGCAGGGTCGGCAGGACGCCACTGCCGACGCGCAGGCGCGCCCGCACCTCGAAGGTCTGATCGGCGGCAGCCGGGAAGATCGCGTGGTACCCGTGGCGCCCGGGCGGAATCGCGATCCACGCTGCGCCGGCGGCCTCGCTGCGGCGGGCGGAACTGCGCTCGCCCGGCGTCTCTCCGGCGGCCAGCGCCTCCTGCCAGGCGCCGTCGAACCACGGCTCGCGCAGCATCGCATCGGCGTCGAAGCGGCGCGCCGCCCCGACCGCACCGCCGAGCCGATCGGGATCGAATTCGCGCAGGTCGCCGCGAATCCGCGCGGTGGCCAGATGGTCCAGCAAACGCAGCGAGCGCGCCGATGGTGGCGCGCTCGCGATCGATCCGCCGTCGGTCGCGCCCGAGCAGGAGGCGATGACGGCCAGCAGGAGCGGCGCGACGCGGCGCACCGCGCGGCGACTCTCAGCGCTTGGAGAACTGGAAGCGACGGCGAGCACCGCGCTGCCCGTACTTCTTGCGCTCCTTCATGCGGCTGTCGCGGGTCAGGAAACCCTGGTCGCGCAACGGCTGCTCGAGCGTCTCATCGGCGTTGCACAGCGCACGAGCGAGGCCCATGCGCACCGCGCCGGCCTGGCCGACGGGGCCGCCGCCGTTGACGTTGGCGAAGACGTCCCACTTGCTCTCGGCCTGCAGCGCGGCGACCGGGGCGCGCGCGTCGAAGAGCTCCTGCACCGTCGGGAAGAACGCCTTCACGTCGCGCTCGTTCACCATGAAGATCCCGGTGCCCGGCCGCACGCGGACGCGGGCGACCGAGGTCTTGCGCCGGCCGGTGCCCCAGTAGTAGCCACCGAGCAGGCGGCCCTTGAGCCGCGACGGCGCCGGCGTCGGCGGCGCTTCGACCGCGGTCGCGGCGGCGCTGCTCGGGGCGACGGGATCGTTCACGTTGCGCATCGTGTTCATGGGCTCTTGGTTGCCGGGAGGGTTTCAGGAGGCGGCGGGCGAGCAGTCGGTACGCGGCTCAGGAAGCGAGTGAGAGGGGCTTGGGGTTCTGCGCCGTGTGCGGATGGTCCGCGCCGGCGTAGACCTTCATCTTCTTCAGCATCGCGCGGCCGAGCTTCGTCTTCGGCAGCATGCGGCGCACCGCCAGCGTGATCAGCTCTTCCGGACGCTGCGCCAGCACCTTGCCCCAGGGCCGCTCCTTGAGCCCGCCGAGGTAGCCCGTGTGGTGGCGGACCATGTTCTTGTCGAGCTTGTTGCCGGTGATCTTCACCTTGCCGGCGTTGATCACCACGACGAACTCGCCGGTGTCGACGTGCGCGGAGTAGATCGCGCGATGCTTGCCCATCAGGATCGTGGCGATCCGGACCGCCATGCGGCCGAGCACCAGACCGGAAGCATCCACGAGGTGCCAGCTGCGCGGAACCGCGCCTTCCTTCGGATAGGTCGTCTTCATGCACTCACGGTCCGTGCGACGGGCGGCCGGGGCGCGCAGCAACCTTCGAGGGTGCCGCGTGGCGCTGTTCCGAACCGCTTCCCGCCGAAAAATGGGAGGCGAGAGTCTATAGGCGCCCCGGGCAGGGTCAAGGCGCCGCCGGTCAGGAGCCCCCGCCGGGAACGTCGCCACCCCCCGCCAGGGGCGCCTCGGTGGCGAACAGCACCGACGGCTCGCTGAACTGCAGGCGGACCCGCTTGATTCCGGCCAGCTCGGGGTAGCGCGCCGCCACCCGCATCAGCCCCCGCACCTTCGCCTCGGCCCGCGGTTCGAGCGCTCCGAACTGCGGATGGCCGCGCGACCGCCCCCATTCGAGGACCAGGCCGGCCCGGGTGTAGAGCTCGACGTCCGTGATGGCGCTGCCCTCGCTGCGCTGCTTGGGGGTCAGGTCGATCACCTGCACGGCGAGGCCGCGCCGCTCGAGGTCGGACCGGAATGGCGCCAGTTCGACGGCGACGCGCAATCCCTCGTCGAGCCACGGGTCGACGGCCTTCTGGCCGGGGTTCGCCACGCGCAGCGGTCGCGCGAGGTGCAGCAGCGGGAGCTCATGACGGGCGAGGTACTCGGCGGATTCAGCGGCGGCTGCGATGACCACCGCGTGCCGGTCGATCAGCACGAGTCCGTGCTCCGATTCGACCAGTGCGACCGGCTCGCGCAGGGTGACCGCGACCTCGAGCTGATTCGGATAGCGCTTGGTGACGGCGTCGACCGACTCCACCCAGCCGCTCGCTCCGGCGAGGGCACGCGTCAGCGCTGCCACCTTCCGATCGTCGCGCAGCGGCGTCGCCTCGAGCAGCGCGAGCGACTCGCGCAGCGAACCGGCCAGGTCGCCGGCCAGCCAATCGGGCCCCGACTCGAGCTCGAACCAGGCCGGATCGACCAGGAACGCGCGATCGCGGCCCTCCAGCACGCCGGGCCATTTCGGCAGCCACCAGATCGCCGCCGCGATCGCGGCCGCCAGCAGCGGCATCCGCAGCCAGCGCGCGCTCCCGGAACTGACTTCGTTGCGCGCCGCTGCCGGCGGCACGCTCCGCTCCTTTGCCGAAGCCACGCACTCCCCTCCCGTTGCGCGGACCGCCTGGCCGCGCGCCGCGCCCGCCCAGCGCGACGCACCGCCGAATGTGCCGGCTGATTATGACCGGTTGACGGCCACTCGCGCGGCGTCAGCCGTCGCCGGGCGCGCATCGCCGCGACCGGCCCGCGCCTCGATGTCCTCGACCACGCACTCGAGCGTCGTCACCACCGACTCGAGCAGTTCCCGATCGACGCTGACCGCTTCGGCCGACTTCGCCCCCTCGAGCTCGCGGTAGAGCAACCCGATCATCACCTTGAGCGGCGCCATGCGCCGGACGACTTCCGATCCCGTCTTCACCGTCTTCTCCATGGTTCACGACCTCCCGCTGGAATCCGGCCGGCGAGGCGGTTCAATGGCGGCCCATCCACGACCCGCCTGACGCCGCGGCCACCGCGCCGCGCGTCGTGCCCCGTTCGACCCCCGCCCTCCCGGCGGATGCGCCAGCGCGGCGATCTTAGAGCAGGCCGCGGGTGGCCGTGCCCGCAGTGCCGGGGCCCGCGCCGCCTGTGCCGGGCCCGCGACGCCGCAGGTAGCCCACCTTCTTTCCACTGCACACCCCCAGATCGAGGGCTCCTTGCCCACATCGCCGCTGCCCGCCCCTGATGACGCCTCCGGCTCCGCGGACGGCACCATCACCCGTTGGCACGGCTACACGCTGAGCCCGTTCCAGCGCGAGTCGGTGCGGGCGATCGAAGCCGGCCAGGACGTGCTGCTCTCGGCGCCGACCGGATCGGGCAAGACGCTCGTCGCCGAATTCGCCATCGAGGCGTGCGTCGCCGCCGGCCGGCGCGCGATCTACACCGCGCCGATCAAGGCGCTCTCGAACCAGAAGTTCCGCGACTTCCGGGCGCAGCGGCAGTTCGACGTCGGGATCATGACCGGCGACGTCACCCTGCGGCCCGGCGCACCGGTGGTGATCATGACCACCGAGATCTTCCGCAACTCGCTGTTCGAGCGCGGCGAGGAGCTCGACGACCTCGGCTGCATCGTGTTCGACGAGATCCACTACATGGACGATCTCGAGCGCGGCACGGTGTGGGAGGAGAGCCTGATCTTCCTGCCGAAGAACGTGCGGCTGCTGGCGCTCTCGGCGACGGTCTCGAATCTCGCGCAGTTCCGCGAGTGGCTGACGGAGGTCCGCGGTCGCGAGGTGGCGCTGGTCGAGTCGAAGGAGCGGCCGGTCCCGCTCTCGCACTTCCTCCACTTCCCCGGGCTCGGCCCCAAGCGCGCCGACCGGGTGCGCGAGCTCCCCGGCCGCGAGGACCCGCGGCGGGCGCGCGACGGACGGCGCAGCCACGCCCGCGGCGCCGATCGCCGCACCCGGCCGGGCGGCGGCCGCGTGAGCGCCAACGACCTGCTCGACCGCCTCGAGCAGCACGACCAGCTGCCGGCGCTGTTCTTCTGCTTCAGCCGGCGCGAGGTCGAGCAGCGCGCACGGGAGAACGCCCGCCGGCGGCTGCTCCGCGACGCCGAACGCATGCGGATCGAGACGCTGTTCGACGAGCTGTGCGGCCGCTTCGAGATTCCCGCCGACGCCTCGCTCGACGAGCTGCGCGCGCTGGCCCTCTCCGGCGTCTCGTTCCACCACGCGGGACTGCTGCCGCTGCACAAGGAGCTGGTCGAGCGGCTGTTCACCTCGGGCCTGCTGCGACTGCTCTTCACCACCGAAACCTTCGCGCTCGGCATCAACATGCCGGCGCGGACCGTGGTCTTCTCCTCGCTGCGCAAGTTCGACGGCGTCAACTTCGACCGCCTGATGACGCGCGAGTACCAGCAGATGGCCGGCCGCGCCGGCCGCCTCGGCCTCGACGAACAGGGTCTCGTCTACGCCATCGTCGATCCGCGCGACAAGCTCGCCGACCTGCAGAAGACCATCTTCGGCCAGGTCGAGCCGATCCGCAGCCGGTTCAACCTCTCCTACTCGACCATCCTCAACCTGCGCCACCATCTCGGCGAGCGCCTGTGGGAGGCGTGGGAGCGCAGCTTCAACAACTTCCAGTGGTCGCGCATGTCGCGCAAGAAGCGCGAGCAGAACGAGCAGAAGCAGCGCGACGCGATCTCCCGCCGCCTCGAACTGCTCGAGGAGTTCGGCTACCTCGCCGGCGGCGCGCTGCAGAAGAAGGGCGACATCGCCCGCCGGATCAACGGCTACGAGCTGCCGGCGGTCGAGCTGCTCGATTCCGGGCTGTTCCGCGCGCTCGACGACGAGCAGGTCGCGGTGCTGTTCTCGGCCATCGTCTTCGAGGAGCGGCGCAGCGACCTGTTCCGGCCGGTCGACCCGCGCCTGCTCGGCTCGCTGCGCGGCGATGCCGAGCGCATCGTCGGTCGCGTGGTCGAGCGCGAGCAGGCGCTGCAGATCTTCCCGACCACGCGCGAGCTCGATTTCGCCATCGCCGGCGTGGTCAGCGCCTGGTGGCGCGGCGCGTCGTTCGACCAGCTCTCCGAGCTCACCAACGCCTCCCACGGCGATCTGGTGCGGACGCTGCGGCTGGTGCTCCAGCTGCTGAAGCAGATGCGCAAGGTCTGCGCCGGCGACGACGCGATGGCCGCCATGTTCGAGCGCGTCCACGCCGGGCTGAACCGCGCCGAGATCGACGCCAAGCGCCAGCTCGAGCTCGGCGACGCTCCCGGATGACGGCGCGCGCTGCGCGGTCGCGGTTCAGCCGGCGCCGCCGTTCCGCTGCTGCAGGCGCGCCAGCCACTTGATCAGCACGTCGCACTCGAGATTGACGCGATCCCCGGCCTTGCGGCGGGCGAGGTTGGTCATCGTGCGCGTGTGCGGGACGATGGTGCAGGCGAAGCGATCGGCCGCGAGCTCGGCCAGCGTCAGCGAGATCCCGTCCACGGCGACGCACCCTTTCGGCACCATCTGCCGGAGCAGCTCCTGCGGCGCCTGGATCACCAGCCAGTGGTCGCCGTGCCGCGCGTCGAAGCTCGCGACCGTGCCGGTGCCGTCGACGTGGCCCTGCACCAGGTGGCCGTCGAGCCGGTCGTCGAGCCGCATCGCGCGCTCGTAGTTCACCAGATCGCCCGGCGCGAGCGTTCCGAGCTGGGTCCGCCGCACCGTCTCGCCGGCGAGGTCGAACGCCACCGCGTCGCCGGTTCGCGCGACGACGGTGAGGCAGGCGCCGTTGATCGCGACGCTCTGCCCGATCACCAGCGTGTCGGCGATGGCGGCGAGCGCCACGACCAGGCGCGCGCCCTCGCCGACGGCACGGCGCTCCAGCACTGGGGCGGCGCCTTCGATGATCCCGCGAAACATGGCGACTCCCCGGTGGCGCCCGGGACGGCGCGCCTGCGCGAATAGCGCGCAACTCCCGGGGCGCCCGCCTTGACCGCCGAGACGTCCATCCTAGACTCCTCGCCCTTTCCAGCCGAGGGCGGCGTGTGGTGCGGTGCGGCCACGCGCGGCGTTTCGGGGCTCGCGGCGAGCGTCGCGGCCGTCGCGGCGCGACGTTCTTCCGCCGACGGACCTCGATGCTCGTCCAGGTACTCACCCTCTTCCCCCGTCTCATCGACGACTTCGTGGCGCACGGATTGCCACGGATCGCCGTCGAGAAGGGCGCGCTCGCCGTCCAGGCGGTCGACCTGCGTGGCTTCACCCACGACGTCCACCGCACGGTCGACGACCGCCCATTCGGGGGCGGACCGGGGATGGTGCTGCTGTGCGCTCCGATCGTCGCGGCCGTCGAACAGCTGGAGCAGGACGCCGCGACGCAGCCTTCCGGTCCGCCCCACCGGGTGATGCTGACGCCGCGCGGCCGCCGGCTCGACCAGCGCAAGCTGCGCGAGCTCGCGGCGCGGCCGCGTCTGCTGCTGCTGTGCGGGCACTACGAAGGGATCGATGAACGGGTGCGCCTCGCCATGCCGTGGGACGAACTCTCGCTCGGGGACTTCGTCCTCTCGGGCGGAGAGCCGGCGGCATTGGCGCTGCTCGACGGGATCGCCCGGCTGCTGCCGGGAGTCACCGGCGACCCCGAGTCGACGGTCCACGAATCATTCGAAGACGATCTTCTCGAGGCCCCGCACTACACGCGGCCCCGGGAGTTCCGCGGGATGGCGGTTCCGGAGGTGCTCCTCTCCGGCGACCATGCGGCGATCGCGCGTTGGCGCCGCGAGCAGTCCCTGTTGATCACGAAGGAGCGGCGCGCCGACCTGCTGCAGGCGCGCGCGGCGAGGCAGGCAGCGACGGAAGGGAAGCCATGGATCGAGTGAGCCACACGGTCGAGTCGTTCAAGAAGAAGAACCCGCCGGAGTTCGGCGTCGGCGACACCGTCGACGTGCACGTCCGCATCCAGGAAGGCGACAAGGAGCGCGTGCAGCTCTTCAGCGGCGTCGTGCTCTGCATGAAGAACTCCGGCATCGCGAAGACCTTCACCGTCCGCCGCATCGTGCAGGGCGAGGGCGTGGAGCGCATCTTCCCGGTCCATTCGCCGGCCATCGCCGACGTCAAGGTCCGCCGCCGCCACCACGTGCACCGCGCCAAGCTCTACTACCTGCGCGATCGCTCCGGCAAGTCGGCGCGCATGCGCGAGCGGATCGAGGACAAGGACGGCGAACTGGTCCCGGGCGAAGCCGCCGCCGCGCCGGCCGCCAAGTCCTGAGCCGGACCGTCTCGATCGAGTTGAGTCGTCTCGATTCCACCGGGGCGGGAGGCGCCTGGCGCCGTCTCGCCCTGTTTCCGTCTGACGGGGACGCATCGGTCCATGGGTGAGAACCTGAGGCTGCGAACGTTCGTGGTGCTGGCGCTGAGCGCGCTGAGCCTGTGGTTCGTCGGCAAGCCGCTGCTGATCGACGGCATGTCGCCGGTGACGCTCGGCCTCGACATTCGCGGCGGCGTGACGCTTCGCTACGAGTTCGACGAGCGCAAGCTGCCGCCGGGGACCACCCTTGCCGACACGCTGACCACCGCGCTCGACATCTACGGCAGCCGCATCGATGCGCTCGGCGTCAAGGAGACGTCGATCCGCAGCATCGGGACCAACCAGATCGAGGTCTCGGTCCCGGGCATCACGCTCGAGGAAGCCGACGCGATCCAGAAGACGCTCGAGAGCCTCGGACGCCTCGAACTCACGCTGCGCGCCTACTCCGAGACCGGCATCAACCCAGCGAGCGAGCGCGAGCGGCTGGTGGAGGCGATCAGCAAACGCACCATCGCCGGCGAGGAGATCACCGACCGCACCGACTTCTCCGAGTTGAGCGCGGGCCTGAAGAGCGAGGGCAGCGGCGTCACCTGCCGCTGGATCCCGAAGAGCGCGAAGCTGCTGCGCGACGAGGCGATCAAGGCCAAGCGCTCGCCCGACGACATCCGCTGGGATTCTCCCGATTCCTGGGAACTGGTCCGGTTCGATCCGCGGCCGGGCCAGAACTTCACCGGCAAGGACTTCGAGGGGGTGTACCCCGAACTCGACCCGGAGAGCGGCAAGACCGCGGTCGGCTTCCAGATCAAGCCGGGCAAGTCGTCGCAGCAGTTCGCCGACTGGACCGAGCGCAACGTCGGCCAGACGATCATCACGATGCTCGACAACCGCATCCAGTCGAGCGCGGTCATCAATGACCGCATCGAGGGGCGCGGCATCATCCGCGGCGGCGCCGAGGGATTCACCCGTGACGAGATCCAGCGGATGATCTCGGTGATCCGCTCGGGCTCGTTGCAGACCAGCCCGACGCTGGCGCAGAAGTTCACCCAGGGCCCGTCGCTCGGCGAGGCGTCGATCCGCCGCGGCGTCAACGCGACGCTGGTGGCGTTGGCGCTGGTCGGGCTGTTCATGCTCTTCTACTACCGGCTGAACGGCGTCGTCGCAGTCGCCGCGCTGGTCTCCAACCTGCTGCTGCTGGTGGCCGCGATGTCGTGGCTCGGCGCCACGCTCACGTTGCCCGGCATCGCCGGGATGATCCTCACCATCGGCATGGCGGTGGACGCCAACATCCTGATCTCCGAGCGCATCCGCGAGGAGATCGACAAGGGCAAGACGACGGCGCAGGCAGTGCGGAACGGCTTCGAGCGCGCCTACACCACGATCTTCGACGCCAACCTCACCACCTTCATCACCGGCTTCTTCCTCTACCAGTTCGGCACCGGCACGATCCGCGGCTTCGCGGTGTCGATGATGATCGGCATCGCGACCTCGATGCTGACCGGCGTCTATTTCTCGCGCACGTTCTTCGAGTGGATGCTGGTGCGCGGCCTCGACCGCATGAGCATGCTCCGCCTGTTCGCCACGCCAAACTTCCGGTTCCTGCACCATGCCAAGAAGTGCTACGCGATCTCCGCTGCGGTGATCATCGGCGGCGTCACCCTGTTCATCTTCGAGGACCAGAAGAAGTACGGGATGGACTTCACCGGCGGTTTCGAGGTGCAGCTCGAGCTGCGCGAACCGGCGGCCCAGGAAGAAGTGCTGGCGACCGTCAAGCAGCGGTTCCAGAATCCCGACGTCGTCTCGATCGGCGGCGCTGCCGGCAAGGCGACCCGCTTCCAGGTCAAGATCAAGCAGACCGACCTCGACGCCGCCACCACCGGCGCCGTCGGCACCGAGGCGGCGCCCGAGCAGCGGTTCGCCGCCGACATCGCCACGCTGTTCACCGGCAAGCTGGTCGAGGACGGCATCCAGGGCCTCGTCCTGGCCGATCCGGACGACCAGGGACGCGTCGCGGTGACGGCGAAGCTCCGCTTCGAGCGGCCGGTCGCCCGCGCCGACGCCGAGCGCGCGCTGGCGCGCCGCATCTCGCAGGCGAAGCTGGCCGGCGCCGACACCGGCGCCGAGTTCGACTTCAGCGGCATGTTCGTCGGCAGCCCGGGCGGCATCGAGCAGGCCCGTGGTCAGCTGTCGGTGCGGGTCCGTGACGCCGACGGCCGCGAGACGATGCTGTCGAACCCGCTGCCGTCCAAGTCCTACGTCGGCCCGCGTGCCGGCGAGGACCTGCGCGATTCGGCGATCAAGGCGATGCTGATGTCGCTGGTGATGATCATCGTCTACGCGCGGCTGCGGTTCAGCCAGTTCCGCTACGGCTTCGCCGCCGTCGCCGCGCTGATCCACGACGTGCTGGTGTCGCTGGCCGGAATCGCCATCGCCCGCGCCTGCGGCCTCGAGCTCGAGGTCGACCTGACCGTCGTGGCCGCCTTCCTGACCATCATCGGTTTCTCGATCAACGACACGATCGTCATCTTCGACCGCATCCGCGAGAACCTGCCGCGCTCGAGCCTGCCGCTCGGCGAGCTGATCGACCGCTCGGTCAATCAGACGCTGTCGCGCTCGATCCTGACCTCGCTCACGGTGCTGTTCTCGGTGGTGATCCTGTTCGCGTTCAACGTCGGCCAGCGCAACGCGCTCGAGGGCTTCTCGTTCGCGATGATCGTCGGCGTGATCACCGGGTCGTACTCGACGATCTACATCGCGTCGCCGCTGGTCGCGCACATCGAGCAGTGGACGCTCCGACGGAAGGCGGCGCGCGAGGCGCCCCCGGCCAGGGCCTGACCGGAGGGCGACCGGCCGCCTCCGCCGGAAAACCGCTCCCCGCGTTCGCCGACGCCCCGCGGCGGCTAGAACATCCCGCCGGCGGCCCGCGCCTCCCCACCCCGGGGGGCGCGAAGTCAGGAGGGTGTCATGCGCAAGCTGCTGCTTTTCGGCTTGCTGGCCGGCGTGTTCGGCCTCGCGTTCGGGCTCGAGCAACTGTTCACGACGCCGCGTCCGCAGGAGGCGCCGGCGGGCAACAAGGCGCGCTTCGTGATCGGCGGCGGCGCGCCGCGCTCGGTGCCGGAAGAGTCGCTCGAGATCCTCGACGACGAACCGGTCCGCACCGATTCCCCGCGCGAAGACGCGACGGCGAAGGCGAAGGAGAAGACGCGCGAGCCGCCGAAGAAGGAGCCGCCGGCGCCGGAGGCCATCCGGTTCCACGAAGTCACCGCGCGCGAGACGCTCTGGACCATCGCCGAGAAGGAACTCGGCGCCGGTACGCGCTACCGCGAGCTCGCCGCCTGGAACGGACTCGATGCCGAGGCGCCGCTGCGGGTCGGCGCGAAGCTGCGGCTCGGGCCGGGCACCGCCGTCACGACGGAACCGACGACGAAGCCGGCGCCCGCAGGCGACCCGGCCGGTGAACGGACGCACAAGCTGGTGAAGGGCGAGACGCTGTCGCGGATCGCCGCGCGCTACCTCGGCGATGCCGGTCGCTGGCGCGAGATCCAGTCGCTGAACAAGATCGCCGATCCGGCCAACGTGCCGGAAGGGAGCGTCTTGAAGTTGCCGGCGCGCTGACCCGCGGCCCGCCGGCGGCAGCGCCGCGATCCGCTCAGCGCGCGGCGTAGGTGCCGCCGCTCATCGCCGCGAGTTCGGCGAGGAACGCCCGGTCGTGGTCGGCGCCGACGCCGATCGTGTGGATGCGCAACCTCCGCGCGCGGTTCCACGCCGCCACCTCGCGCAGGATCGATTCCGGCGACTGCACCCGACCGGCGGTCGGCTGGCCGTCGGTCAGGAAGAAGATCGTGTCGATGGCCGGGGGCGCCGTCCCGGGCGACCGCCCCCCCGCCACCGCCAGCGCGAACGCCGCCTGCAGCGCCCCGTGGATGTTGGTGCCTTCGCCGAGCACCGTGTCGAGGAACGCCGCCGCGGCCTGCCTCCCCGTGTCGTCGGCCGGCACCGGCCGGCCGAAACAGGTGCGAACTTCGCCGGCGTAGAGCACGACGTCGAACAGCGCGTCGGAGGGCAGTTGAGCGATCGCCTGCCGCAGGTGGGCGCGCGCCACCTGCAGCTTGGTGCGCGTCCGGTCGGTCCCGATCTGCGCGGCCTGTCGCATGCTGCCCGACACGTCGAGCACGAAGAGCAGCCGCTTGCTGTACGAACCGAGGCCGAAGAACTCGGTCCCTCCGGCTGCGGTCGTCGCCGCCTGTTCCGCCGCGGCCAGCTGCGCGGCGCGATCGCGCGGCACGGGATGCGGCGGTCGCGGCGCGTTGCCGCCGGTCCGCCGCCAGAATTCGCGCCACGCGTCCGCATCGGCGGCGAGCTTCTCGCCGGTGAGGCTCTGCAGCGCGACCCCGAGATCGTCCCGCACGCGGCCCGACGCGGCCTCGAGCCGCGCGATCAGCAGCGGGATCGAACTCGCCTGGTGGAAGCGGCGCAACGCCTCGATCGCCTCGACCTGCACCCGCCAGTCGGCGTGGTCGAGCGCCGGCACCACCGCCGGCGCCGCCGCCGCGTCGCCGCGCCGGCCGAGCCCGACCAGCAGCGCGACCTTGAGCTCGACCGCCGTCGCGTTCTCGTGCAGCAGCGCCATCAACGGCACCATCACGCGACCGGAGGGCACCGGCGCGGCCATCTCGATGGTGAGCCGGTCAGCCAGCGCGTCGCGCTCCTGCGCGAGCTTCCTGAGCAGCTGGCGCGCCAGTTCGTCGCACGCGTCGGGCAGCAGCTTCGGCAGCAGATCGGCGTACGCCGCCCGCGCGACCGCCTCGATCCGCTCCTCGACCAGGAGCTGGGCCGAACGCTCGCCGAGTTCCGCATCGAGCGCCGCGAGCCGCGCCTCGGCCCGCTTCTTCTGCGACGTGCTGGTCGAGTCGCGCAGCGCCGCGAGTTCCGCCTGCGCCGCGGCGCGGTCGGTCTCGAGCCGCGGCAGGTCGCGCTCGAGCACGTCCAGCCGGCGCAGCGCGCGCAGCGTCGCCTCCCACAGCAGCAGGCCGTGGCGGCTGTGCGGCGCCGCCTGCATCTCGGCGATCGCCGCCTGCGCCTCGGCGATCCGGCCGGCCGCGAGCCGCTCCCGCAATCGCTGCGCGACGGTCCCGTCGAGCGGTGCCTCGTCGCCTCGCGCCAAGGCGCCGGCGAGCGCGAGCAGGGGAAACAGGAACCAGCGCGGGCGCATGGAGGCTCAGGTTGACAACGGCGGCGGCGGACGCAAGAAGGGGCGCCCCTTTTCCCGCCCCCCCTTCCGCCGGAGCCGCCGCCATGGTCGATCACGCCCGCATCGAGGCGGCCGTGCGCGCGCTGCTCGAAGCCATCGGCGAGGACCCCGATCGCGACGGGCTGAAGCAGACGCCGGGACGGGTCGCCCGCATGTACGCCGAGCTCTTCTCGGGCCTGCGCGAGGATCCCTCCGTCCACCTGCAGGCGGTCTTCGACGAGCACCACCACGAGGTCGTGCTGGTGCGCGACATCCCGTTCCACTCGACCTGCGAGCACCACCTGATGCCGTTCACCGGGCGGGCGCACATCGCCTACATCCCGGACGGCAAGATCCTCGGCATCTCGAAGCTCGGGCGGATCCTCGACGCCTTCGCCCGCCGACCGCAGGTGCAGGAGCGCCTCACCAGCCAGGTCGCCGACTTCCTCGCCGAAGGGCTGAAGGCGAAGGCGGTCGCCGTGGTGGTCGAGGCCAGCCACACGTGCATGACCGTGCGTGGGGTGCGCAAGCCGGGGAGCGCGGTGGTCACCTCGGCGCTGCGGGGGCTGTGCCTCAGGAACCCGGCCACGCGCGAGGAGATCATGAGCCTGATCCACGCGCCGCGCCGCGCCGACTGAGCGCAGGTCGCGCCGGCTGCCGCTACGATTCCCCGCGATGCTGGTCACGAAAGAATTCACCTTCGACTCGGCCCACAACCTGCCGAACTACCACGGCAAGTGCGAGCGGCTGCACGGTCACACCTATCGCCTGCAGGTGACGATCGCCGCACCGATCGATGCCGCCACCGGGATGGCGCTCGACTTCGCGATCCTCGGCGACATCGTCGAGCGCGAGGTCGTCCAGGTGCTCGACCACCGCTACCTGAACGAGTTGATCCCGATCTCCTCGGCCGAGAACGTCGCGCTGTGGATCTGGACCAAGCTCGATGGGAAGCTGCCGCGGGCGAAGCTGCACGAGATCAAGCTGTGGGAGACGCCCACGTCGTCCGTGACGCTGCGCCAGGAGTGACGCGCCGCCGCCTCGGTGCGCTGCTGCTCGCGCTCAGCAGTTGCGGCGAGCCGGCGGAACCCCCGCGCCAGGCGGTCGCTGGCGGCGCCGCCCCGCCGCAGCGGATCGTCTCGCTGGCGCCGAGCTGCACCGAGACGCTGATCGCGCTCGGCGCCGGCGGCCGGTTGGTGGGCACCAGCGCCTTCTGTCCCGACCTGCCGGACGGCCGCGTCGCCGCGCGCCTCGGCGGGCTCGAGAACCTGAATGTCGAGGCGCTCCTCGCGCTGGCGCCCGACCTGATCCTGACCGTGCAACCCGACGATGACCGGGCGCTGAAAAGCCTCAAGCGCCGCGGGCTCGCCATCCGCGGCAGCAATCCGCAGACGCTCGAGGAACTGCTGACCGAGGTCGCCGCGCTCGGCGCGATCGTCGGCGCCGAAGCGTCCGCGCGGGCGCTGACGCACGGGCTGCGCGAGCGTCTCGCGGCGCTGGCGCGGCGGCACGCGGGGCGCACGCCGCGGCCGACCGTCTACGTCGAGGTCGACGAACCGGGCTGCTGGACCGTCGGCCGCGGCAGCTTCGTGCACGAGGCGATCGCGGCCGCCGGCGCCGTCAACGTGTTCGGCGACGCGCCGCAGGGGTACTTCCAGGCCAATCGCGAGACGCTGCTCGAGCGCGCGCCCGAGTGGGTCGTGCTCCTCCACCCGCCAGGGCGAGCGCTGCACGAGCGGCCGGAGATCGCCGGCCTCGCCGCGTTCGCCGCCGGCCGCGTGATCACCGACCTCGAGCGCGATGCGCTGCTGCGATCGAGCCCGCGCCTGATCGACGGCATCGAGGCGCTCGCCGCGCGCCTCCATCCGCCATGAGCGACGCCCCGCGACCGCGCCCCGCCGCCGGCCGAGTGCTGCTGGCGCCGATCGCGCTGCTGCTCGCGTTCGCGCTGGCGTTGTGCGTCGGCGCGGCCGGTTGGCCCGACGAGCAGCTGCTGGCCCTGCG